>CAMWKB010000032.1 GCA_947174705.1 uncultured Lachnospiraceae bacterium
TGTTTATCCTATATTGCCGCTTAATTTAAGGCAGATGGCGAAGCGTTTCCTACGGCTGCGTCTTCCGGAGTCCAAGAATTAAAGTTAAGAACCGTAAATTAAAATATAGTTAGAAAAAATTTATGGATTGTTATTTCAATAAATAGATAGTACAATAAGAACATTAGTGTGTTGAACAAACCTTAGGAGGAAATGGAAAATAATGAATTATCCAGAACATTCCATTCTATTTATAAATCCTGTTTTTAAACAGATGCTGTGGGGCGGTAACAGGTTAGGGGAGGACTGGCCCTATCAGATTCCGGGTGATAATACCGGGGAATGTTGGGCGATAAGCGCTCACCCTAACGGAGATTGTACCGTTAAGGGCGGTAAATATGATGGATATACGCTATCCGAACTTTGGGAGAAGGAACCGGATTTATTTGGAAATACCGGTCTGGATCGTTTCCCTCTTTTAGTTAAAATCATTGATGCGCAGGGCTATTCCAGTATTCAGGTGCATCCGGACGACGCTTATGCAAAGGAACATGAAAACGGTTCGTTTGGCAAGATGGAATGCTGGTATGTATTGGACAGCAAAGAAGAGTCCAGCCTTGTAGTAGGACATAATGCAGGCACAAGGGAAGAACTCAGGGAAATGGTTCATAAGGGCGAATGGAAGGATTTGATTCGCGAGGTTCATGTGGAAAAAGATGATTTCATCCAGATTGAGCCCGGAACCATACATACGTTTGGCGGCGGCCTGATGATTTTAGAAATACAGCAAAACAGCGACATTACCTATAGGGTATATGATTTTGACCGTTTAACTAACGGAAAACCCAGAGAGCTTCATTTAGATAAGGCGCTTGAAATGATTACGGTTCCGGCAAAACCCTTGGAAGATTATATTAAAAAAACAGGTGTTATGCCTGAGAATGTAATGAATCTCCTTATTGAATGTGAATATTATAGGGTATGGAAGTTAGATGTTACTAAGCCTGTTACAATAAAACAAGACCAGTCTTTTATGCTTATGAGCGTTACCAGAGGAGAAGGGACGTTAAATGGCAATGAAATAAAAAAAGGAGACCATTTTATTCTTCCGTATGGTTATGGTGATGTTAATTTACAAGGTGACATGCAGTTGATTGCATCCGCATGTAATGTTTAAATATTTACTTTTATCGCTTATGCGTATATAATAAAGGCAGGCGGCATCAGTTCTGGGAGGAGTACGGTAACGTATCGCCAGTGTCTCGGTTCACACATAGAATATCCCGGAGGAACACTTGGCGGCTGGTGCTGCTTACTACATAAAAAGATGTGTAAAATATGGAGGTAGAAGATATGAAAGGTGATAATTGCGGATACTGCCAGGGAGGAGAACTTTTAGCAAAGTTTGGTATTAAAATATGTGATTTGGATGTGAGCCAGCTTATTTTATTTAAAGAACAGAGCAAGCCAGGCAGATGCATTGTGGCATACAAAGATCATGTAAGTGAGATTGTAGATATTAGCGACGAAGAGAGAAACCGCTTTTTTGCGGATGTAAATAAGGCTGCTAAGGCCATACATGCGGCTTTTTCACCGGATAAGCTAAACTACGGCGCATATGGAGATACCGGATGTCACTTACATATACATCTGGTTCCTAAATATAAGGATCAGGACGAATGGGGTTCTACTTTCCAGATGAATCCGGATAAAAAGTATCTAAGCGATGCAGAATATGAAGAAATGATCAGAAAGATAAGGGAGTGTCTGTAAGCATGGCAGACTTTAGCGTTGCAGGAAGAAAATTCCGTACACAGGCGGATTACAGAGCGGCACTTAAGGACCAGGAACAGATAGAAGCAATTAAGAAACAGGTTGATATGGAACAACCGGGAGAGGTCTTGAAACTCTGGGTTGAAATATCATCCGGAAAATATAGTTTTAAAACCTTGGTTGGAAATGATTTTAAGGAAGAAATAAGCGAACTGGCTGAAAAATATAAGAAACAAGGCTATACCAGGGACAGCAAAGTAAAGACTGCAAAATCAAAAAGCAGTCCTAAGAAAGCAGAAAAAAAGAACGATAAGAAACCTGCAAAGAGTAAGGCAACAGCCTCGCTTGAAGATTATGATGAAAAAATGCAGGCGGAGATTAAGGCTGTTCTAAAAAGCAATGAGCGTAAAAGGAAGCTTCTTATTGCGCTTTGCAGCATAATTGCGATAGGCTGTTTTGGCTATTATGGCGTCTATTACTACTTTGCCGACAGAACGCAGTCTGATTATGATAGTCTGGCGGAATTGAAGGGAAGCAAGGCGCTGGCTGCGCCGAATGTCACAATACATTATACCGATGACGAAGATGTAGAGCTTACGGTGCTGAGTGAGTATGAAACCCTATATAATAAGAATAAACGCCTTATAGGCTGGCTTAAGATTGATAATACCGAGCCAAGTATTGATTATCCGGTAATGCAGACAACCAATAACGAATATTATCTTGACCATAATTTCAATCAGGAATATGACAAAAACGGAAGTATTTTTCTGGATGCGGACTGTGATGTGGTGCATAGGAATACGAATCTTATCATATATGGACATCATATGAAGTCGGGAAAAATGTTCGGGAATCTGAATAAGTACAGCAGCGAAAGCTATTGTAAGGAACATTCAACCATTAAGTTTGATACTATTTATGAAAAGGGAACTTATGAAGTAATGTATGTGTTCCGTTCCAGAATCTATAATGAAGACGAAGTTGTGTTTAAATATTATCAATTTTTAGATGCAGCATCCGAGCAGGAATTTAATTCCAATATGCAGGAGATGGCAGCAATATCATTATATGATACCGGAGTGACGGCAAGTTACGGCGATGAACTGCTCACCCTGTCTACATGCGATAGCTCCGAAGAAGACGGGCGTTTTGTTGTTGTGGCGAAACGGATTAAATAGCAGGAAGCAGTAAACCGGAGACTGGTAATCAGTTTCCGGTTTTTTAGCGATAAATTTTATTTAAAATTGTGGATAATTTTTTTGCTAAATATTGTAATTAAAATATGGGGTGAATTTGATTAAAATTTAGATAAAAAACTTGCATATTTTTTAAGATAGAGTAAAATAGAAGTATATGTATAATGGTAAGAGTGGGTAAATATGAATAAAGGCTAATCATATTGCCCGGAACTGACGATATATATATATAAATTATATTTTATTATGTGTAGATAAATTATAATAGTATATTACATAGCTATCAGATAAATATATATTACTGGCAAAAGGAGAGAGTGATATGTCAAAGAAAGCACCTGTAAACAAAACCAGGAAGTCTAAGAGGAGATTAAAGAGGAGCGTAAGGCGGAGTATAGCTGCGCTTTTAATGATAACGGCAATCGGAGTCGCGGCCATTCCGGTACCGGAGAACTTTGCGGAGGAAGTGGATCCTAATCCGCCTTCCGAAACACCGGTAACACCACCGGAAGAACCGGCTCCCGCAGCATATGACTATTCTGTGGGCGAGGCAAAAGTTAACGCTGAAACAGGAGTGACCGAATATGATATAACCACAAAGGATAAGACATGCCAGAACGCTGTTACAGATACGACAATAAACAAGTCCACAGATCAGGCTTATAAGATTCTTCCGGGCGGATCGGGTTACCCTCGGTTGATCTGGCAGTTTGAATTTTATAAAATATATGATCCCGATGATAATAATGATTACGGAATTATCAGCAGATACAATAGTAAACATATACAGAGTACAATTGAGATTGAAGCCAGTATTGTTACAGACTATGTAAGAATAGAATACGGTGACTATGCTGATTGGTATGCAAATGCAAAAGCAGAGGAAGCTGCCGGAAAACCGGCCGGATGGAAGGGGCATAATGATGATACATATACCTGTACAGATCCTACGAAGGCTACATATGCAGTTACATTTTTAAAGAAATATTTTAGTGCAGAATTTGAAGAACATGCTAAGGCATGGGATGAATGGAATAAGAGCGAGGATAAAATTGCCGATGAGGAACCGACATTAACAAGAAGAGTCGGTGGCGATACAAATGTGCCGGGAGCTTCAGTTGCTACGAATGGTTTGACTGAAGAACAGAAAAAAGAATATTATTGTGATAATGAAACCATAACGATCAGAGAAGGTGATATCAGATCTCTGGAAGGATATACACTGGTTCAGGTTATAGATGAATCGGATCCGCAAAAGGATTATGGTGATGATTCGACTTCTGGCGATAAAAATGATCAGTATGTGTATATCCCTCGTAGAATAAATATGAACGAGGGCGATAAACGAAATGATGACGTCAACGGATATCTTGCAAAAGGTTTCACAAGTATTAACGGTATTGGGGATAGAGTATTCCAAGGCGTAGGAAATGTAACCAGACTGGTGACAGACGAGCAATATCCGTTAAAGTATATTGGCGTCAGTGCGTTTGAAGGCTCCTATCTGCAAAGTATTGATATCAGAAATGTTAAAAATATAAGTGACCGTGCGTTTAAAAACTGTACTAATCTCACTGAGATAGAAATGGGAGCGGAGAACAGCGTAGTAGGAACCGAAGCTTTCTACGGAACATATTTAAGAGAGATAAAGTTTGGAAGTCAGGTCACCAAAATCGGTCCGGGTGCATTTGCGGCATGTCCAGTAATGCAAAAGGCGGACTTTTCACAGGTTAAAAGATCAGTAGATATTGGTAAATATGCTTTTTATAATACAAGTTCACTTAGCAGCGTGATTTTTATGGCATCCGGGACAGATACTACTCAGGAAGATTTTGAGAAACCGGAAGCGGCTGCTACGGTATCAATAAGCAGTATCGGAGACGGAGCGTTTGCCGCCAAGCCTGTCAGCAGTGCGATGACGAACTTTACTTTCCCGTCAACCATACAAAGTCAGATTTCGGCCGGAAATGCACAAGGTCTTGGAGATTGTGTCCTTGCAGGCCGGAGCGGTTTGCAGCGTGTTACCATGCCGGGTGAATTCGGACAGCTGAGCGATGCAGTGGTGCCGCCTAATACATTCTATTTCTGCTTTAATCTGGAATGTGTTAAGTTCCCTGATAATGGTGATAACACCTGCAGCGGGGCAGATTATGACAGTGATAAATTATTTGCATCAGTAAATACCGACGGTTTTTATGTAAGGGGACCGAAACTTGCCCGGGGAGGAAGAAATAATGCAGCTAAGCCCCGTAAAGCGACATGGAAGGCTAAGACCGCAGTATCTGATGTAGTACCATATCTCTATTATGAAAAGGGTGTAAAGTATTATGAGGTAAGCAACGGAACTTATCTGTTGTGTATTAACGATGCCGGGTACTTAACATCCTGCAGCATAGCAGAAGATGCAAGTTTTGATCCTACTAAGGATAACGAGCTTGTGATTCCGGCAAAGGTTGGTACTACCAAGGTTGTAGGTATTATTGAAAATTGTATATGGGATCCCAGATTAAGCGAAAATATTACAAAATTGACTATTGAAGATGATTCTATTTCCGAAGTTTCGGCAAGTGTATTTAAGGATTGGAAGAAATTAAAGAGTGCATATATCGGTAACTCTATTACGAAAATCGGTGATGAAGCATTTAAGGGTTGTAATAAATTAGAAGATGTTACTTTTAATACGCCTAAAGATTATAATTATGCTGCCTTTACAATAGGAAGGGAGGCATTTGTAACAGGAAGCAGCCAGTTGACGTTCCATGGGGATATTGTAAAAGGATATGCACCGTTCGACTGGGCAATGGATAAAAATAACATCATTAATAAAGATGAAGTTATTGATAAGACAAATGAAAAAGCCGGTACCAGAGTCTGCTATAAGAGCCTGTCGCCAACCTATCTGACTGTTATGTATAATCCGTATACGGATCTTGTTACGCTGTTGGATTATCCTAAATATGGCGATTTAAGCGATAGACTGGCGGATGCTCATAGAGAAGAAATTGAGTACTACGGCTGCACACGTGAAGATAAGCCATATGAAAGAATGATGGAACAGAAATATTATTTGCAGTATGGCGACAGGGAAAATGATATATATGAAGGATATAGAAGGAGTTTTGCAAACCTCTGGCAAAATGCAGGTGACAGCAGGAATCCGGATGAATTATATTCATCAGAGTTTTACGGTCCTTGGATAAATACTACATTTTGTGCTAATGACGGAAGAGATGGAAGCTGGAAAACCTATATTGCACCGTCTGTCGAAAGCAGTAAGAACGTACTTACTGACTGGTTATTTGAGCCCATTGTTGCTTATGCGGCGGATGTTGATATATCAACCGGTATGCTTCCTTACTTTACAAAATATCCGTATTCCGTTACAGGTAGTCGAAATGCTTATGTGCCTACGACACCTGAAGAGAGTAGTTTGATTTTAGCAACAGAGGAAATTTTAGTACCGAATGGTGTTGGTTCTATCGATGTTGCCGGATATTATAATAATATTGATCCTGCGACCGGTAAGACTGATGAAGCCACAAAATATAATTCAATTAATATAAGTAAGTATTTACAGGATTCGCTGGATAATGACATAAAGAGAATGTACTTTGGTTCAGCATCTGACAATAAATCAGACGATATCGTTGCAGGTCTTTTCAGCGGTTATTATGATGATGGTATCGGTGAGAATGAGGCTCGTGGTAATGACAGAGTTAGAAGAGTAGTTCTTGAGTCTGTTCAATATTTGCCGGATTATGCTTTTGATAACTGTGAAAATCTTGAATTGGTAAGTATCGGAGGCGCTTGCTCGGATATTGGCAGCGCGCCGTTTAGAGGCTGTATTGCACTTACTAACGTTAACTTTAATAATAATCCGAAATACGATTCGGCTAATGGAATAATATATGAGCTGAATACTCCGGGAGCTGCAGATAGTTCATTGAAGATAGTAGAATGTCTTGCTGCCCGTGGAGGCAGTCCTGCCGACGGAGACAGAGCCGGTGTAGGCGATACTATAATCAATTCAGAGAAAGATCCTCTGATAACGAGGGTAAGTGCAATTTCCGAGGGGGCATTTGAAGATTGCAGTCATGTTGTACGTGTAATCTTAAGCGATTCAAACAATTTGCATGAAGTTCCGGAAAGGGCTTTCCGTAATTGTAAGAATCTGCGTGAAGTTCGTCTGCCTGATACTGTAACCAGCATCAAGAGAGATGCGTTTGAGAAAGATACGCCTCTTGAAGTGACGATTCCGGGTAAGGAAGTATTTATTGCAACCGATGCTTTTGATCCTAAGAACAAAACTGTTGTAATCAGAACCTATAAGGATACTTCGGCTTATGAATATGCTGATTATTATGATATGGGTATTGATATTATAAGCGACAGATGGCGTGTCAAGTTCATAGATTCTGACGGTACGCAAATAGGTGATGCTATTTATGTTGAAGATACTTATCCTGTACCGCCGGCAAGTGTACCGGCTGATCCTGAAGGCAAAATGGGATATGAATTTGCAGGCTGGAAGGGCTGGAATGGAAAGAATAGTGTAGAAATCGGCGATGCAATTACAGCGGACACTGATTTTGTTGCACAATATAATTCCCAGAACGGTATGGCTAACGGTAAATATATTGTTGAATTCTATACCGTATTTGGTGATAAAGTCGGTGAAACTCTTTATATTGAACCAGGTAGTGATATACCGCAGGATAAGATACCTAATCCTCCTGTTTATGACGGATATGTATTTGATCAGTGGATTCCTGCTACATTTACTAATATACAGAAGTCTACAACATATATAGCAGGATATAAGAATGCTGATGGAAGCGCTGCAACCAACCCGGGCGGAAATACCAGTGGCAATAGCACTAATAATGACGGTAATGGTGGAAATGGCGGTAATGGAAATGGAAGCAATGGTTCAACTATTACGCAGCTGTATCCTACATCCGGAACCTCTACATCTTCAGGCGCTGTAGGAAAATATACTGTAACGGTTGTAAACGGAAGCGGTAGCGGTACTTATGATGCAGGCTCAACTGTTATTATTGCTGCTAATACTCCGGCGTCAGGCAAGGTATTCAGTAAATGGACTACAGAATCCCAGGGTGTAACTTTAGCCAGCGTAAGTATGTCGGCAACTACATTTGTGATGCCTGCCGCCAATGTAACAGTTACGGCAAATTATGTAGACGGTATAGGAGCTAATAGTGTAGGCGGAACCGTAAATAACGGAAATACGATTAACCGTGTACCGGCTACCGGAAACAACGGCAACACTACGGTATCCATAACCAAACCCGGCATATCCAATAAGGATTTGGCAACAGCCAATGTTAACGGCTCTACGGATAACTTTGTTGTGAAGATTTCCGAGACAGACGAGGCAACACAGGCAGTAATCAATGCGTTGACAAATAAATATGGAAATATGGACAGTATTTTGTATTATGCAATGGATATAAGCCTGTATGATTCAACCGGAACAGTGAAGATTAATGATACAACCGGATTGTCGGTTGACATAACTATTCCGATTCCGGATGCACTTACTGTTTTTGGCGGAAATAACATGGCGGGAGCTGTTGTATCAAATCAGTTAGAAGATTTGAGCGAGAGATTCACTACGATTAACGGTGTGCCTTGTATAAGCTTTACGGCAACTCACTTTTCACCGTATACGATTTATGTGAATACGCAGAATCTGTCGGAGGGTATGTTAGACGTAACACCTAAGACCGGTGACCCGATTCATCCGAAGTGGTTCTTATCACTTGGTCTTGCATGCTTGTCAATTATCATGTTTATGAAAAAAGACAAGAAACCGGTAAAGGTAAAAGCAGCATAACTTAAGATTCCTGGGGGATTCCTATGGGGAAAAAAATTAGAAGAGCAGTAGGTGCTCTAATGATGGCAGTTGCGATTGCCATTACACAGATACCAGTATCAGATGTGGAGGCGGTGGATACCGCTTCCGTATCTGATTTTCAAATAAACGGGGATACGTTAGTAAAATATAATGGCACGTCAGCAGACGTGTCTATTGGTGGTTCTGTAGAATATATAGCAGAGGAAGCCTTTGCAGGAAATGAGTTTATTAAGAGAATATCATTAGGGGATAATATAAAGAGCATAGGTGCAGAGGCTTTTGAAGGCTGCAGAAACCTGCAGTCAGTAAATATCCCTAATTCTGTTGAGACAGTTGAACAGGCTGCATTTGCAAGTTGTCCGTCCCTTAATGATGTAAAGATCGGCACTGGTCTTAAATCACTTGGAAATGGTGTTTTTGCAGGAGATACCAGCTTACAGAGTGTCACAATAAGCAGTAGCAACCCTTACATAACGTGTGACGACGGTGCAATCTATAGCAAAGATAAAGAAACATTGTATGCCGTACTTGCAGGCAGGCTTGCCAGAAACTATGAGATGCCATCAACCGTAAGCACCATTTCTCCGTATGCATTTTGGGGATACAGAAATCTGGAATCTGTTTCTATAAGCGGAAATGTATCAGATATATCGGCATATGCTTTTTCTTACTGCAGTAACTTAAAATTTGTAAATATTCCTTATTCGATTAGAAGAATCGGCTTAAAAGCATTTGAAAACTGTATAAGGCTGCGTAAAATTACAATTCCGGTGTCTGTAAATTCAATTCATAAAACAGCATTTGACGGTTGTACAAAGTTAACGATTGATGCCCCTGAGGGAAGTACGGCTAAGAATTTTGCCAACGGTCTTGTACTGGGGGAGGTAGATGTATCAGAGTATGAAGATACACAAATAGATACAATAAATGAAGGCAATGTTGTTTCAGATTCACAGGAAACAGGAGCTAATGTAAAGATAGATAATTATTATAATGAAGTTACCCATATGAGTCCGTTAGAGGAAAATGATGATGCTGCGGTGAAGGGTAAGTCTAAGGTAATCGGAAGTCAGGCCTTTGTATTTGTGGATAATGCCAGCGCAACGGTAAATTCAGGAGCGACTGTGTCAAATAAAGTAGAGGGCGTGGCTTATGGTGAAACTGGCGAAACAATAGCAAGTATTTCGGGAAATTCTGATGCCAAGGGTGGTTCATTCCCTAAATATACGATAGCTGATGACAGTATAATTGCAGATCAGGCATATTATAATGACAAACGGACAGAGATAACTATACCGGATACGATTACTGAAATAGGAGAGTTTGCTTTTGCAAGATCCGAAATTAATTCTATGGCAATTCCTGAGGGCGTTGAAAAAATAGGATATGCTGCATTTTACCACTGCGATTCATTGACTGATGTAGTCATACCGAGTTCCGTAAAAGAGATTGCGCCTGCAGTGTTTGACAAGACGCCGTGGCTGCAGAATTGGAAACAGGGCGGAAGCGGTGATTTCCTTATTGTCGGTGATGGTGTTTTATTGGCATATCGCGGTTCAGGAGCAGTTGTTAATATACCTGATAGTGTAAAAGCCATAGGTGCCGACGCCTTTTCCGGTCATGGCGAGATTACAAGGGTTATTATCCCGGATTCAGTAGAGATTATAGGAGAGGGTGCATTTTCGGATTGCAGCGCTCTTACCGAAATTGAGGGCGGAAACTCTGTTAAACAGATTAGAGACAGGGCTTTTGCAGGCTGTCCTCTTAGTAATATAAGAATTCCGGCTTCTGTAGAAGAGATAGGTTTAAGGGCCTTTGATGTGTCTGATTCTGTAAAAAATGCGAATACAGGCGTTGTAGTTTTTGAAGGAGCCTCCATACCGAAGATATCATATGAGACTTCTTCAGGTAAAATCTATAATGATTCATATAGGGATTTGGTTTTTAACGGTGTAAATTCTGCAGTTGTTCCTGAGAATGCGGAAGAACTTGAGAATACGGTCCTCGATGGCAGTTTGTATGGTTTTAGGGGTGAAGTTATTACTGCCGGAGGAAATAATAAGGCGAGTGTTAACGGATATGATAGTAATAATTCGGGAAATGGAGTTGTTGTTAAAATTAACAGCGACACAATAGAAAATAACGGCACTGCATACGCTTTATTGGACGGTGCAGAGGGAAGTTACATTCTTAATATATCGGATAATGATGCGGCTAAGAGCGCAATTTTAAATGCCTACAGGAAACTTTATGGAAATAATACTCCGGCTAATCTTCAGGCATATGATATATCTTTAGAGGATGCTTACAAGGCTATTCCGATTACAGGACTTGGTAAGCAGAGAATAGAAATTACAATTCCTGTACCAAACGGGATTACGGAGAATAATCTCCACGTAGTAAGTCTTGATAATAACGGACAGTTAGAAGAAGTGGAGAGCCGCATTGCTTCGGTGGACGGAATGGATTGTCTTGTCTTTACGACCAATCATTTTTCACCATATGGCGTATATAACTATGCTTCCGGTAATTCGGCGGCGGTAGAGAATGGTCAGGCAGTATTTACCAGTCTTTCCGGTAATAAAGATGCTTCACCGAATACAGGCGATAACAGTATTCATCCTAAGTGGTTTTTGGTAATCGGGTTGCTGTTTACAGGGCTTGCGCTTATGCTTTATCGTGGAAAGAGATACAATATCACCGTTTAACTAACGTAAGTATAGTTATTTGTATTTTTTATATTAAACATGACATGAAAGGACAGACAGAAAATGAAATTGAAACCAAATGAAGTAGCTAAGTGGGAAGAATCTTTGAGAAAAGCGGAGTATATGAGCGATGATGACCACATTGTTGAACATGTGCAGGGTGATTTGTGGGAAATGATGTCGCAGACAAGAGGTAATTTTTTCTTTACTAATGAGAAGTTCATATTTGCCGGTGGTTTGTTGGGAGTAAGTAACTTCGCCGTTAAGTATAGTGATATCAAGGAGCTGAAGCTTGTCAATGTGGGTGGACTGATTCCTATTATTCCGACAGGAATTATGGTAACCTGCCAGAATCCCGAAAACGGCAAAATGGTGAAACATAAGTGCTCTGTTATGAAGAGGAAAGAGTGGATTGAGTATCTCCGTGGTAAAGCGGGATTATAAGCACCAAAATACGACTCCCGGCATAAGATAAGGAAAAAGCCGGGAGTTTATAATGTATCGCGTCAGGAACCAACTAGGATGCAGTGACCGCCTGCAGCAATCCTGTAAGGGCGACCCGGTTACGGTTGCTGTACTGGATACCGGCATTTATCCGCATCCGGATTTTTCGGGACGGATAATTGCTTTTCAGGATTTTGTAAACTACAGATACAGAATGTATGATGACAGCGGACATGGAACCCATGTTGCAGGCTGCATAGGCAGTAATGGCTATATGTCCAACGGAAAATATAAGGGTATTGCACCGCGCTGTCTGTTTTGTATAGCAAAAATACTGGACCATCATGGAGACGGTTCAATTGAATGTATGTATAAAGGTCTATTGTGGGTAATGCAGAATCGTCTGCGTTACAATATCCGCGTCTTAAATATATCGGTCGGTATAGGAGAATCCGGGGAAGAAAAGAAATTAACCGAATTAATAGGGCTTTTGGAGGCAATATGGGATTCTGGCATAGTTGTAGTATGCGCAGCCGGTAATGCCGGTCCGGAAAGCGGGACTATTTCGCCTCTTGGAAACAGCCGTAAGGTGATTACTGTAGGCTGCCATGAGGGCGGTTATTTTGGTAAAAGAAAAGATTTGTGTGAGAATTATTCGGGAAGAGGCGATGATGATATGCTGCTTAGGAAACCCGATGTTGTTGCACCCGGAACCGATATCAGATCATGTAATAGCAGAGCTAACAATTATGTAATAAAAAGCGGCACATCTATGGCTACTCCTATCGTATCAGGAACCGCAGCCCTGCTCCTGCAAAAATACCCCTATTTGAATAACGAACAGGTAAAAAGGAAGATTGTTTACAGCGCAAGAGATTTGGGCGACTCATGGAACAAGCAGGGATGGGGAATGGTGGATATTGAGAGGTTGTTTATGGAATAAAATAGCAAGTGTTATAAATGAAGCTAATGAAGTAGAAACCTTTCATCGAGTGTAAGTGTTTTATATATTTCCTCTATGATATTATAGATTCAGAAGCAAACGATTTATGTGCTTCCTAAACACTGCAGATTTTAGGCAAAGCATGACGCTTAATATGAATGGAGGATTAATATGAAACCGATTCTTGAAATTGAATCTTTAAAAAAGCATTATGGTAAATCTAAAAATCAAACAAAGGCGTTGGACGGTATTACTTTTCAGGTTATGCCAGGAGAGTTTTTGGGAATTATGGGGAGCAGCGGTTCGGGTAAGTCTACATTGCTTAACTGTATTGCTACCGTTATTATGCCAAGCAGCGGCAATATTATAATGAACGGAAAACAAATACAGACACTCAAAGGAGCAGAGCTGGCTGATTATCGTGGAAAAGAAATCGGGTATTTGTTTCAAAATTTTGAACTGCTTGATAATCTAACCGGACGTGAAAATATATTGCTACCGCTATCGCTTCACGGCGTATCGGAAAATGAAAGTAAAAAGTTGTTGGAACGGCTGACCTCTTATCTGGAAGTTGAGGATGTTCTGGATAAATTTCCAGCACAGATGTCTGGAGGACAAAAACAGAGAATTGCGGCTGCCAGGGCATTGATTCTTAATCCGGGTATCATATTGGCTGATGAGCCTACAGGAGCTTTGGATTCAAAAAATGCAAAGGCATTGATGGAAAAGCTTTCAGGACTTAATCAGAATGAAAATGCTACAATTTTGATGGTGACGCATGATTCTAATGCAGCCAGTTACTGTAAGCGTATTTTATTTATTCAGGACGGTATTATTTGTCATGAGCTTCGCAGGGATACGCCTGATGAATCCCAACAGGATTTTTATTCACGCATTTTGAAAGTAGTAGCTCAGTTGGGAGGAGGAAGTGCAAATGTTCTTTAAGTTGATTTTTCGTAACAGCAAAAGAAACAGGAGAGAAAATGGTTTATTTTTCGCCTCTTTGCTTATTGCTATAATTGCTTTTTATATTATTTTGTCACTGGACAATCAGGATGTTATGATCTTTTTAAAGCAGATGGAAAGTAATGCCGTAGGTAAATTGATGACCATTATTCCTGCATTTTATGGAATGGCTTTGTTTATTTTGTTTTTCCTAATTTACTATGGAAGTAAGTATCAATTGGAACGGCACAAACATGGGTTCGGTGTTTATCTTATGATGGGAATGAGCCGCACAAAATTGTTTCTTATGTTGTTGGCAGAGGATTTTCGTAACAGTATTGTTTCTCTTATTATCGGGCTGCCTGCGGCTGTTTTATTATCAGAGCTTATCAGTCTTATTACGGCAAGACTTGTGGGACTTGGAATTGTCGGTCACCAAATATCTTTTTCCTTTAATGCAGTGATGTGGACCGCGATAGGATTTATACTCATCAAATTTATAGCGTTTTTGATTCTAAGCGGTAAAATCAGCAGAAAGGAAATAGGTTCACTGCTTGTTGAAACACCGGATGGGGTAAAAGTGCAAAAGCCTGCATTTGTTTATGCCCTTTCTATCCTGATTGGTATATTATGCCTTGCTATAGCTTATATTTTGGCTATTCGTGGTGAAGCATGGCTTAATCTTAAGAATATGGGATTAACAATTATACTCGGCATCTTTGGGACATTTTCGTTTTTTTACGGTATTCGGTTTATAATTGACCTTGTGGTAAAAAACGGAAAAGGTAATCGACAGCTTTATGTATTTAATTTCCGCCAGATACAGGAAACGGTGATTCATCGTTCCGGAACACTTGCTATTTGCTCAATGCTTATTTTAGCAGCTCTTTGCTGTTTTGGTGCCGGTGTGGCGATTACACGTTCCTACGGGGAATCTGAAGCACATGTACTGGATTATACGTTTAAAAATATCGAGAATAATGATACGGAAGCAGTCAGACAAATATTAGAGGACAATAACTTAGACGTTCGTTTTTCTGATTTATTTGAGATGAAAGTAGGACACATCGAAACAACGAAGGATTATGATAATGCATTCCAAATGGAAACGGTTATGTCCGCACTTCGTGATATGCAGCCCTCTGATGACAGGGATGTGCTTCTAAGTAATTTTAAATATGATACCTATCCTTATTTGATTTCTCTTAGTAGTTACAATGAACTTCTGACTTCTGCCGGCCTGCCGAATTTAGAGTTGAATACTGATGAAGCTGCCGTTTATATGGATAGTGCGTATACTGTTTATGGAAGAAAGAAACTTCTTAATAGTATTCTTGATACAAATCCGTTGGTTTATCTGGACGGAAAAGAGTTATATTTGACAGGAACAGTGCAGACAACAAATTTGGTTACTGATCGTTCTATCACTTTATCCTTTGCGTTGATACTTTCTGATGATGCGTTTGAATACTATACGCAGGGGGAATACAGCATTTATTTAAACGGAGTTTTGAAAAAGAGCGAAACAGAAAATACAAGTCTAATGTCAGCAATATCCGATATGAATAAAGAACTGCGAAAAACAGGTTTATCTTATGAGAGCTACCTGCAAAATATGGGACGACAGCTATTTTATATGGTTGCTGCCAGTTATATTACAATTTATCTGGCGATTATTTTCCTAATTATCGCAAATACGATCATAGGAGTACAATTTTTAATAAGCCAGCAGAAGGCCGGGAAACGTTATCGTACACTGATTCATCTGGGTGCTGAATATGCGACAATATGTAAATCATCCGGAAAACAGATAAACTGGTATTTCGGTATTCCTACCGCTGTTGCTGCATTTAGCAGTCTGTTTGGAGTTCGTGCATTATTTACCGGTATTGTATCATCGAGGGCAAGAAGCAACTTGAACGAAATGATGATTGTTTCCGCAGCTATGATTTTAGCGCTGTGTGTGATAGAATGTATTTATATCGCAGTAGTTAAGCGTTCTAGCGACCGCTACCTTTTGACACTGATGGTACCGGAGCGGGAAGAATAATGTCGCAGATTTTGGTAAAGAATGGGAGGGGAGAGTTACGTGAAACGCATTGCAATCGTAGAAGACGAGTTTCTCATGCGTGAAGAATTGTCAAGTATGCTCCGCAAAGCTTACTATCATGTTGATGAAATTACAGAGTTTGAAGATGTGACAGCTAAGCTTTTGGAACTTTCCCCTGATTTAATTCTTTTGGATATAAACCTGCCGGGATTAAGCGGATATCAGATTTGTCAGGAAGTAAAGCAAAAAAGCTCTATTCCCGTTCTTGTTCTGACATCTCTTGATAAACTCCGGGATGAATTACATGCACTGGACTTAGGGGCTGATGAGTATCTGACAAAACCATGCAGAAAAGAGAGGCTTTTAGCCCGCGTGTCCAATGTGCTGAAACGATATGAGGGACGGTCAAATTTACTGGAAGGGGCAGGTTTTCTTTTAGACCGCCAGACATATACGCTTTATATTAATAATACTTCTGTAATCCTTCCAAAGAATCAGGGTAAAATCCTTGAAGTATTTTTGGCGCATAGGGATGAAGTTGTTTCAAAGGAAGAGTTGTGTCTGGCAATTTGGGGAACCACTGAGTTTATAGATGAAAATGCGCTTCAGGTTAATTTGACAAGGCTGAAAAAGACGATGGCGAATCTTATGATGAGTCAGCAGATTGTTCCGGTTAGAGGAATAGGGTACCGGCTCATATCAGAAATAGGGTAGGGGCTAAAACATTTTCAGCATTGCCCAAACACGCAGCTTGAGAGAAAGGCATGGTTATTAGAATGAAACATGGCATTAGGATAATTAGACAATATATTCCATGGCTCCTGCTTATGTTTGTTATTGACGCTTTTTCGATATTACTTCTATGGCTTGCCGATATAGATGCATTTTATTCTATGATAATGGTAATCGTACTTGCCACGGTCCTTTTGTTTTCTGTAGTATGTTTTGTGCTTATTTATTTAGAACGTAAAAGAGAGCAGGCATTTTTAGATTTTATATATACTCCGGATGAACACAATGAAGAATTGTTACTAAAAACTGTCGGAAATGCACAAAGAGAATATATTCGCTTGCTTGGTAAAATACTCCGTGATAAGCAGGCTGCCTATATGGAGCAGAAAACCCATTTAAATGATTATGAGGAATACATAGAATCATGGGCGCATGAAATAAAAACTCCGATTTCGTTATTAACATTTCTTCTTGATAACCGCAGAGATGAATTGTCTTCGACAGTGGGTTTCAAGCTGGATTACATACGAAGCCGTATGCAGGAGTCCGTTGGACAGATGTTGTTTTATGCACGATTAAAAAGCGCAAGGAAAGATTATGTGTTTGAGCATATAAGTATTCTTGAATGTATTGAAGAGGTGCTTGAAGATTATAAACCATTGTTGGAAGAAAAGCAGTTTCAGATTCAGATTTCTACGCAGGATGATATGATATACTCCGACAGGAGAGGTCTTAATTTCATTCTTGGGCAGATTGTCAGTAATTCCATAAAATACTGTATTAATGAGCCTGAACTGTGTTTTGAGTCTTCTCATGGAGATGGTTGTTATGTATTATGTATCAAAGACAATGGAACTGGCGTTCGAAACTGCGATCTGCCATATATTTTTGAAAAAGGCTTTACAGGTGATTCCGGTGAGGGGAGAAAAATCGCCACCGGCATGGGTCTGTATCTTGCCAAGGAAATGGCAAAGGAATTAAATATTGACCTGAATGCAAGTTCCGAGTGGGGACAGGGCTTTGAAATGGAAATTGCTTTTCCGATGGTTAATGAGTAATACTAATTTGCAGCACCTGTCACAAATTCAATTCCCCAAAGTATTACGCGCAGGATACCGAATATAAAAAGGTGCAGGGGATAATAGACATAAAACAGTTTCCCAATGCCCTTATGCGTACCGCGTTCGCCGTTATAAAGCCATAAAAGCGGAATAGTCAGACAGTTGCATAACTGAATGAGTGCGTATACTTTGTCAATAAATAAAAAGTATACCAGGGCATACATAGATGTCCAAAGCATCATCCCAGCCATTTGCTTTTTAAAATTCCCTCTGTTTACGCCAATATGTAAGATAGCCATCGCTGCAATACAGCTATGGTCGGATGGAAATGTGATGACGCAGATTAATAATGTAAGTATAGTCTTTTGCCATTGTTTAAAACTGTTATTATCGTTAATATAAAGAAGAACCAGCCCCCATGCAAGCGGCCATATAACACTGGTCTGATTAAATACGGTTGTGCGGAAAGGAATGAACGGTATTCCGAAACAGAAGTTATATGCGAAATGCGATATTGCTGCAAGTATAAATAATCTTGTAGCATATTTTTTTATATCGTGTGTGTGATAATATCCCTCAGCAATAAAAAACCACATAGTAGGCGCCGTAATTCTTCCGATGATATGAAACAGTATAACAAACCACTCAGTGGAGTATCCGGGGAAGAGGGTCCATGTTAAATGATCAAGCGTCATAGCAGCGATAGCTATTAGTTTTAATTGATTTGAATTTAAGCCTTTTTCTTTGATTTTATGTAACATATTAATAGACATTCCTTTCTTTCAGACTGTGAATAATCTTTATGTATTTTAAGTATTGTTATTTTATAGTATTGCCACTTTATATAATTGTCATTTTATAGAGTGTTATTGTATAGTTTCCAGTTTCTCAATGCAGCGACTTGCCCACTCTATACAGGTTTTGATAAAGCTATAGCCAAAATCGGCCGTAAACTGCCAGTAGATTGTCTGATACATAGCCTTATCTGAGCTATAGTTTTCTATGCTTTTCGGTATTGAATCCATTCTTTTAAGATATGATTCGCAATCTGTCTTGAATTTCCTTAGCATATCAGCGCTCTGCACAGGCGTCATGTTCCCGCTAAAAAAGACTTTCATAAGAAAAGCGCTTTTAAAATGCGTAGCATCTTCGCCGCTGCCTTCGGCTAGCCAGTTCATGAATTCCTTTCTGCCGGTATCGGTGATGGAAAAAATTCTTTTATTAGGCCGTTCTGATTGAATAACGGTTTCGCCGCAAATATAACCTTTCTGTTCAAGCTTCTTTAATTCCAGATATATATGGCTGTTTTGCGCATGCCAGAAAAATTCAAGAGATGACTCAAATGCTTTGACTAAATCATATCCGCTCATAGGCCTATAATTTAAAAATCCCAGTATTCCAAAAGATAAGGACATAATAATATTCTCCATTTCATAAACATAAGAATAAATACTTTAAATTTATAATATTATAAAATTATACTAATATAATATTATATTACTGTCAAGTGGGTTATACTTGTGGCAGATGGATTTTAATGATAAAATAAAGCCTGAAAGGAGGATTAAGATATGGCAGTTTTAAATATGAAAGCATCTTTTCAATGTGATATTCAAAGAGTTTGGGAAGTTGTGACTTCTCTTGACAATTATGGATGGCGCAGTGATTTAAGTAAAATTGAAGTTATAGACGAAAGACAGTTTGTTGAGTATACGAAAGAAGGATATGCGACAAAGTTTAGTGTCACAGTGAAAGAATCATGCAGACGCTGGGAATTTGATATGGAAAATGGTAATATGAAAGGGCATTGGACAGGCATATTTATACAGAATAATGGATATACGGAAGTTGACTTTACGGAAGATGTCACCGCGAAGAAAGTATTTATGAAACCGTTTGTTAAGATGTATTTGAAAAAACAGCAGGTGGCGTATATACAGGATTTATCAAAGGCATTGGGGGAGTGATTTGTATTTGAAATGCCTGATAATAGGAGATAATTCATAATTTTTCCTAGATTTTATGTGCAGTAATTATGGTATAACTATGTGCATTTACCGTTATCTTACAGTTGTCTACAGTTGCGTACCAGTTTTTCCCAAGCCTTTCAATTAGAGTGTCTTTATTTAGAATCTTTTCTTTGCACCATGAAACAACATCAGCTGTCTCAATGGATAAATTTCTTTTTATGCGTTCTATGCCCATTTCTGTGGTATGTAGTTTATCAATATTTTTAATTAAGTCATTCATTTGGCATCCTCTACATAGGTTTAAGATTTTTGTTGAGTCTATCGACCATCCAAGCGATTCGTTTTTCCCGTCCGGCATCAGTTTTTGCGTCAAAATACGCGCGTGTGTAGGTTTTCTTTACAGATAATGACATGGCTTGAAAATTTGTGTAGGCGGGCTCATATTCTTTCAGAACTTTGGATAAGCTGTCAATCTGCTCATCTGTAACCGGCATGGATTTTGGAGCATCCCATTGACCGTTTTTTTGGGCTTCCTCTATTTTCTTTCTGCCGAAATCGGTCATAAGCCCACGTTCTTCGAGGTCTTTGACTAATTTTTTGTTTTTCTCTGACCACTTGCTGTTTTCCCTGCGCATAGAAAAATATTTCTTATAAGATTTATCGTCAATGCTTTGCATCTGTCCGTCAATCCATCCGAAGCAGAGTGCTTCTTCAAGCGCTTCGGATGCTTTTATTGTTTTCGGGCCGCCGGATTTACCAAATAAAAGCCAGAAGCCGTCATTTGACAGGCAATTCTCATTAAGCCATTTTCTGAAATCTTCTCTGTTTGAAAATTGTAATATATCGCTCATTGTGTGTTCTCCTTACAAATAGGTAGAGTTTTGGGTAATCGTGAAACTAATGTCTAAGGTCTAAATTACTAATATCAAGTTTCGAAGTTCTATAAAGCAGATACTTTTACATTAATAATAGCATATTATTAAAATTTTTTACATGTAAATTAATATATTATAAAAATCAAGTATTAAAATTCATACATTAAAAATATTCAATAATATTGACATAAAGAGTGGGATTGTATACAATTATACGAGGCGAGATTGATTTATATATTGTAAAGTTTTATTATGAAATATAATAAAAAATAGTTATGCAAAAAAGATAAAATTTATATTTATGTGTGTGCCGTTAAGCGGCAGAATGAGGAGCGAAATGAACAGTTATGATAACAGGCATGCCGCAAATGAACAGTATTCATTGCGGGGAAGGGTCTTTCAGAAGATTAGGGATGACATTCTAAGCGGTAAATACAAAGAGCATGAGGAGTTAAAGGAAGTTGCAATAGGAGAAGAGCTGGGAGTCAGCAGGACTCCGGTAAGGGAGGCTTTCAGGCAGTTAGAGCTTGAAGGGCTGATTCAGATAATTCCGAATAAGGGTGCTTATGTTACCGGAATTACGGCCAAGGACGTGAAGGATATCTATATGATACGTTCACTTTTAGAAGGTCTGTGCGCAAGGATGGCAACCGAGAAAATAACCAAGGAACAGCTTGAAGAGATGGAAGAAAATATTTATTTGGCACAGTTTCATGCCGATAAGGGCCATATGGACCAGATGGCAGAGCTTGATAACCGTTTCCACGATATTCTCTATGAAGCATGCGATTCCAAAATGTTAGAACATCTGCTAAGGGATTTTCATCAGTATGTGCTTAGGGTCAGACAAAAGACTTTGTCTACGAACACCCGCGGACGGGCTTCCAATGACGAACACAGACAGATAATGGAGGCGATTAAGGCAAAAGACGCTGCAAAAGCGGAAGAGCTTGCCAATATACATATGATAAATGCTTATGATAATATGGTTAAAAACGGATTGAACGATATTTATGGAGATGAAAGTATATAATAATTATTCTTAACAGGAGGACATTAAATGGGAAAAATTGAAATGACCACACCATTAGTAGAGATGGACGGAGACGAAATGACCAGAATTCTCTGGAAGATGATAAAGGATGAATTGCTGCTTCCTTATATTGATTTAAAAACGGAATACTATGATCTGGGCCTGGAATATCGTAATGAAACAAACGATAAGGTTACGCATGATTCAGCCGAGGCGACCAAGAAATACGGGGTTGCGGTAAAATGTGCTACTATTACACCCAATGCGGCAAGGATGACGGAATATAACTTAAAAGAGATGTGGAAGAGTCCAAACGGTACGATCAGAGCGGCGTTAGATGGAACGGTATTTCGCACACCTATTATCGTAAAAGGCATAGAACCCTGCGTGAAAAATTGGGAAAAGCCTATTACACTGGCTCGTCACGCTTATGGCGACGTATACAAAAATTCAGAGATTAAAGTACCCGGTGCAGGTAAAGCTGAGATTGTATTTACGGCAAAAGACGGCACTGAAATACGCGAAACAATACATGACTTTACAGGTGCGGGAATCATTCAGGGAATTCATAATACCGACGAGTCGATTACAAGTTTTGCAAAAGCCTGCTTTAATTATGCTCTGGATACAAAACAGGACTTATGGTTTGCTACAAAAGATACAATTTCAAAGAAATATGACCATAATTTCAAAGACATTTTTCAGGATATTTACGAAAAGGAATATGAAGATAAGTTTAAAGCAGCGGGAATTGAGTATTTCTATACCTTGATTGACGATGCCGTGGCGCGTGTAATGAAAGCAAAGGGCGGTTTTATATGGGCATGCAAAAATTATGACGGAGACGTTATGAGCGATATGGTTTCTTCTGCCTTTGGTTCACTTGCGATGATGACTTCGGTATTGGTATCACCGTCGGGCGTTTATGAGTACGAAGCGGCGCATGGAACGGTACAGAGACATTATTATAAGCATCTTAAAGGAGAGGAAACTTCCACTAATTCCGTAGCAACTATCTTTGCATGGACGGGAGCGCTTAGAAAGCGTGGAGAGCTTGACGGAAATGATGCTCTTATGCAGTTTGCGGATAAGTTGGAGAAGGCGACGGTTCAGACGATTGAAAGTGGGAAGATGACGAAGGATTTGGCGCTTATAACGTCGCTGAAGGATGTTACGGTGCTCAATAGCGAGGAATTCATCAAGGCTATACGAGAGACGTTTGATAGGTTGTGATGAAGGGACGAACGGAGGTCATATAAACAAGAAACGGGGTTCAACCGTGGGAGCGAATTCACCCCTTTTTCTTGTTTATATGGCCTCCGTTCTGGTTACTGGTATCACCATCATTCGATTTTCTATTCGGACAGTTCTTCCCATTGGGCGTATAGTTCTTCTAGTTTAGCTTCGTTATCGGATTTTTCTTTAGTGAGTTCCTGTAGTTTTGCAACGTCAGTACATACGTCGGGGAGAGACATGGTTTCGTCTATTTCGGCGTTACGGTTTTCTAAGGTTTCTATGGCTTCTTCGCATTTTTTCAGGGCATTTTCTTTTTTACGTATTGCGGCTTGTTGCTCTTTCTGGGTTTTCCATGCCTGCTTGCTCTCTGAATCATTATACGCGGAAGTTGCAGTACTGCCTGTATGGGAGAGTGACTGACCAGAGGCAGAAGCTGGCGGCGTGTTAGAAACGGATGTTGTATTAGAAGCAAGCTGTGTCTTTTTTTCTAAATAATACTCATAATTTCCAAGATATCCGGTCAGCGTCTTGTTATTTAATTCTAAGATTCGGCTGGCAGTCTTGTTAATAAAATAACGATCATGTGAAACATATAGTATGGTGCCGGTGTAGCTGTTTATTGCGGACTCTAATATTTCCTTGGACATAATGTCTAAGTGGTTTGTGGGCTCGTCCAGAATAAGAAAATTGGATTCGGAGAGCATGAGTTTAGCTAAAGATAAGCGTCCGCGTTCGCCGCCGCTAAGGGATGCAATTTTTTTAAATACGTCGTCTCCTGTAAAAAGGAAGGCGGCAAGGGTATTGCGTATCTCTGTGTTATTAAGTGTCGGATATTCGTCCGAAATTTCGTCAAATAAGGTTTTTTCGGGATGCAGGACATGGTGTTCCTGATCGTAATATCCGATTTCAACGTTTGTACCAAGACGCAGTAAGCCGCTGTCGGGCAGAAGCAGTTCGTTGATGATTTTTAAAATTGTGGTTTTACCGGTTCCGTTATCTCCGATTATGGCAACATGCTCACCTCGCTTAATCTCGAAGGATAGGTTTTCGAATAAAGTCAGCCTGTCAAAGGATTTGGATATTTCTTCTACACGAAGCACGTCGTTTCCGCTGACTATCCTTGGTTCTAATTTAAGGTGCATATCGGCGCGGACCTGTGTGGGCTTGTCCAGAACTTCAATCTTACTTAGCATTTTTTCCCGGCTTTCAGCGCGTTTAATAGACTTTTCACGGTTAAAGGATTTTAGTTTTTCAATAACTTCTTCCTGATGTTTGATTTCACGCTGCTGGTTCATATATGCATTGTATTCTGCAATACGGAGCATTTCCTTTTTGGCGGCATAGTCAGAGTAGTTTCCGATAAAAGTGGTTGCTTTGGTATTGTCAAGCTCAATTACTTTACCGGCAATTCTGTCAAGAAAATAGCGGTCGTGGGATACTATGATGACAGCGCCTTTATAATTGAGAAGGTAGGTTTCAAGCCACGTAATCGATGACATATCCAGATGGTTTGTAGGCTCATCCAGAATAATAAGGTCAGGATTTTGTAGCAAAAGTTTTCCAAGCGCAACGCGGGTCTTCTGACCTCCGGAGAGGGTACTAATAGACTTATTAAATTCGGATTCTTCAAAACCAAGTCCCTTTAAAACTCCGGTTAATTCGCTTTTGTATGCATAACCGCCTCCGGATTCAAAATCGTGGGTGAGTTTTGAGTATTTTTCCATTAATTCAGACAACTCATTTTCAGATGCAGACTTCATTGCAAGCTCGGTGGAACGTATTTGACTTTCTAAGTCAATAAGATTTTGCTTTACGGATAGCAATTCTTCGTAAATGGTGTTTTCACCGGAAACGGTCTGATGCTGTGAAAGATATCCTACGCTTTTGCACTTAGAAAGAATAACGGTTCCTTTATCAGCCTCCAATTCACCCATTATAATGCGAAGAAGAGTAGTCTTACCGGCGCCGTTTATTCCGACAATAGCAGCTTTCTCATAATCCTCCACATGAAATGACACGTCTGTCAGAATTGGAACCTCCAAGAATGATTTATGTATATTATTAACTGAAAGTATCATTTTGTGTTTATGCCTTTCTTATTAAAATGATTTCAATGAGAATGTGAAGCACTCTCAGAATTAAGTGTGTTGTCACTCGATTTTTTAATTGGAAAATATCACTTTTTTCAGTTTACAGTATTAAGGTGTTGTATGTCAATTGTTGTGATATGTGCTTACAGGTATGTTTATGGAAATAAGTGATAT
>CAMWKB010000033.1 GCA_947174705.1 uncultured Lachnospiraceae bacterium
CAATGACCAGAAATACTGGGTTGATGATATTCCGGCAATCATATTGGCATTTTTGGTTAAATTCCTTCCGGAAAAGCGGTAAAATTCGTCTACACCTTCTGCATCAGCGGTTTCAGCAATAGCAGCGGTTTCGTTTGAATTTAAAGTAAGCTGCCTGACTTCCAGATATGAGCCCGGATAGTTCATTTCATCCGGAGAATACTTCCAATATCCGTTCATTACAACACTTATAAATACGAGTATTATGGCAAGTCGTTGTTTCCCTTGGTTAGAAGGAGCTGCCGCCGTATTGGATATTGGATAAATAATAAAAAGAAAAATAAGTGCAGTTGTAAGCTGGGCGAATACATTTCCTGTACGGGAGTATTCCAGAAACAGGCATACTGCAAAATAGACGGTCATGCATTTAACAAGAAATTTTCCCTCATTGACAGTCAGACCCATAAGTGAGGGCCACATTAACGTCAGGATATATGAGCTTATCAGAGCAAATGCCCATATCCACCGGGCAGTTACGTACGCAAAACCGTTAAAAACACGCCCGAATATCGGAAACAAAGTTATGATAATACAGGCTATAAAAAGAGCTTTTGTAAATTGATGCTCTTTTCGTTTGTAAAACATAAGAAAAACTGCAAGCAGTATAGGCGCGGCAAAACCCATGCAGCATGAATAACTCAAACTGCTCGGTGCAATAAACATTCCGGGCAGCTTGCTGTAAAAATCAAGCGGATAGAAAAGCCTTAAGTTAAACTGTTCTGAAATACGGGAATCAAATATAAACACATAGCATAGAGGGAGAAAAATAACTGCTGACAGTATTACTCCCAAAACGGATGATGACGCAATTTTAGCAATTAAAAGTGCAGCATCCTTAATATTCTTACGATATGAAATAATTAGTCTTATAATAACATAGATTATTACAGCCAGTACCATCATATAGAAAAAATAAAAGTTGCATAGCGCCGATATGGCAACAGCAATGGTAAAAAGATACGGCCTTTTCTTTTTTATAATTTTTTCAATTCCGAGAAGAAGCAGCGGAAAATACAGCATAGGATTCAGGAAAAAAGGATGACGTATAAAAGAAAGCGCCCATTCGCAGAAGGTATAAGCTATTGCTCCTGCAAGAATACCATAGCTGTTTCTTTTGCCGGTTTCAAAGCAAAGTGCCGAAAACGCAATGCCGGCAAAATATATACGTAATATAATAGCTGCATCATAATACAAATACATATTCTCTTCCGAAAAAAATATGGAAAAAACAGAAAGAGGGTCTCCAATAGTATAATAATGCAGGGTAGAGAGAATATCGCTGCCCTGACCGATGCTGAAATCCCAATTAGGGATAATCAGTTCATGATTAAGTAAGATACCTTTAATAATGGAACGTAAGTATTTAGAATAATAAATCATTGACTTATAGTGCTGCATCCATCCGTCTTCTCTCCAAATCATGGTGCGGTGGGCAATTAGAAACCAAAAGAAAACTAAAAATGCGGTAATTGTAAAGCAAAGTGTGTAAACAAAATAATATTTTTTGCGCTCGCTCAAATTTATTTTATATTTTAAAAAATTCATTATTATGCTCCTGTGTGTATCTGAATTATTTTCCTTTGTCCCCAAATAAGGAAGTTTAGCTTGATTCTATCATACAAAATTTTAAAAGACAATGATTTTGATAAAACTATACTCTATACTTGAGTAAAATAGTGTGATAAAATTAAAAATGTTTGAGTAATAAATGGATATATTACGAAAGTGGGGAGATTTATATGATTAAAGTCGGAATCATAGGAGCTACAGGCTACGCAGGCGGGGAATTAGTCAGAATCCTGATGGGACATAGAGAAGCGGAAATTAAATGGTATGGTTCAAGAAGCTATATAGATAAGAAGTACTCTGAAGTGTATCAGAATATGTTTCAGATTGTAGACAGTGTGTGTATGGATGATAACATGGAGGAGTTAGCTAATCAGGTGGACGTGATTTTTACCGCAACGCCGCAGGGCTTATGTGCCTCTTTAATTAATGAAGAAATTCTTTCCAAAGTGAAAGTCATAGATTTGAGCGCAGATTTTAGAATTAAAGATGTAAAAATTTATGAGCAGTGGTATAATATCGAGCATAAGGCGCCCGGCTATATAGATGAAGCCGTATACGGACTATGCGAGATTAACCGGAATGATATTAAAAATGCAAGAATTGTTGCCAATCCGGGCTGCTATACAACCTGTTCAATACTGACCGCATATCCGCTTGTTAAAGAAGGCATTATAGACCCTGATACTTTGATAATTGACGCCAAAAGCGGTGTTTCCGGAGCAGGACGCGGCGCTAAGGTGGCAAATCTGTACTGTGAAGTAAATGAGAATATCAAGGCATACGGAGTGACGAGCCACAGACACACGCCGGAAATAGAAGAACAGCTTGGCTATGCAGCAGGCAGAAAACTTACATTAAATTTCACCCCGCATCTGGTTCCGATGAACAGGGGAATTCTGGCGACCGAGTACGCGACCCTCAGACAAGACTGCTTTGATGCGGGTGCATCCAATATAGAAAAATACGAAAAAATTAAATCTATATATAATAAATACTACAGCAACGAAAAATTCATCCGTGTCCTTGAACACGGCGTATGCCCCGAAACCAAATGGGTCGAGGGCAGCAATTATGTCGATATCAATTTCGTAATTGATGACAGGACCGGACGTATTATTATGATGGGAGCTTTAGATAATCTCGTAAAAGGTGCAGCAGGACAGGCTGTACAGAATATGAATATTGTATTCGGACTTGATGAGAGCGAAGGACTAACAATGGTGCCAACGTTCCCGTAATGTACTAAGTTGAACAGGAGGCCTCCGCAGCATAGCACATCCAGCAACAAAACACTTGCATGTTATAAGAAAGGCATTATAATAATATGAAGGATTTAACTCCGGTAACCACCAGACCGTCTCCGGAAGGAAGACTGGAGAAGGAGATGGCGGTATATGATTTATTAGAACAGTTAAATATCCCATATGTAAGACTCGACCATGATGTGACGGCTTCCATAGAGGACTGCCATGAGGTGGACAAACTGCTTGGTATTAATATATGTAAGAATCTTTTTTTATGTAATACACAGAGAACAAATTTTTATTTGCTATTGATGCCGGGAGATAAGAAGTTTGTGACAAAGGATATATCAAAGCAGATAGGCAGCGCCAGACTCTCATTTGGGGAAGCGCAGTATATGGAAGAGCTTTTGAATATTACACCGGGTTCTGTCAGTATTATGGGGCTTATGAACGACAAAGAGCATAAAGTACGGCTTCTGATTGACAGTGATGTGCTTAAGGACGAATATTTAGGCTGCCATCCTTGCATTAATACTTCGAGTTTGAAGCTTAAAATGAGTGATGTGTTGGAGAAATTTCTTACTTTTACCGGACATGAATATACGGTAGTTACACTATAATTGTATGCTGCATTACTTAGACGGGAATGCAACACAGGAGGTTTACATAACGTGATACGGACAATGACGATAGATGATTATGATGAAGTACGCAGCCTCTGGATGTCGATTAAGGGCTTTGGAATCCGCAGCGTAGACGATTCCAGAGAGGGCGTGGAAGCATTTATAAAAAGAAATCCTACAACCAGTGTAGTAGCAGTTGAGGACAATAAAATAGTGGGTGCTATTTTATGCGGGCATGACGGAAGAAGAGGCTGTCTGTATCATGTATGTGTTGCAGAGGGCTATAGGATGCGCGGAATCGGCAAATCAATGGTTGTTTTTTGCATGAATGCCCTAAAAGAGGAACATATCAATAAGGTATCATTGATTGCTTTTACCAAAAATGATGTCGGAAATGCTTTTTGGAGACAAATAGGCTGGACAAAACGTGAAGATTTGAATTATTATGATTTTACGTTGAATGAGGATAATATTACGGCATTCAATAAGGAATAGAGGAGATTAATATGAATATCATAGATGGCGGTGTGACCGCAGCGAAGGGATTTGAGGCAGCAGGCGTAGAGGCCGGGATTAAGTATCAGAACAGGAAGGATATGGCGCTTATTTATAGTAAGAAGCCTTGCAGGGCAGCGGGTGTTTTTACAAGTAATGTAGTAAAGGCAGCGCCGGTGTTATGGGATAAGGAGGTTGTTACTCATTCTCCATATGCACAGGCAGTTGTAATTAATGCAGGGATAGCCAATGCCTGTACGGGCAGACAGGGCTATGAGTGCTGTAATAAGACCGCGCAGGCCGCAGCGGACTGTCTGCAGATTCCAAAGGATGCGGTTTTAGTGGCGTCTACCGGTGTAATCGGTATGCAGCTTCCGTTGGATAAGCTGACGGAGGGTGTTAAGAAATTGTCGGAGGCTAAGGCTGATTCTCTTGCCGCCGGACAGCTTGCGGCAGAGGCAATTATGACTACGGATACGATTTCCAAGCAGGCAGCAGTTACCTTTGAAGTTGGCGGAAAGACCGTAACAATGGGCGGTATGTGTAAGGGCTCCGGAATGATACATCCCAACATGTGTACAATGCTTTGCTTTATTACCTCGGACGTTGCGATATCCAAGGAGCTTATGCAGGAAGCTTTGAGTGAAAATGTGGTAGATACTTTTAACATGATATCGGTAGACGGTGATACTTCTACAAATGACACGCTTGTCATATTGGCAAACGGAATGGCAGAGAATCCTGAGATTACCACTAAAAACGATGATTATTATAAATTTGCGGATGCGCTTAATTATATTAACACAACTCTGGCAAAGATGATGGCGGGAGACGGCGAGGGCGCGACGGCATTATTTGAAACAAAGGTTATCAATGCGAAAACCAAGGAAGATGCCAGACGTTTGAGTAAGTCGGTCATTTGCTCAAGTCTTACCAAAGCGGCTATTTTCGGACATGATGCTAACTGCGGAAGGATTCTGTGCGCACTTGGGTATTCGGGAGTTGATTTTGACCCTGATAAAATAGAGCTTTATCTGGAAAATAAGGATAAAAGCATTTTGGTATATAAAGACGGACTTATGACGGATTATGACGATGACGAGGTTTCAAAACTTCTTGCATCCGAGGAAGTCCGGGCGCTTGTGGATATGAAGATGGGAGATGCAGGCGCGTGTGCGTGGGGCTGTGATTTGACCTATGACTATGTTAAGATTAATGCGGATTACAGAAGTTAGATGAATTGTGGGAAAGGTATGGTTACTAAGATGGAAGAAAAAGAAATGAACCGCATTTTAGGGAAGGCGGAGACTTTAATAGAAGCTCTTCCTTATATACAGAAGTACAACCGGAAGATTATAGTTGTGAAATATGGCGGAAGCGCCATGAGCAATGAAGAACTGCAAAAGAATGTCATAAAGGATATAACGCTGCTTAAACTGGTTGGGTTTAAGCCTATTATTGTGCATGGCGGCGGTAAGGAGATAAGCAGATGGGTTGGTAAGGTCGGCAAAGAAGCCGAGTTTGTCAATGGTCTGCGTGTGACAGATGCAGAGACTATGGAAATTGCAGAAATGGTCTTAAATAAGGTAAATAAGAGCCTGGTAAGCATGGTCCAGGAGCTTGGCGTTAAGGCTGTCGGAATAAGCGGCAAGGACGGCGGACTGCTTAACTGTGATAAAAAGTATGTTGACGGAAAAGATATAGGCTTTGTCGGGGATATTAAAAGCGTAACCCCTAAGATTCTATATGATTTGCTGGAAAAGGACTTTTTACCGATAGTAGCTCCGATTGGTCTGGATGATAATTTCGGTACTTATAATATAAATGCCGATGATGCGGCATGTGCGATTGCCAAGGCCGTATCCGCTGAGAAACTTGCTTTTCTTACGGATATTGAGGGGCTTTATAAGGATATTAACGACAAGTCCACTTTTATTTCAAGACTTACGGCGTCACAGGCTGAAGAGCTTGTAAACAGCGGATATATCGGCGGCGGAATGTTGCCTAAACTTATGAACTGCGTGGAAGCAATAAGAGAGGGCGTAAACAGGGTGCATATTCTGGACGGAAGAATCCCGCACTGTCTTCTTCTTGAAATCTTCACCGATCATGGTATTGGTACGGCGATTATTGCGGAGGATGATGATTAGCATAATAACATGTGTTATGGAAAGGATTAATGGAATATTATGAAGATGCAGGAATATATAAATGAAGCCGAAGAAGCCCTTTTGCATACTTATAACCGTTATCAGGTAGTGTTGGACAGGGGCGAAGGTGTATATTTGTATGATATAGAGGGCAAAAAATATTTAGACTTCGTATCCGGAATTGCAGTTTTTGCGCTTGGATATCAGAATAAAGAGTATAACGATGCACTTAAAGCTCAGATTGATAAAGTTATACACACTTCCAATTATTATTACAATATGCCTGCTATAGAAGCGGCTAAGAAGTTAAAACAGGTCTCCGGAATGGACAGGGTATTTTTTACCAACAGCGGAGCTGAAGCCATTGAAGGTGCGATTAAGGCGGCAAGGAAGTATGCATATCTTAAAGACGGCACTACGGATCATGAGATTATTGCCATGAACCACTCGTTTCACGGAAGAACTATGGGAGCGCTTTCGATTACGGGTAATCCGCATTACAGGGAAGCGTTTGAGCCAATGATAGGCAACATCCGTTTTGCAGACTTTAATGATTTTGACAGTGTGCTTGCCAATGTTAATAAAAAAACATGTGCTATTATATTTGAGACCGTTCAGGGAGAGGGCGGAATACATCCTGTACAGGAATCTTTTATAAAAAATGTAAAAGCGCTGTGCGAAGAACGTGATATTCTGCTTATTTTGGATGAAATCCAGTGCGGAATGGGAAGAACAGGTTATATGTATGCATGGCAGAAATTTGGGGTTAAGCCTGATATTATGACTACTGCGAAAGCTCTTGGCTGCGGCGTGCCGGTTGGCGCATTTATGATGACTGAGCGTGTGGGGCAAAATTCCCTTAAAGCAGGCGATCATGGAACAACTTACGGCGGAAATCCTCTTGCCTGCGCTGCAATCTGTAAGGTGCTTGAATTATTCGAGAAAGAAAATATTCTTGACAATGTAAGGGAAGTTGGCTCATATCTTGAAAGCAAACTGGACGAGCTGGCGTCAGAGTATGATTCAATAATAGAGACAAGACGCGGTGCGGGTCTTATGCAGGGGCTTGTATTTAAAGAACCCGTAGGGGATATTATCAATGCGGCAATGGATAAGGGCCTGATATTAATAAATGCCGGCAGCAATATAATCCGCTTTCTGCCTGCCCTTGTCATAAATACGCAGCATGTGGATGAAATGATTGATATTTTGAGGGAATGTCTGGCTGAAAGAATGGAGAAATAAAAGTGAGGCTGAAAGGAAGGATAACAACTGTTTTGTTAATTGCCTGTATGGCAGGAGGAATGTATGGCGCAGCACGTTTGGGCTGGTTTGACAGAACAGAGGATGAAACGAAGGTGTATGAAGATAATACACTTTTTGGACATAGGGAAACCTTATATTTATGGTATACGGATGAAGCCTTGACGGATTACCTTAACAGTGTCGCGGTTTCATATAGTGAATATCAGGATGACACACGTGTTATTCCGGTATATACCTCCGGTTCGGAGTATCTTGAAACAATAAATCAGGCTTCTCTGCAGTCAGAAGAAGTTCCTGATTTATATATAGTAGGAAATGATTCTTTGGAAAAAGCATATTTAGCCGGACTTGCATCGGAAGTCAGAATACCTGATGAAAACGGCAGTATGCAGGACTTTTTCCCAGAATCTGCGGTAAATGCGGTTACCTATCATGATAAGCAGATTGCTTATCCGTTCTACTTTGAGACAAGCTCCTTTTTATATAATAAGACTTATATGGAAGATTGGGCGCGCGCACAGTTAGAAGCTGAGCAGGATGCAGCACTTGGCGAAGCAGCTCAGGAACAGGCTGAGCGGGAAGCACCCACTGAAGACGGTGAAAATGGACAGGGAGAGGCAGATTTAAACGTAACAAATGTTATTGATGAAGCCGCTGTGGCAGCGCGTGTTGAGGAAGCACTTCCTAAGACGATAGATGACATAAGGAATTTTGCGGACGAGTATGACGCCCCGGAGCAGATGGAAGCGGTATTTAAATGGGACGTGTCCGATATTTTTTATAATTATTTCTTTGTGGGAGATTACATTGATGTAGGCGGAGCGGCAGGAGACAGTGATAAGTCAATTGATATTTATAATGAAGACGCGATTCACTGTATGAGGGTTTATCAGAATCTGAATCAGTTTTTTTCAATTGATACGACAGAAATCAGTTATGCGGATATTTTGGAAGATTTTATTGAAGGTAAGATTTTATATACCGTAGTGACAACAGACGCGCTTGCCAAAATAGAGGAAGCTAAGGAGAATGGGGATTTTCAATATGAGTACGGAACGTCCCTGATTCCTGATGTCAATGAAGAATTGGTGTCAAGGTCATTGTCAGTTACCCAGTGCGTTGTGGTAAACGGCTACTGCGAGCGGAAGGACATGGCTAACGATTTTGCAAGGTATTTATCATGCTACAGTGTAGATAATCTCTATGACAGAACCGGCAAACTTCCGGCATTATCAGGCGTTAAATTCACGAATCCAAGTGCGGATGCTTTTGTATCGGAATATCGTAAATCCATTCCTAATCCCAAGATGATAGAGACCAGCAACTACTGGGTAGAGATGGAGATTGCGTTCGCCAGAATATGGGACGGAAATGACGCAAACGCAGAATTAAAAGCCCTGTCTGAGAAAATTATGACTCAGATAAGCGGAGAGGATTATACTGAGGAGTATATAGATGTTCCGGAAGAGGTAGAAGAAGTGGAAGAAGAGGATATACAGGAAGAAAGCGACGAAGAAGTACAAAATTAATGTGCATATTTTCATAATAAAAGGACAAGATAGTACAAGGTGACATTTATGGTTCACCTTGTATTTTTTTGAAAAGGGAGCGGTTTTATATGATAGGTTTTTTTATTGCACTGTTATCGGGTGCCTTTATGGCAATTCAGGGTGTTTTTAATACGGAAGTTACGAAGTCCTCAAGTATATGGGTAGCAAATGTTTTTGTACAGTTTACGGCGCTTTTAGTGTGCCTGTGCGCATGGTTTGTGACTGACCGCTCATCTTTTGGCGCGCTTGCAAAGGTTCAGCCTAAGTATATGCTGCTTGGCGGTACGATTGGAGCTTTTATCACCTATACCGTAATTAAGGCAATGGAACAGCTTGGACCGGCGAGGGCATCCATGCTTATTGTTATAGCCCAGCTCATCGTCGCATACCTCATCGAAATTTTCGGGCTTTTTAATGTGGAAAAACAGCCTATAGAGGCGAGAAAATTTATCGGTATGGGAATTGCAATTGTAGGAATTATTATTTTTAAGTGGACATAGGAGCAAATTTATTTTACAATTAAAATACGACGCATGATGGGGACTCCTAAGCCTTCAAAGTAAGAAAGGCAGGGAGAAATTATGCAGAAATTTATAAATAACATTAGTAAATTGGGAATGCTTCTGATATTTCCGGTGTTTGTACTGACTGCATGTACCGGCAAAGAAGATATGGTGCTTGAACTGGGAGAAACTCATGATATGAGTTCGCAGGCTGTGCGGGGACTTGATGATGAAAGTGCAGCGGACGGTGCCTTATCAGACAGAAATGCAGCCGGTAATGTTACTTCAGATAAAGATGCCGCTTCATCTTCGGGCATAAGCATAGATGCTGTTCAAGCCAAAATTTACGTACATATATGCGGGGCAGTTGTGAATCCGGGTGTCTATGAGCTTGAAGCGGGCAGCCGGGTGTTCGAAGGAATTAAAGCAGCAGGCGGGTTTAGTGAAGATGCTTGTGAAGATTATGTAAACCAAGCGGGGCCGCTGAGTGATGGAGAGAGACTTGTCATACCGACTGTAGAAGAGGTTGAAAAAGCTAAAGAAGACGGTACATATCAGGAATTATGGGCAGCAGGAACAGCGGATAAAGGAACATTGGATACAGGAGAAGATAAAACAGGCAGTTCGGGAAATAGTGACGGTCTTGTTAACATAAATACGGCCACAGAGAGCGAACTTGGAAATGTAAAAGGTATCGGGGCAGGCAAGGCCGCGGCTATAGTGCAGTATAGACAGGAGAACGGAAACTTTGCGTCCATCGAGGATATCATGAAAGTGAGCGGAATCAAAGAAGGCACATACGAGAAAATAAAGGACAAGATTACTGTAAATTAAGGCATACGGGGTGTGAAATGGGAAAAAGAGTGTTGGTTGTAGATGATGAGAAATTGATTGTTAAGGGAATCCGATTTAGCTTAGAGCAGGACGGCATGGAAGTAGACTGTGCCTATGACGGTGAAGAAGCTTTAGAGTTTGCGAAAAATAATCCATATGATATGATTTTGTTAGATGTTATGCTTCCTAAGATGAACGGTTTTGAAGTGTGTCAGCAGATACGGGAATTTTCTAATACTCCAATAGTTATGTTAACCGCAAAGGGGGAGGATATGGATAAAATTCTCGGTCTTGAATATGGTGCGGACGATTATATTACCAAGCCTTTTAATATTCTGGAAGTGAAAGCAAGAATCAAGGCAATTATGCGAAGGACCGGAAGAAAGAGTGAGGAACCCAGTACGGCAAGGGTACTTGAAATCCGCGATATGAGACTTGACTGCGACGGAAGAAGGGTATATATCAAAAACCGCGAGGTTAATCTTACAGCAAAAGAGTTTGAGGTGCTGGAGCTTCTTATGAAAAATCCTAATAAGGTCTACAGCAGGGAGAATCTGCTAAAAATCATATGGGGAAGCGATTATCCGGGCGATGTGCGCACTGTAGATGTGCATATCCGCAGGCTTAGGGAGAAAATTGAAGAAATGCCCAGCGAGCCTATATATGTACATACGAAATGGGGAGTAGGTTATTACTTTGCTTAAAATAAATTTTGAAAAGTTAAAGTTTCTGCGTAGTATTAAAATACGTATTTTTTTGATTGTCTTTATAGTCGGGATAATTCCCTCTACAATAACCAGATATGCAATTGTCAGGAATTATGAGCAGCGTGCGGTAGCTTTGCGTACCTCCGATGTTCAGACGCAGCTGCAGATTCTGGCAAATCATTTAATTTCTTATCGGTATTTGCAGGATACTTCTTCGGAGGTCATAGACGCCGAGCTTAAAATGCTGTCCAATCTATATGACGGAAGGGTTCTTATCATCAATAATAACTTAAAAGTTATTAAAGATACCTATGGCATAAGCGAAGGCAAGACAATTATATCCGAAGAGGTAATCCGCTGTCTTAAGGGTACTAACACCAGCAATTACGATTCTGACAACGGATATATTGAACTGACAATTCCCATTACTGAGATAATGGATGTGAATACGGATGATGCTGCAATGGTAGAGAGTAACATTGCACGCGGAGTTATGTTAACCAGCGTGTCTACCGATTATATTGCAACGACTATGGAAATCCTGAACAGAAAAGCTTTAGTAGTGGAAGCCTTGGTTGTTTTGGTAATTTTTATTGTTTCTATACTGGCGTCCTATGTCATAATCAGACCATTTGAAAAAATTACCGATGCCTTGAGAAAGGTAAAAGAAGGTTACACCAATGACCCCATTTCTGTACAGGACTGTTTGGAAACCGAACATATTGGAGATGCATTTAATGAAGTCCTTGGCCGAATGAAGGTGCTTGATGATTCAAGACAGGAATTTGTATCGAATGTCTCCCACGAGCTCAAAACTCCGATTACGTCTATTAAGGTACTTGCAGATTCTTTGCGCGGACAGGAGGATCTTCCAATCGAGTTATATCGTGAATTCATGGAAGATATTGCCGATGAAATTGACAGGGAAGATAAGATTATCAATGACTTGCTTGCCCTGATTAAGATGGATAGAACATCTTCAGACCTAAACATTGCCCAGGTAGACATAAATGTACTGGTAGAGCTTATTATGAAAAGGCTTCGCCCTATTGCATTTAAGAAAAATGTTGAGCTTGTCTATGAGAGCATCAGGCCTGTTACGGCAGCAGTGGATGAAGTTAAAATAACACTGGTTATCACAAACCTTGTGGAAAATGCCATCAAATACAACAAGGAATTTGGCTGGGTTAAAGTAACCTTAGATGCGGACCACCAGTTCTTTACGGTTGAAGTGGCAGATTCCGGCATCGGAATTCCAACTGAATCAATAGAGCATATTTATGAACGTTTTTACCGCGTAGACAAATCACATTCCAGGGAAATTGACGGTACGGGACTCGGACTGGCGATTACAAGGAGTGCGATATTGATGCATAGAGGGTCTATTAAGGTTGTTAGTGAAGAAGGGGAAGGGACTACGTTTACGGTGAAGATTCCGTTGACGTATATTTCTGTTTCGTAAAATAGGGCGGGCGGTGCCTACAAAACTCTCGCAATCATCGTAGCGTTAGACAACCAATAGGAAAGGAAATTCATATGAAGTTGGGAAAATATAGAACATTCAATAGAATATTCCCTGTTGCGACCCTGCTTATCCTGTGCCTCTGCTTCACGGCGGCATGCGGTAGGCAGGAAACAGTGAGCAGCGGTAAAACCTATGACATATATTATGTAAACAACGAAGAAACAGGCGTTTTTTCCAGGCAGTATCAGACGGAGACTGAGGACGAGGAATCCCTTTTAAACGAGCTTATTGAACAGCTTGGAGCTATGTCTGCCAAGATGGAGTATAAGGCGCCCCTTGCGGAGAATTTCAGGCTGTTGGGTTATAGTATGGATGGAGAACAGCTGACTGTTAATTTTGATGAGAAATATAAGGACATGGACAGTATCAAGGAGGTACTGGTACGTGCGGCGATTGTCAGGACCCTGTCGCAGGTTGGAAATGTTGGCTATATTTCTTTTACAATACAGGGCGAGCCGCTTATGGACAATGGCGGGGCGGCGGTTGGAAAGATGTCAGCTGATATGTTTATTGATAATGCCGGAGATGAAATTAATACTTATGAAAAAGTGAATCTGCATCTTTACTTTGCGAATGAGACCGGAGACAGGCTGGTGGAGGAAAACCAGCGTAATGTTGAATATAATAGTAATATTTCGGTGGAGAAGCTGGTAGTGGAGAAGCTTATTGAAGGACCTAATTCAGAGGGACACTATCCGATGATTAATCCTTCTACAAAGGTAATCAGTGTTACGGTAAACGATAGGATTTGTTATGTAAACCTAGATGAAAATTTCTTAAATCAGCCATACAATGTTACTTCGGATGTTACAATTTATTCAATTACTAATTCGCTGGTGGAGCTGCCTAATATTAACAAGGTACAGATTTCTATTAACGGCGAGACTGCACTTTTTTATAAAGAAAGCGTCAGTCTGACCACTATATTTGAGAGAAATCTGGATTTAGTTACAAGTGAGAATTCTCCTGCGGAGTAAGTCTGTGTCCGAAGCGGAGGATTTAAACGGAAAGAGAGGTGTCATTGAGAAGACCAATATGTCTTATCGGTCTTGCCTTTGTTCTTATAATTGTGATTTATATGTACATAACGCCGCTTCCCGAGCCTTCGTTTGAGGCGCTTGAGGGAAGTATGGCAGTTTTGACGGGGCAGGTCGAAAAGAAAGAATATCGCATTTCTTACGGAAAAGAAATTCTAATTATTTATCTAAAAGAAGTTCAAATTTTAAATCCAAAATTATTAAATTTAAATTTAACATCCGATTTATCGGAGATTAAAGGCGTTTTGTGCTATATGCAAGATGCAAAAGAGCCAAGGCTTGGCAGTCGTATAAAGGTGCAGGGTAAGTTCAAAGAATTTGCCAAGGCCACTAACTACGGAGAGTTCGATTCCCGAAGTTATTATGAGATTCTGGGTATGCAAATCAGGCTGCAGAACGGCGTAATAATGGAAGAGAGCGCGAAATATGATAAGTTTAGTGAGAAACTTTGGGAATTGAAACGTTATCTTATATCGCTTAGCGAGGTATGCTTTGGTGAAGACGCCCATATTATGAAAGCCATGCTGCTTGGTGAAAAAAACGGTTTGGATGAGGATACGAAGCAGTTGTATCAGCTTAATGGAGTTATACATATACTCAGTATCAGCGGCCTACATATTTCAATTATCGGCATGGGGCTATATAAATTGCTGGATAAGCTTAGAAGTTCTAAAATAGCAAGTGTTATTATTTCTTTATGCTTTATGTATTGTTACGGAGTGATGTGCGGTATGAGTGTTTCAGCGCTTCGGGCAATTATTATGTTTGGATTTAACATATCTGCAGGGATATTCGGGCGGACATATGATATGCTTACAGCTATGGCGATTGCGGGCATTTCAATTATTGCCGGGCAGCCCTTATATTTATACCACAGTGGCTTTCTTTTTTCCTTTGGGGCGATTATTGCGATTGGATTATTTTATCCGGAAGTGGAAGAGAATCTGTTAGGTGAAACTAAATTAGAAAAAATTATAGCGACCAGTCTTTCGATATCAGTTGTTACCTTACCGGTATATCTTTGCTTTTACTATGAATATCCGCTTTATTCCATATTTTTAAATCTGATAATTATTCCAGGAACCACAGTCATTGTGACTGATGGTCTGATATGTCTTATTGCTGCGGCGTTTTACCTTCCGCTTGGGAAATATCTTGCCTTTCCTGTCCATATGATGTCTAGGTTTTATGAATTGAGCTGCAATGCAGCGCTTCATATCCCGGGAAGCAGAAGTATTCTGGGAAAGCCTGAGCATTGGCAGGTAGTTATTTTTATACTGATAATATCGGCTATGGTACTTGTGGGTAAAAAACTGACTAAACTGCAGTTTTGGCAGTGGATTTTAGTGGCAATTTTATGTATAACCATTAGGTTTCAGAACGGGCTTACAATTACGGCTCTGGATGTTGGCCAGGGAGACGGTATTTTTATTTCAGATGCAAATAGCGGGTGTTATCTTATTGATGGCGGAAGTTCCAGTAAAAAAGATGTCGGAACCTATCAAATACTGCCTTTTTTAAAGGCAAAAGGGATTGACAGACTGGATGCGGTTTTTGTAACGCACATGGACAGCGACCACTACAATGGAATTCAGGCATTGATTGACGATATGGCACAGGGCGGAATAAAAATTGAAAATCTGATTATGCCGGAGCTTGGTGAGAAAAGCAGGAGTGAGGCGTATCACGAGTTGGTGGGCGCGGCAAAGGAGACCGGAACAAATGTGGTTTACATAAATAAAGGAGAAGCCTTGCAGTATGGAAAGCTGAGACTGACCTGTCTGCATCCTGAAGAAGGAGAAGAGAGTGATGATACCAATGCCATGTCCACGGTTCTTTATCTTGAATATGAAGCCTTTAGTGCGCTTTTTACCGGGGATTTGGAAGGGAACGGTGAAAAGAGTGTTACCGAATATATATCTGGAAATAAAGAAAAGAGAGCGAAAGGATACTTAACGGAAGATGGTGCAAAATATAACGATATAAAGGATATAAACAATATAACTTTATTAAAAGTAGCTCATCACGGCTCCAGAAATTCCACGGCAAAGGAGTTTTTAGAGCTTGTGTCGCCGCGTATTGCGCTGATTTCCGCAGGAAGGGACAACAGCTATGGTCATCCCCATGCCGAGACATTAGAACGGCTTGAAAACGCCGGAAGCCGTATTTACCGGACGGATGAAGGCGGCGCCGTTACGGTGACGTATCGTGACGGCAGGGTGAGAGTGGAGTGCTTTTTAGATGATAGCGACTAGCCAAAAATTATATTGGATGATATAATGAGCGTTAGTGAGGAGAGCATGCTTGCATGTTCGACGAACGGCGAATGACGATCATGAATCGCAGATTCATGATATAATAAGTCCAGCTATTTAATTTAGGAGACAGCACATATGCAGAAGCTTAATGAAGAGATAAAGTCCGGTCAGCTTAAGCCGCTTTACCTGCTTTACGGTGAGGAGGCTTACCTTATAAAGCAGTATAAGGATCGGCTTAAAAATGCGCTTATGGGCGATGGCGACTCGATGAACTACCATTATTTCGAGGGAAAAGACGTAAATCTTGGAGAAGTGATTGATTTGGCGGAAACGATGCCGTTTTTTTCTGACAGACGTGTCATAATTATTGAAAACAGCGGTCTCTTTAAGCACGGGGGAGAGCAGCTTGCGGAATATTTAAAGGAGCCTTCCGAGACCGCATTTTTTGTTTTGGTGGAAAAAGAGATTGATAAGCGCAGCAAACTTTTTAAAGCGGTATCTGCAAACGGGCGTGCCATAGAGTTTAAGGCACAGGATGAATCGGTGCTTAAACGCTGGATTCTTGGAATTTTAAAGAAAGAAAATAAAAAAATTACGGAAAGGGATTTACAGCTTTTCTTAGAGAAAACCGGAACCGATATGGAGAATATCAGTAAGGAGTTAGAGAAGCTTATCTGTTATTGTATTGATAAAGAGGTAATTGACAAAGCGGATATCGAGACAGTCTGTATCAGACAGATAAATAACCAGATTTTTGACATGATGAATGCGATTGCTGAGAAGAGGCAGAAAGAAGCGATGGAGCTTTACTACGACCTGCTGACCTTAAAAGAACCGCCTATGCGGATTCTTTTTCTTCTCGCAAGACAGTTCAATTTGCTTTTACAGGTTAAAGAATTAAATAACAAGGGTTATTCTTCTAAAACCATAGGTGAAAATGTCGGCCTGCCTGGCTTTATTGCCGGGAAATATGTGAATCAGGCCGCTAAATTCTCTACTGCCGATTTGCGCCTTGCCGTAACTGACTGCGTAGAAACGGAAGAGGCTGTAAAAACCGGTAAGATGAATGATGTGCTCAGTGTGGAGCTGCTGCTTATAAAGTACAGCGCTTAGCTATTTTTGTTCCTTTAAAAATTTTTTCAATCCCTTGCCCTGACCATAGCCTCCAAAATATCCACACACCCGTCTACGCCAAACGTAGCGCGGTTTAAAAGTATGTCCTTACCTTCCTTCCTATCCCATTTTCCATTGGAATAGTAGGTATAATAATTACGTCTTTCATTATCCATTCTTTTTACAAGCTTTTTCGCATCAGCTTCCGAGATAGAATGCTTATTTTTAATAATTTCCACTCTTTTTTCAAATGGAGCATAAATAAATGCCTTTATGCAGTTTGGATTATCCCGAAGGATATAGTCTGCAAGGCGGCCGACTATGATACATGAACCTTTGACTGCAAGGTCATTGATTATGTCTGTCTGAAGTTTGAAGAGCTTATCGCCCATAGAGGGGCTTAACCTGCCAATAGTTAAGTAGGGGCTGAGGGCATGACCGTAATAGGTTTCATCCGAAGGCGCAAGCACCTTTATATCAATTCCGCTTTTCTGGGCGGCAAGGGCAAGCATATCCTTATCATATAGCTCAAAACCTATGCGCTCTCCAAGTTTTTTGCCGATTTCATGACCTTCGGCGCCAAATTCCCTTCCTATTGTGATGATTAGTTTTTCGTTCATTTCTATATATCTTTGCACACAATAGTGTACATTCCTTTCAATTAGTATTTGTTTATGTTATTTAAGTCTGTGCCTCTTGGTAATAAGCCTGCAATAGCAAATAACGCTCACTACGACGTTTGGCAAGAATTAACAAAACTCTTAAATAATCTGCGTGAGCTTTCATCCCTATGAAAATTAAATTCAGGATGCCACTGCACTGCCTGAATAAACTTTTTGTCTGGCATATATAGGGCTTCTATAAGACCGTCCTCCGAGACTGCCATGGGAAGCAGAGAGGGCGCTAAATCTTTTACCGCCTGATGATGATAACTGTTGACCGATAAAGTCAAAATATTCAATTCCATAAAAAGGGGAGTATCTTCTAAAATAGTAACTTTATGACACGGAACATCATATGGCGGTTTCATGTGGTGCTCAACCTTGACTGTAGAATTATACTCTGTCGGTAAATCCTGATATAAAGTCCCGCCGCAGAGTACATTAATAAGCTGTATGCCGCGGCAGATGCCAAGTACCGGCAAATCCGTTCTAAGTGCATAATCAAAGACCTTTTTTTCTAATGTATCCCTGTCATGGTTTGAAGTGCCGCATTTATCGCTTCTTTCAGCTCCGTACATAGCCGGGTCCACGTCGTGACCGCCTGTAAAAAGAAAACCGTCGCAGATGCCGCAGACTTGTGCTATATCTTCCATATCAGCTTTAAGCGGCAGTATAACAGGCAGTCCCCCGGCCAGTCTGATACCGTCCATATATCCCGGCAGCATCCATATACTGTCTTTGGTTTCATCAAATAAAGGTATTACGCCGATTACGGGTTTCATATGACGCCACCTCCAAGCGTAGATAACTAAGTTACAGCACTTTATTAAGAAAACTTATCGTTCTCTCTTCCTTAGCGTGGTTAAAAATCTCATCCGGCGTGCCTTCTTCCACGATATAACCGCCGTCCATGAAGATTATACGGTCTGCCACCTCTCTTGCAAAGCCCATTTCATGTGTGACAACTATCATAGTCATACCGTCCTTGGCAAGCGCCTTCATAACATCCAACACCTCGCCGACCATTTCGGGGTCAAGGGCGGATGTGGGCTCATCAAAAAGCATGATATCAGGCGACATGGCAAGAGAGCGTGCAATCGCGCAGCGCTGCTTCTGACCGCCTGAAAGCTGCCTGGGAAAAACATTGGCCTTGTCCTCAAGACCGACTCTTTTAAGAAGTTCCATAGCTTTTTTCTTGGCTTCATCCTTGCTCATGAGCTTTAATTCTACAGGAGCCAGTGTAATATTATTAAGAATAGACAGGTTTGAGAAAAGATTAAAATGCTGGAAAACCATGCCTATATTTTCGCGTACTTTATTGATATTAATTTTCTTATCCGTTATATTGTTTCCGTCTACGATTATTTCCCCGCCGTTTGCTTCTTCCAATTTGTTTAAGCAGCGCAGGAATGTACTTTTTCCGGAGCCGGATGGACCAATCAGGCATACTACCTCGCCCTCATGGACTTCTACATTCATATCTTTTAATACTTCCAGTTCCCCGAAGCATTTTCTTAAACCTTTAACAGAAATTTTAACGGGTTTTTCCGATAAATTCTTATTTTCCATGTGATACCTTCCTTTCTACTATCTGTGCAATTTTAGAAAGAACAGTGCAGATTACCAGATAATAAATCGCTACCGTTAACCAGATGGGCATGGACCTGGCAGTTGCATTGGCTACCAGAATTTTGCCGTTCTGTGTCAGTTCGCGGATACCGATGATTGAAATTAAGGAGGTATCCTTAAGGGAAATAATAAACTGGTTGATAATTGCGGGAAGCATAGTGAAAAATGCCTGAGGAAGCACAATTTTACGCATTGCTTTACCATAGGAGAGTCCAAGACTTCTGGCCGCTTCCATCTGTCCAATGTCAACAGACTCAATACCGCCCCTTACAATCTCCGCCATGTAGGCGCCAGCGTTCAGACTGAGCGCTACCGCACCCGCAGTAAAAGGACCGCCTATCTGCTTCCACTGAAAGCCATAGGGCCTGAGCGTCTGAGCCAGACCGTAGTAGATTATGAAAGTTTGTACAAGCAAGGGGGTTCCACGAATAATTCCTATGTAAATTTTGGATATCCATTCCAAAATCCTTACTTTTGATACTGTAAAAAGTCCAAAGATTACGCCAAGAATAGTAGCGGCTATTAAGGAGACGATTGCCAGTTTTACAGTTTCTGAAAGAGCCGCCATAAAAGTATTAAAGCTGCTGGTTATTACCTCCAAAAGTACCATGTTTACACCCCTTTGTTAAAATATTAATCAGAAATCTGCCTGCAGGCTGTGACCCCCGCAGGCAGCAGTTACTAAACAATCTGCGATGTTTGGGCGTAAGCGCAAACTCGCGGGTGAAATTTCTAATTTCACCCTTTTATTCTGTTGCAATATAAGTATTAAGGATTTCATCATACTTACCGCTTGCCTTTAAGTTTGCAAGACCTGCATTGAACATCTCAACAAGTTCAGGATTTTCACCCTTCAAAGTAGCGAAGCCATAAGAAGAGCCTCTTTCCATATCAAGTGGAAGCGCTAAAGCAGTACCTCTTGAAATTTCATATCCAAGTACCGGATAATCATCGAAACATGCTGCGCTTGTACCTGATAAAACGTCCTGATACATAGTTGCTGAATCCTCAAACTGTGTAATTGTGAAACCATACTCATCTGCGATAGACTCTGCAAATGTGCAGCCTTCAGTACCGATCTTAGCAGCTACCTGTAAACCTGCAAGGTCTTCATAAGATGCGATATCAGAATCTGCAGCAACAGCCATACCTACGCCTGAATCATAGTAAGGTTCGGAAAAATCATATAATTCTTCTCTTGCTTCAGTAATTGACATACCTGCAATAACGCCGTCAGCTTCGCCGGTTTCCATAGCGGTTACTGCTGCGGAGAAACCTACAACCTGTAACTCATACTCAAAGCCCTGGTCCTCAGCGATTGCTGCTAAAAGGTCAAGGTCGATTCCTACCATTTCGCCATTCTCATTCTCAAACTCAAAAGGCGCAAATGTTGTATCGGTTGCAATAACATAAACTTTGCCCTCAGTATCGGCAGATGTATCTGCCGGAGCTGCTGTTGTGTCTGCCGCAGCGTCTGTGTTAGTTGCAGCAGAAGTGTCTGCATTGCTTGTGTTTGCATCAGTTGTGCCTGCATTTCCGCTGCCGCTGTTTCCACAAGCGGTCAAGGAAAGCATCATAGCTGCTGCCAGTGAAAGTGCTGTTAATTTTTTCATAATATAATCCTCCTTAAATCTGATAGTAAAGTTAAAAAAGCGATAACGCCTGTAAGGGTTATCGCCTTTGATAACTTGACTCTTTTAATATCTTATATCATATGTCTATCTGTTGTCAACTTATAAATTTATTAGAAAATGTTTTAAAAAATGCAAAAAATAGAATTTAAGTGCAACTTTTTAAATATTTTTGCCCTCTGTATTATTGTGATTTTTATAAAAAGAAGTCATAATATTATGTAGACGTACTACAGAAGGCGAAGGGAGACAAGTAAGGAAGATGAAAGCACCGGAAGAACTGCAAAGGGCAGTCGAGAGCTACAAAGGAGGGAATGGTGAGGCCTTTGAACAGGTCTATAACCTGTCCCACAAATACCTGTATGTCTGTATAAGGCATATAGTAAGGGATGATGAAGCGGCAGTGGATATGCTGCAGGAAACTTATCTGGAGATAAGCAGAAGCATCGGACAGTTGAACAGTACTGAGGATTTCCTTAACTGGGCGGCGGTTATCGCCAAGAGGAAGTGTTATGCTTATATGAATAAAAGTGACAAGTATGTCATTTTTGGTACAGGAAAAGATGAAGAAGAACAGGATATTATTGAGAGCGTTGCAGATAATGAAGCCTTTATACCTGAATCCATCATGCAGGATAAGGAGAAAAGCCGCCTGATAATGGAGATTATCGATGGTTTAAGCGATATGCAGAGACTGTGCGTTATAGCATATTTTTATAATGAACAGACGCAGGAAGAAATAGCCGAGGAACTGGGAATTCCGGTAAATACAGTGAAATCCCACATAAATCGCGCCAAAGTTAAAATAAAAGAAGAGGTACTGACCTTAGAGAGAGAAAAAGATACAAAGCTCTACGCTATCATACCTTTTATGCTGCTCTACTTTGCAAAGGAAGCTCAGGACTGCGAGGCAGTGCCTATGCCGGATACGCTTTCAAACCTTATAGTGAAGCCGGAGGGCGATTCATCAGAGAAAAAAGGAGGAAAGCTTGCTAAACTCAGTACAAAGGCCAAGCTCCTTATAGGAACATTGGTATTTATCGGTGCAGCGGCCATAATCGGTGCGGTAATCATGAACGCTACATCCGGTAACGAACAGCCCGCGCAGCAGGAACTTGCCTTGGTGGAGACAGAGAATACAGGCACAGAGACGGAAGAACTATTAGAAACGGAAACTGTCGAAGAGACGGAGCTTCCTGCTGAGAGCGAGGAGGAAGAATATAAGGAACTACCAATCTCCGGAGTATATGATGAACTGCGGGAAGGCAGGGATGGAATCATAGTAGCCCGCAGCGGTGAAAAATGGGGACTTGTTACTTATGATAATGAAATCCTAGTGCCTTTTGAATATGATGTAGCGTGTCAGGCTCCGAACAACGACGGACAGACCTTTTTCGGAAATGAAGGCGACTACAGGGTTTTTGACAGGGAAGGGAATGAAATCTTTACGACGGATAAGCCCATAAAGGCAGTCAGTGAGAATGTCGTACTCTGGCAACAATTGGATGAGCGGGAGATATTCCTTAATTTTGGTTATGTGAAGCTGGACGGTACGGTTTTGTATGAGTCCGACGGTGATGATATCTATAGGCAAAGCGGAGCAGTTGGATTTAATGAAAATTATGCGCTCTTTGCTGCCTCTGATATGGATGAGGGAGAGTCGGAATTCCGTATGGAGACAGACGGAACGCTCATGGATATTTTTGAAAAAAGGAATCCGCTCAGACATCCGGAGTTGTATGCAGCAGATGGAACACCAACTGCAATGGGCGGTTCCGGAACTGGAATGGATTTTAATTCCTTTTACCCGATAGGAGCCTGCTACCGTGGTTATTATGTAGACCGGGGAATGGGATTTGAAGATACTTATGCGACGTTTTATCTGTATAATGCGGAGGGAACGGAGCAGTATAGATTTAATATGGAAGACTTCGCCAATTATGCCGGTTATTCGTGGGGAAACGGAGTGAACTGGGGCGTAACAGCTTTCTATAATAATGGAAATTACTGCTACAGCGCGGAAACCGTCATAGCAATATATATGGGAACCGATGAAGAAAGAAAATATTATTTGATTGATACTGCCAAAATGGAAGAAAATGTAACCGATTCGGCAATTTTGGCAGAAGGTGAATACATGGAAATCAGTGACACTACATACTGGCTTACCGAACAGGACGGTATGCGGGGGTATATGGACCATGATGGCAATGTAATTGCGACATTTGACGATGCATCCCGCTTCTACAATGCTCAGGCTATGGTGATTGAAGACGGTTACGCGCACTTCATTGATGAGGATATGAACCTTGGAGAATGGAAAATACCGGCTGATTCGGTAGGCGGCTGCGGAGAGGTCTTTGTTTTGGAGACGCCGGAAGGGCAGAAATGCTTTGTGGCGCCGGAAGTGTGAAATTAAATTGAAGAAATGGGAAAGATAAGTTTATTGTATTTTGAATGAATGATGTGTATAATGTATGAAATAAGATGAGAATTGAGAATATGATGCATGGATAAATTGTGTATTTTAAGTAGGAGGTATCAATTATGTGTGTTGTATCAATAAATGTTCCGGAAGAGATACTGTTAGACCTTCATGAGGACAGGGATGATTTTGCCGATTATATGAAAAAAATGCTGGCTTTGGATTTATACAAGAATAAAAAAGTGTCGATAGGATATTGTGCCAGTGTTGCGGAAATGACAAAAGAAGAATTTGTACAGTATCTTGGCATGAATGGTGTTTCGATATTCTCTTTTGCTTCAGAAAATGAATTTTTGGAGGAACTTGCAAATGCGTAAGGTGGTAGTAAATACGACACCGTTGATTGCGTTAAGTTATGTAGGACAGCTTGATATTTTGAAGAAACTGTATGGAGAGGTTATAATTCCGGAAGCAGTATATAAAGAATTGTCCGTAAAAGCAGAATCTATCTGCAAGAAAGAAGTAGACAGTTCGCTTGATTGGATTAGAGTGGATAAGATCAAAAACCAGATGGCAAAAACTATGTATAAAACACAATTGCATGATGGAGAGGTAGAAGTAATGATTTTAGCGCAAGAAGTTGCGGCAGATGTGGTTATCATAGATGATGCCAATGCCAAGAAACATGCAAAGTACTTAAAGTTACCTGTGACTGGCACATTGGGTATTTTGATAAAAGCAAAGCAGAGCGGATATATTGATGCGTTAAAGCCTATATTACAACGGATGGTGGAGAGCAATATATATATTTCTCAGAATTTGATTGATTTATGTTTAACGCAAGTGGGAGAAGCGTAATTCTCTTTTCTGCATTTGCCGTTAATCTATCAGAACTTGACTGTATAAAAGCGTAATAACTATAATTAAATAACAATTGTAATCAAAGTGTAAAGTCTATTGAGTTAAAGGCTTTACACTTTTTAATTATACCTTTTGACAACCGATTTATAAAAAAGAACAATTTTTATAAATAATAAAAAATTTTAAAATTACTGCAACCTTTTTATAAAAGTATCTCTCCCTTATAGTAAGCCATAGAATTTTACTTAATTTTATATGGCAAAAATTATGAAAAAGAGGAAGGGAGACAAATGAAAAGACAAAAATTATTAAACAAGAGGATTCTGGCGCTTGCTCTCAGTGCAGCTATGGTGTTCGCTCAGGCGGACTCCTACGCTGTGCTGGCGGCAGCACCGGAAATTTCAGGGGAAGAAGTGGGATATGACGAATCCCAGTCTGTCTTAACGGAGGATTTAGAGGCAGAGGAATCAGGAACAGAGGAAACAGATTTATCAGATGATTCAACCGAAGCCGAAACGACCGGAGGAGAAGGCGAAACGACCGGAGGAGAAGGCGAAACGACCGGAGGCGAGGGTGAAACGACCGGAGGCGAGGGTGAAACGACCGGAG
>CAMWKB010000034.1 GCA_947174705.1 uncultured Lachnospiraceae bacterium
TTGCTCTCTTTCCTCCGGTGATACAAAATTATCATCATTAAACATATCATTAAATGTTTTATAATTATTCATATCAATTATTCCTTTCTAACCAATCTTTTATGTTACTCGTTGCCTTTTTAATCTCTTTTTTAGGCGTTTTCTGTGACTTTTTTATATAATAGCGTAAAATTATCAATCAGCTTTTTTCTTATTATTTTATCCGAATTTTTATAGATTTAAAAGCATGGATTTTCTGGTTTGCGGCTTAGTAAATATACAATATACCGCATAAAGACTTGCCTTGATGGCAAAAGAAAGGTTCTCTGAAACACAGGCATCATATCCTAATGCTCTGTATTATAGAAAATATATTTTTATCAAAGTATATCATAGTTAATTATCACGTGCAATGGTTATCGTTTTTTCAATAACACTTGTACCAGACACACTTACGATATTTTTAAATCAGCTTTTTATGATACTCATGATTACTAAAGTGCTTTTTAAAAGGGCGCGCATCCGGTTTGGATACGCGCTCTTATTAATTCAGAACAATTATTACTTCCATTTAACTGCTGAAATTGTTAATTTTGCGGTCTTGCTGCCTGTATAACCAGCTTCTGTCCCTGCAGCGTTTGCTTTAATTACTACCGTAGCCTTACCCTTATTCTTATTGTTAACAAATTCTATAGTACACTTGTCAGCAATATTTTCTTTTCCGCCCTTAGGCGTAACAATTACTTCCACAGTGTCTTCATCAATTACATCTCCTGTATAATCTACCTTCTTAGTAACCTTGCCATTTTGCTTGAAAGTCACAGTAGCCTTGGAAAGGTCATAGGAAGCAGACGCTGGTTTATAAACCTCATACTTAATTTTCTCCGCTCCTTCGCCTGCTGTTACCGTGCTTATTATGCCTTCATAATTGCCTTTACCCGTAATTTCTATATATACGGTGCCTACAGCAGAAAGTTTAGGATTTTTCACACTAGTTGTACTATCACCTACATAATAATTAACAGTGTAATTGGATGCTTTCAGCAATACATTATCAATACTTACATAAGGAGCTGATTTATATGCTGCTCCTGCCTTGTTGAATGATTTGTCAGCAGTTACGACATCCAATCTTCCTTCCTTAAGCAAGTCATCAAACTTAGCCTTATTAATCTTGAACGTTCCGGTAGCGCCTGTCAAATTCTTGGTCTTGATGCCTTTGTAGTTTCCAAGGAATGTTATGCTATACTTTCCTGTTCCAACTCGCTTGTTATTCTTGTAAGTAATCTTATAATCGCTACCTTCGTTCAGAGTCTTGCCAGTCTCGCTGCCATCGTTATAGACTACTTTTATATCATTCTCATCAAGGGTAGTTCCAGTACTTTCAAACTGATATCCATCTGTATCAATTGTCGTCGTAATAGAAATCTTATCCGCTGATTTATTCGGCTTAATAGTGTAGGTCTTAGTTATGCTGCCAGTGTATAAACCAACGCCTACAACAGTAACCTTTACCTTGCCAACATTAGTAGTATCGCCTGTGAATGTTACCGTATAATTGGAAGCATCAAGCACACCATTCCTATCAGAGACAGTTATGGATTGTTTTTCCCATGTGTCAGTGCCGTCATAAGTATAGGATGTATCCTTCAGCACTACTTTGGTTATCTTCTTTAATTCACTGCTTTTCACAACATGAACATAGATATTAAGTGCGTCACCTGCGACTCCTGAGAAGTTTGTCTTACCCGTCAAGGTTACTTTGCCATCAGCTTTCCATGCATCCGTCTTAGAAAGTGTATATTCTTTAGCGGTCAATTTCACACCATTATAATACATTACAGGCGTCAATTTCTTCTTTTCTACGACACACATTATAGCATCTATGTTATTTATATCCTCCAAAACATCATCGCTTAGACCCAACTCATTAGAAAGTTTATCGTAGTTCTTTGTACTAATCGCATTGTTTACAAGAAGCTTTCCTGAATTATATGCGCCCTTTAAGCTTGCGGTGGAAATTGTAAAGGTTTTCGTAGCAGCGCCACTGAAGTTGCCTTTACCTTTTACGGTAATTGTAGGATGTTTCTTGATATTATCGGTTGTAGGCACCTTAGTATTATTGGAATACTTTACAGTATAATGAGTACCTTCATAAATTTCTTCCTCGTTGTAATATACTGTATATGACGGAATTATTGTACTGCCGGTGTAGGTGTATTTATCTTTATCCAGAACAATTTGCAAACCTTCACCTACATCCTTACTTTTAACAGTATACGTATAAGTAACAACCTCACTGTCTGCCAAATCTTTACATACCGCATACGCTCTTATTGTGGTAGTTCTTTCTATAACAATAGGTTCTTTGTATTCAATCCTAGTACCACTGGTTTTCGGACTTGTTCTATCGTCAGTGTAGTAAATTACTGCATCCGTCGTGTCGCATTTAAGAATAATTTGTGTACCCTTAGCTACCACACCCGCTTCCTTATCTGCTTTCGGCGTTTCTGTAGTAGGAACAGTAAATTTAAATGTAGCAACGGTACTTGTTGAATCTCCCACTACTGCAATCGCTTTAATTGTCATATTTCTATCAATAACAATTCCTTCAGAATCATCATACAAATCCGCATTACTCTTGGTCGGATCGGCAGGAGTAGTTCCTTTGGTAAAGTAAATTAAAGCATTCTCTGTCGTAGTGTTCAAATGAATTACTTTTCTTAATTCCACTGCTCCATTATCTGTATCAGAAGTCGGGGTAGCCACAGTAACACTCGTTGAACCGCCTGATTCAATTGTAAACACAAAAGTAGCAACAGAACTCGTTTCTCCATCTTTTACTGCTATTGCCTTAAGCGTTGTTGATGATGTAATGACAATTCCCTTTGTATCATTATAAAGAGGACTGTTTACTGTTGGATCAGCCGGATTGCTTCCCATTGTATATCGAATCTGAGCATCTTCCGTTCCTGTTCCAAGCTTAATTGTCGTTCCAGCTTTTACTGTTGTCTCCGCAGGAGCCTTAAGTATAGGAGCCTTAACTGACGGAAGCAGGGTATATACAAAAGTAACTACCTTACTATCGGTCAATGTAGGTTCTTCGCCAGATTCCACCTTCTCTTTCGCATACGCCTTTATTGTCGTATTTTCGTTTATTATTATATTAGTGGATTCGGAATATAATTTTGTTGCGGTATTGTCTTTTGTTTTAGGACTGCTGCCATCTGTCGTATAATAAATCTCGACACTATCTGCAGCACTTCCAATCACACTAAGTGCAACGCTTGTTCCCTTTTCAACGGCTCCTGCAGAAGGAGTAGCTGTAGGTACACTTACAGAGCCCACCGGTGTTTCTGCGCCTAATTGTCCAGCCTTTGTTTTAATGATATCAATCATTTCCTGACCGACAGTTTCCCAATATAAAGTTCTATTTTCATAGCCGCTGTTAATATCATTCGCGGTAATCTTACTATCAGCATCTACGGAAAATACAGTTTTTCCATCTGGGGTTAGTCCTGCAACTTTAGCCGGTGTTTTTACTGCATATGAGATATCTATTCCCATTTTCTGGATTTCCGACGCAATAGCAGCAGCCTCAATCATACCACCCAGTTTGTTATTATGCGTCTTATCGCCTGTATTCATAATCTGAGTGCCATAAACATCACTATTCTTACCGTCTGCCTCCCAAGCTTCCTCGAATAACTTTTTAGTAACATCAAAGCCGTCAATCAATAAAACATTATTTTCTTCAGCCAGCTGTTTCACTGCTGTAACATAAGCATTATTTTTGTTTGATGAAGACTCTTTATCATGATGTGCAGAAATCGTTCCATCACTATTATAGTACATCCTTGACACCGGAGTTACAAGCACCGGAATCGCACCCTTATCCTTTGCAGTTTTTATATACTGTTGTAAGAACCATTTAAATGTTCCATTACCGCCATCCGGATATTCTCCTTTACTATCCAGTGTTCCCGGAGTGGACGGATACTTACCATCTACAGGATCTCCCAGCGGTACATAACGATCAGGATATTTATCTGAAGCATCATTATGACCAAACTGAATAAAGAGATAATCTCCCTCGCCAATCTTATCTTCAATAGCTTTTAATTTTCCTTCATTGATGAAAGTTCTACTGCTTCTTCCGCCTTGCGCATAATTTTGAATCTTAACTTCTGACTCATTGAAGAAGGTTTGAATAAATTCACCCCATGAACCCTCATTTAATGTAGCACCGCTATTATACATTCCGGCTGCAGAGTAATCTTTTACTGTTGAGTCTCCTGCTAAGAAGATATTGATGCCGTCTCCAAGCGCAATATCTCCATCCGGATTTGATGGGTCTTCATATCCGTCTGCAATTGCATTTTCTAAAATATATGATTTTGCATCACCAGTTTTTCCACTGACTGTCTGAGGTGAAACAATAACCTTGATATACTTACCTTCCAGACCTTTGTCAACCTTATAGGTTTTATCTACCGTAGCCGTTGAAACTTTAAGCAGAACTGCACTATTTTCTTTTTCTGCCCCGTTTTCCTTTTCTACAGCATACCAACTGATAATGGAAGCATCGTTATCATCATTTTCCCCGAGTGAATAAATTACTGTAAGCGTATTACCTGCTTTAGGTGTGTTAATATCGGCATTATCGGTAACTCTAACATCTCCGCTAATTGCAACGGTTTCAGCTTCCGCATTATAATATTCCGGCGTCCAGTCTCCTAAATAATCAGAAATTTTAATCGCTGCCGCTGCTTCAGGCGTCATTACATAGTCTGAACGCTCGCTTGTATCTACTGTTTCTCCCGCTATGGTTGTGGTATTATACTCCTTCATGCGCTCCTTACTGGGTTGTGTACCACTCATCTCAGTCCAGCCTTTAGCGACTATAAGTCCGGCGTTCTGAAGCTTGGTATTCATAAATACAACTCCAGCATTTTCACTCCACGGTCTTCCCCAATAGCCTGGTGTAACTTCCAGTTTGGAGTTAGCTGTAACAGTACAGTTTCTAAATAGATACCCTTTCTGTTTCACGTCAGCCTGGCTTACTGCAAGATATCCGCCTTGACCAGTGCCTGTGCTATAACCTTTCCAACGCAATTCACAAGCATCAAAAACGCAATTTCCTTTACCACATATATAATCAGTCTGCCCCTCTATCACACAATTCCTGAAATATGTGTGCGCACCTCCGGTCATAACAGTATCCTGACTACTATAGAAATTACAGTTTAAGAACTCAGCATTGTCAGCATCTTTATCTATCACTATTACTGATGCACGCTCGGTAGCAGCCTTACTTGTTACGTCCAAACCCTGATATCTCTTTACGTTAATGCGTTCTTCTCCGGAAACTTCTACACCGTCTTCAATTTCTTCGTCAGTCATATACCTGTTAAATGAATTTTCAAAAGTAATTCCTTCTGCCCTGAATGCCTGAGCTTTACTATTCAGGTATACGGTAGTTCCCCATTTTGCTACACTATGTTTATCAAATTTATCATATGCATTTTCAGGATTATAAAAACCGCTGCTATCTGCACTATAATATTTATATCCAATTCCGTAATACCAAGTGAGCAGCACTTCTTCATCAGTATCATTTACAAAACTTATGTACGGTGTGTCTATGATAATCTGTTCCCTATAAGTACCGGGTGCAATATGAACCGTAATACGCTCCTTGTCGTTTGTAGGATTCATACGCTTACAAGCTTCTACAGCTTCTTTTACAGTTGCATAGTTGTCTGCCTTAGTTGGATATCCTACATAAATATCAGGCTTCTTATCAAGAGGGCCCTTATCTGCAGTAGACACAAATAACAAATCCTTACTTACAGAACCACCGTCTACAACCACATGGGTCTTAGTCTCATAGCCTGTTACCGTAGCGCTTGCCGAATATTCACCATCTCTTAAATCAACAGAATATGCGCCGCCTGCAACCTGTGCAGTATAACTATAATTATCTTCAACATTAGTGAATATTAAACTTGAAACATTTGCACTACTATCCAGACCGCTAAATCCACCGATTACGTTATATACCGGTTTGGTAGTTACTACTATAATTCTGTTTTCATAGCTCGTTCCTTCATTTTCCGTATTAATAACTAACGGAGAAACTATCTGATAATCATTTGCACCCTTCAGTACGAAAGAATATTCCTGATTCTGTGCTATTTCTGCTGTAAATGTTAATTTATTGTCATTAGAATCTTTAGTTATCTGAAGTTCAACATCATCTGCCGCAGAATCATTTGGTATCATTAAAATCTCTAAATTATCCAAATTATAATCAGCATCAAAACCTCGAATAGTACCTGAAAAAGTATAGGTGGACTTATATTCAACCACAAGTTTAACACCGGATTTCCCAGTAATTGCATCATCATCAGTTACCTGTAGGGTTGCACTATCTATGGTAAATCCATAGCCCGTTACACCCACTAATGCAGCTTTGTATATATAACCCGCTGGAAGATTTGCAGTAAAAGTGCCACCTGCTTCCACAACTGCTACATATTCCTTCTTAGTTGTCTGATTCACAAATTTTATGGAATAACCATCTGTAATATAATTATCATTCAAATCAACGCTGCCGCTTACCTCAACGCTGGGTATTCTCATAATCCTGTGATATATAGGCTTTCCATTGCTTTGAGTCCATATCTTATATGTGCCATTATATTCTGCAATGAATTCAAACTTCTTACACGTTCCACTTGCAACCGTGCCGGAATCCTTTTGACTCTGTCCTTCAAAATAGAACTCAATATCACCACTTGCAGAACTTCCCATATAAGCGACAATCTTATCACCAACTTTTACATTGTCGATTGTAATATATCTTGTTTTTTCAGTTCCTTTGCCATTGGCAAAATAAGCTCCTGCCGAAGTATATCCATCCTCATATGCATACTGTGCTATACTAAGTGAACCATAATTATAGTCTGAGAGAGCAGGAATATTAGTATATAACTTATCTTTATCACCATTAACTTGTGTTAAATCGCCATAGGTTATCGAGCTATTTTTCTCATAGATTCCTTTTTCGCTGCTAAAAGAAGCCTGCGCTTTCAATGTTTCCGGTGTTATATGGTTATTATAATGAGAATCAGTATCTACTTTCCCGCCGAAATCCCATACATCGATAGTTACTGGTAATTTCTCAAAAATAGCCTTAATCTCAACAGATTTTGCCGGCATAGTGAACTTATTGTCTTTGATAGTTACGCCACCGCTTACTACTTTCCACTCTTTAAAAGCATATCCGGATTTGGGAAATGCCGTTAAAGTAATTTCGTCACCGGCATTAGCGCTACTTTTGCTTGCTTTTGCAGTACCATTTCCATCGTTTGATACAGTTATAATATAGTCACCCGGATCTTCTTCTATCTCCAAATGAATGTTGCTAAAGGTGACATTTGCATTTCTTGCAACAAACATACCTACATAAACATATTTTGAATCCACACTTGTAAGCTGGAAATCATAACCGCCACTCTGTGGTTCCTGATCGCCAAAAGTACATGTAAAGCCGTCGCCATTATATTCGATACTTAAATCATACTCTTTTCCTTCGGCCAAGACTCCTGATGGAAGCGCCGCTCCTTTAACCAGCGAACCACTCCTACGACAAAAGCAATTAGTTCCCGTCTTGTCCATTTCGATACTACCTGCAACCACATAATCAGATTTAATGGTAGTAGCACTTGTATCAATATACATATCATCTCGTGCCATGAGTCCAAATGCAACCTGATTATTCGCAACAAAACTATTTAGTTTGGCTTTTGCAGAAATTTTAAACGTCTTTTCCACGGGTATTCGATAATAATACATTGCAATACCATCTGAACCACTTGCAATCTTTCCCTGACCCATGGCTGCAATCTGCATATCTCCATTTGCATCTCTACCAAAACTAAATTTGCTTGTAGTTATCTTGTCTGCTCCACCCACATCTCCAAAAACCGATGCCTGAAATTGAATGCCATCTCCTGTCGAATATGCAGGAAACAGGGTACTGCCGCCGCTAGGCGCTGTATAATCCGGTTTCACATAATTAGGATTTGATACCAAATCCACCGCTTTGCTCGGCTTAAGACTTGCAATATTTGATTTAATATGTGCTTTAATCTCCGGCGCATTATTTCCTGTCTTTTCCGATAGTTCCTTTGCAAACATCCATGCCACCATTTTAGCGCCATATATATTCAGATGCGTATTATCTACAGACTTAGGATCGCCGGGATCCTTTCCGGTATCCTTGTCCACACCGACTCCGCCTGTCCACGCATGGAGATAGAGAGTTTCACCTGCACCTATCTCATTATATAAATTCTTAGTCAAATTCGTCAGATCTACCAAGTAAACTCCAGCATCAGCTCCTCCTGCGTCTTGTACCAATTTACGAATCGCTGCAGGATAATCACCACCCGGATATGTATTACCAGCAGAATCAGTCGCATCCGAAGTTATATGACAATTGGAATCACTAAGTTTATCACTGTCACTTCGTCTAACTATAGGCGTACAGAGAATAACTTCAGCACCTACATCTATCGCCTTTTTCACATAATTATCATACAGCGATTTGGCAAACGAACCATTAGCCTGATAATCGCCATTTGGATTTGTGTATCTTGCACTCTCGTTCTTCTCATCATTATGACCGAATCCTATAACAAGTACATCTCCCGCGCTAAGTCCATCTGTCAATGTTTTATAGTTACTCTCCGCCAAAAAACTCTTAGAACTTCTACCTGACAGAGCAAGATTTCTCACTGTATATGTATCATCCAAATAATTCGCTATCTGAGTACCATAACCGTATCTCGGATAAAAATATGCATCATTAAATTCACATACCGTAGAATCACCAACCAGCCACAATGTGTGCTCACCAGCACGTGGTGTAATTGTCTCGACATCCTCAGAAACCTCTGCCGATTTCAATTCATCTTCAACTTCCTGAATGTCTGCATCTGTTTCTTCAGGCTCCTGAACTTCCTCGCTACCTTCTTCCGGCTCAGAAGCATCTCCCCCCTCTACATCATTTCCGGGGTTGGAATTTTCATCAGATGCATCTGTGTCCTGTGCATCTCCTTCTGTTCCTTCCTGTGATGTTTCATCATTCACAGTTCCATCCTGTGTTCCTTCGTCCTGTGCTGCATCATCCTGCACAGTTCCATCTTCTGTTGATGGCAGTTCCACTGCGTCTGTTTCGGTATTCTCTACAGTTTCTTCCGTCTGTTGAGGCAATTCCGAATATTCACTTGCATAAACTGTCATGTTTGGCATAATCATGGCTAATGATAGTATTACCGCCATAATCCGCCTGCTTACTTTTCCAGTTAGCCTGCTCATGTGTTTCCTCCTTTACATTTTTCCTAACTCCCATAAGTTTTTTGATATTTCTGTTATAGATAAGTTTACCACAATTACAGTCATATTGTCATTATAAATGTCAACAAATAATTTTATATAAAAAAACACCGAACACAATGATTCGGTGTTTCAGCGGAGACGGAGGGATTCGAACCCTCGTGCCCCGAAAGGCAAACTGATTTCGAGTCAGCCCCGTTATGACCACTTCGATACGTCTCCATATGTATCAAATTATATAGATTTGTTGATTTATAGTCAACTTATTTTTCTAAATTTGTAACAACTTGTATCAAATAGATTGGTTGTGTGGTAGACTTATCTAGAATGGAGCTGACAACCGAAGAGGATAAGAAATATATTAATATCAAAAAGAAACCGGTGAGAATATGAATACTGATGAAAAATATATGAAGGCCGCGATCAAACAGGCGATGAAAGCATATGCGCTTGGTGAAGTTCCTATAGGCTGTGTGATTGTTTATGAGGATAAAATAATTGCCAGAGGTTATAACCGGCGTAACACTGACAAAAATACGCTTGCCCATGCAGAAATTACCGCGATAAATAAGGCAAGTAAAAAAATGGGAGATTGGCGGCTGGAGGGTTGTACCCTGTATGTAACGCTTGAGCCATGCCAGATGTGTGCAGGCGCGATTGTTCAGGCACGTATTACCGAGGTGGTTATGGGAAGTATGAATCCCAAGGCCGGCTGCGGCGGCTCAATCCTTAACATTCTTGAAATGCCGCAATTTAATCATCAGGTTCGTGTCAAAAGAGGTGTTCTTGAAGAGACATGTTCCGAGATGCTCACTACCTTTTTTAAAGAGCTGCGAATCAGGAACAAGAAAGAAGCCGCTAAAGAGGCTGATAATCCTCCGCCCAATGACCAGCAGCGCGAAAATTAGCATATAGGAAAAGTTGACAAAATCATAAAAAAACAGTATACTAATTAAACCGTGCAGCCGGGGCGTTAGCGGTGTCCTGTACCTACAATCCGCTCTAGTAGGGGTGATGCTTTATCGAGGGTTTTGGCTTGTGTAGCTGCCCTTTATAAGTGGCGTTGAAGTTTGGGTCTTACGCAATGGGAATCCATGAACCGTGTCAGGGTGGGAACACAGCAGCACTAAGTGGAACCTTCCATGTGCCGTAAGGGTGCCTGGCGGAGTTAACTGTAAAGGTAACGTGCATGAGTCGGATTCGACATAGGGCGCACGGTTTTAAATTTCTACTTTTCTGAGATAATAGCCGAATTTTCCTTCTTCGGCCTCTCCTCCTTCACATTCAAAAGCTTCAAAGCCAAACATCAGCGCAACCATTTTTTCACGCTCATAAAAGACTCCCGGCACACCAATGTAATAATCTTTTTCTTTTCCCAAAATAACATAACGGTAGTTATAGAATCCATGCAGCAGGAAGCTGTTATTTACAAGATGCTGGTAATTTGAGCGAAGAACTATAAAGTCTTTGGGCTCTAATTTTATGTATGTTCGGTTGTCTCCATATGGATGAATCTGCTCATACGCTGAAAGAAGCTGCTCCCACTTGCTCTCGTATAATGGAGATGCTTCAACCTTGGAGCTTCTCCTCGTATTATTTATGACTTTTAACTGTTCTTTATTTTCTAAATCTGCTTTTATTATTCCTGCATCTGAATGCCTGTTCTGATTAGCAATTATCTCTGTATGATTGTTTGATAATTTATTCTCTTTTACTGTTTCATAAGCCACAGTATCCCTATTCTTATTAACCTCTACATTCGCTCCGTAATGCTTATTTTCCTCAATTTCTTCACTCACTTCAGGCTGCTTATTTTCCCCAATTTCCGCAGTCGCTGCTGAATACTTATTTTCTTTGTTGTCTTTTACCTGATTATTTACTTGCCGCACCTCTTGCCTCGTGCCTATTCCCATGGCATCCGGCTGCACATTCCTACTCTCACCCTTGATTCTATATGAATCCGACAAAAGAACTTCCGCCTTTATAACCGGCTCTGATACACTTCCTGTCCATATACCGCTTCCGCCATTAATTGTGAGTGAACCGGGTTCCTTCCATCCGCTTATCCCCTGAATCCGAATAGCGAAATTTCCTGTAAACTTATTCGGAACACTTTTGACTTGAAGCTCTATGCTAATGTTTTCATGCTTTTTTTCCTGTTTAAGATAGCCTACACAACTGATTTTGTTATTTTTCTCAAATAGATTCATATAAATAATTTCTTTCTGATACATATTACTAACCATGCCTTTCTCTCAACCTGTGATATTTGCATGCAAACATAGTTCGCTATCTGTAAGGCATAAAACCGTATTCGCTAATACAGATAATAATTTCGCAATTAAATTAATTTTACGCCATCTACTATATGTATATGTTTCCCCAAATAAAAAAATGCCAGACAATTTCTCATCTGACATTTACATTCATTAATTATACATAAAAGCAATTACATTTAATAATTCAGAGTATCCATATACTTCATATAATTGGCAACCATCAGCGCAATCTTAAAAGTAAGCGCATCATCAAAAGTCCGGATATCCAACCCCGTTGTCTTCTCCAATTTCTCAAGGCGGTAAACCAGCGTATTTCTGTGTACAAAAAGCTGTCTGGAAGTTTCCGAGACATTCAAATTATTCTCAAAAAACTTACCAATTGTTGTAAGCGTCTCCTCATCCAACTCATCCGGCACATTAGCGCCAAAAATTTCATCTATAAAAAGACGGCACAGATTATTAGGAAGTTGATAAATAAGCCTTCCTATTCCTAATTTGTTATACGCTGTCACTCTTTTTTCCGCATAAAAAATCTTGCCTACGTCCAAAGACATCTTGGCTTCTTTATATGACTTGGAAACCTCCCTAAGTTCAGTGACAATAGTTCCGTAAGCAACTCTTACGTTCTGCATAGCCTCCATACTCATCATATCTACAATCGTGTTAGCCGTTTTCTCAAGCTCTGCATAGTCCTCCACACTTTCCATTGCCTTTATTAAAACTACGCTGTCTTCGTCCACAGTCGTAACATAATCGCCCGATTGCGCGGAAAACATTCCTTTCAGGAACTCGGATGCCACTGAATCTTTCCCCTTCTCAGTTTCAACCAACACCACCGCTCTCGGCGCCGAAACCTCAACATGCAGCCGCTTAGCGCGATTATATATATCTACCAAAAGCATATTATCCAGCAATAGATTCTGGAAAAAATTATTTCTGTCAAGTTTCTCTTTATATGCAATAATTAAATTCTGCAGCTGACTTACGGCAATTTTACTAACCATATAGGCATCCTCACTGGTGCCTTTTGCATCAAGAATAAAAAGCAGCTCACCATCATCCAATATTTTCATAAGGTGATGTATGCCTATTATCTGGCTATCTGCCGGGGAATTAATAAAACCTTCAATTAATCCATCAGAAATATCATCAGGTTCAAAAGTAGTCGCAACTATTTTTCTTTCCAAATCAAATACACACAAATCAACCCTGGTGATTGCCTTTAACTCATCTATACTGGTTTTAATTACCTGACTGGATATCATTACATGACCTGCCTTTCAATTTATATAAAATAATAATAAAACATTTTGGGATTCAAAGCAAGTAAAAAGACGCATACCCATATGGATATGCGCCTTTTGCTATTAGTTCAATTCCGATATGAATATCTTACTTTGTCTAAATTTCTGACGATTCAGATTATTCATTAGTTAACAGACTGCCTATGAAGTCTGATAAATTTTGTGTTGCGCTGCCAAAAAGATTATTAAGTAAAGTAGGCTTTACTTTCTGCGCAATAATACTAAATGTTCCGGTCTTGCTTCCAAGATATGTTTCACTGGTGTCCTTAGCGGTAATTATTATTGTAGCCTTACCTTTGTTGATGTTGTTTGCATATTCTACATCATATTCAGTTTCAAGCACATAATCAGGCTTCTTAGCTGTGCCAAGATTTACTTTAAGCTCGTATCTTGTACCATCAAATTCAATTTCTTCACCAGTATACTCTACCTTGGTTGTCTTTTTGTTTGCAACCTTATCCCATATCTCTATCTTCGCCTTGGACAGGTCTTTCATGCTTCCCAAATCACGTACTTTATATTCGCCTATTGCATATGCCGTCGGAGCACTTGAAGCATAATTACCTTTTCCGGTAACCTTCACGTAAACAGTTGTGCCGGCTGCCATTACCTTATTCCTGCTTGTCATCTCCTGAGCATCAGTACATGCCTCATCCAAATAGTACTTAACGTTATAGTCAGATTTCTTCAGCAGAGTTTTCACTCCATCTTCGTCCTCATATACAACTGACGGCACTGACTTATATACATTCGCTTTCTTAAATACCTTGTCTGCTGCGAATACTGTTACAGTATCATCATTGATAGTTGCAGGAGTAATGGCAAATGTAAGAGTTTTCTTAGCACAGCCTTTGTAGTTACCTATAAATGTTACGTTACATTTAGCCGTTGCGTTGCCTTTTGTTACTTTCTTGTTTCCACTGTAGGCAACTTTGTAATCTACACCCTTTGTCAGAGGAGTATCCCCAACTGTTACAGTTAAATCCTTATCCGGAACGGTAACTCCGGTGCTCACATACTCATATGATGTCTCAGCCAGAGCAGCGGTAATATTTGCGCTCTTATTAGGTGTAATCTTGTATGACTTGGTAACCGAACCTGTATACTCGCCAATACCGATTACAGTGAACTTAACGGTTCCTGCGTTGATAATGTCGCGGTTGTATACTATGGTGTATTTATCTTCAACCCCATCACTATTCTTTACTTCAGTCTGACCGCTCTTAACTGTAAATTTAGGTGCCTTTTCAGTACCATCATAAACATACTTCTCACCAGCTGCCAGTACTACTGATGTAATCTTATCCAGTTCAGCAGCAGTGTTAACTACTTTTACAGGGATATCTCTGTTTCCTGTAAAGTTGCCTTTACCATTAACCTTCACAGACTTATCTCCTGCATCATCAAACTTACTATTACCTTCAATAGTGAAGTCTTTAGCTGTAAGTTTAACTCCGTTATAAAACAGTATCGGAGCTACTTTCTTCTTCTTAACAACCTTGATACTTCCTGCCTTAACAGGGTTTTCGTCATCCTCATCCTCTGCAAGAGACTTAGGATTGATTGTAAAGTATGTAAATGCACTTCCGGAGAAGCTTCCTTTACCGGTAACGGTAATCTTAGCTTTCTTCTTCTCATCTTTACCAGCATTTGCATTCTTGTTGTTGCTGTACTTAACAGTATAGTCTACACCCAGAGTAAGCTCATCACCGTTATTGGTTACTTTAATCTCAGGTGTGATCGCGCTTCCGGTGTAAGTATATTCTTTACCGCTCAGAAGTTCTACCTCAAGACCTGCGCCGGGTTTTGTGCTGCCGGACCCCTTACATGTATATGCAAGGAATGCCACTTTACTATATTTGCTGCCAACTTTCGCAACTGCCTTTATTAGAGTATTTTCAGTAACACTAATTCCTTCGCCGTTACGGTCATACTCAGTATCTGCATCAGTCGGATCCGCAGGCACTGCATCGCCTGTAGCTGTAGTGTAGTAAATCTTAGCATTCTCCACAACAGAGTCTAACTTAACTTTTCCACTTCTACCCGGGAACTCAAATCCGCTCTCAGGATCTGCCGTAGGCATTGGAATTTCCACTGTATAAGTAAATGTTGCAACATCACCACAATAGGTATCACCTATTTTTACAACTGCTTTTATGGTAGTGTCTTCTTTAATTTCAATTCCTTCGCCTGCACGGTCATACTTAACGCCTGCATCAGTTGTCGGATCCGCAGGGTCTGCACCTATAGTATAGTAAATATCAGCGCTCTCTACAGCAGAATCTAATTTAACTTTTCTGCCATATTGTATTTTACCGCTCCTAGGATTTGCCGTAGGCGTCGGATCTTCAAGATCGTAGGTAAATACTGCAACCGTACTATATTTTCCGCCGCTCTCTGCAACTGCCTTTATGGTAGTCTTCTCAGTAATCTCAATGCCTTCATAGCCAGCACTGCGGTCATAAGTCTTGCGACCACTGTTTTCATCAGTAGGATCTGCAGGCACTGCATCACCTGTCGCTATAGTATAGTAAATAGTTGCGGTCTTCTCATTAGAATCTAATTTAACTTTTCCACCTATACCGTATGATAACGCAGTTCCACTTTCAGGAGTTGCCGTAGGCATACTAAGCGGAACTCTGTAACTAAGAGTTATAACGTCACTATACTTAGTACCTCTCTTTGCAACTGCTTTTATAGTTGTGCTTGCATTAACGGCAATTCCATCACCTGACTTATCATATGTTTCAGGTGATGACCCTTCAGCAGTCGGATCTGCCGGAGTATCACCGATTGTATACAGTATATCTACTCCTTCGTCAGCAGTTAACTTAACTTTTCCGCCGCCATCAGGGAATTGATATCCGGTCTTAGGATCTGCCACAGGTGCATTCACCAATACATTATAAGTAACATCTGTTACTGAACTTGCCTTGCCATATCTTATTGCAATGGCTTTAATTGTTACAGTGCTATCTGTCTTGTTAATTATAGCATTTTTAATTTCAACTCCGTCTTTTCCTGAATAAAGCGTAGAAGCATCAGTAGGCTCAGAACCATCTACGGTGTAATGAATCTCAGCTCCTGCTTCTGCTGACATTGTAATTCTTGAACCTAATTTTACATCACCTGAAGCAGGGTTAAATGCAGGTGCTGCTGTATCAGGTGTCTCAGTAACAGAATATGTAAATGTTGCAACTGTACTGGTCTTACCGTATTTTACTGCAATTGCTTTAATTGTTATAGAGTTATTATTTATATTACTATCGCTAACTTCAATTGCACCGGTATATAGATCACTGTTCTCTGTCGGATTATCTGTTCCATTTACATTATAATAAATTTTCGCGCCTGTTTCCGCAGAAAGAACAATGCTTGCACCTTTTATAACCGTTTTAACAGGATTCTCACCATCTCCTGTCGTTCCAGGTTCAGGTGTAACTATGACTGTCGGCTCTGCCGGTGCAGATACCTTATCGCTATCACTTGGCAGAACAACATCCATAACTTTGCCATCAAATGGATTCCAAGTGCCTAAGAATGTTCCAACACTAATATCACTTCCGTCAGAGAGTTTTTCATCAGTCAATACTGTTGACCATGAAACTCTCTTCGATGAATTATTAACGCCTTCAGCGACTTCATATGTACCATATTCCTGACTCAATACAGATTTACCACCTAAACCATCTCCCCAGCCTGCTGGCTCGATAAGTGAGGTTCTACTACCCGCCGGATTCTGCCATTTAGCATCTGCTTCATCAACTACAGTCTTATAAAATACTGCTTCACCTGTGTTAGCCTGCCATGGACGTCCTAAATATCCCGGCTTGGAAGTATAAGCGGAAGCTGTATCTACTCCCGGTGTGGTTGATGTTACATGGCAGTTATACATTAAGTATCCGCGTCCGCTCGACTGCTGTGCTGCCGTAATGTATCCATAGTCACCGCTCACATCGCTTGTATTAAATACCAGATCACATTTAGCAAATACCGCCTTCATACCACCGAAGATATAATCGGTGCCGCCATAAATAGAACAATCATAGAAAGCGGCAGTTGTTCCTTTTCCTCCATATAAAGTATCCTGACGTCCTACAAATTTACAATTATCAAAGAAAATACTTGCACAATTATCGTATATTGCAAGAGCCGCTGCTCTTTCCACGTATGACTTCTGCTGTACAGTAGTATCTCCTACCGCCATAGATGCTCTGGGAACAGAACCTTCCTTTGCACCACTCTGTGCTATAATAATATCTTCTGCAGCTTTTTTAGATATATACTGGTTAAAAGAGTTCTCAAAAATAATTCCCTGAGCAGATACATTTGAACCATTGATTACTACTGTCGCATTCCAGTAACTGCCACTTGTAGTACCGGTTCCAGGATTGGTAAATGCCGGATAGCCATTTGCTTTATTGTTTACCAGAACTTCTTCATTCCACTTACAATCGCTTCCCATACTATAGTAAGTATATCCATGTCCATAGTATGAAGTAATACGTACTGCATTTGGATCAATATCAACACCTTTGTTTCTTAATCCGATGCTTGGTGCAGCACTTGCATTTTTAAGTGTGATATTACTCTCATCAATAACAAGCATTTCTTCATAGTCACCGGGATCGATTGCTATGGTTACATGCTGTTTCGCGCCAGACGCATCCGCTCTGTTCATTGATCGTATTGCATCCAAAGCAGCATTGATCGTACTATATTCTTTATCTTTACCTACAGTAATTGTTGGTTTATACTCAACGCTTGATGCAGCTTTTACTTCAATGGCTTTAATGTACGTAGTTGCACCATTACCCACTGTAATACTAACTGTATTGGAAGAGTTGGTATAAGGTACTTTAAAAAGATGGTTCTCTCCACCGTCATCAGTAAGTTTTTGATCTTTATTGCTGCCATTGGAGATATCCCAATTATAACCCACAGTTACAACAACTTCACCAGAACCGGAAACAGGCACACTGATTACAACATCTTTAAGAGAACTTCCATATTTATCGCCATGATATTTCCAACTTCCACTTCCGGTATAACTCAATCCGTTAAGAGGATTTTTGACAGCACCGCCCTCATAACTATTATTATCCAAGAAATCCCAATAAGTAACCGGCTTGCTGTCGAATGCAATCGTCTTCGTAACATCAGCGCCGTTTACTACCAGATTAGAAGTCAGTTTCTGTGTGTATGAACTTGATACAACAACAGAATATGTACCATCTCTAAGCGTAATGCCTGACGTCCCTTTAAAGGTATATACGTACCCTTCTTCATTAATATTAGTAAACTTAAACTCAGCTTCTGCTAAATCATCGGCAGTAACTCCTACCGGCGTAATAGTAACATTATATACCGGTTTCTTTGCATACGTGATATTCCTGCCCATAATAGCTGAATTAATCTTGATTCTATCGCTGTTATTATCCGCAGTATTATCAAGCTCATAATCATTTATACCCTCAGTGATCATTGTGTACTCAACGCCACTCTCCAACTGCGCAGTATATTTCATAGCAGTTCTATCAATATTAATCACAGGTGTGTAAAGCTTATCCGCAGGTTTCTTAAATTTTATATCCACTGCCTCTATTGCATCATTATCCAGACCAACTATGGAACCGGATAATGTACGAAGAAGTACCGTAGTTACCTTTATATCATGTGTGGCGGTCTGAGTTGCATTAGCCTCTCCTAACTCCAACTCTGCCCCCTCTTCAATAATATATGTAGCAGGATTGACAACCACATCATAGTTGTAATGTTCATAAAGTTCTACTTCATAGCTGCCATCTTCAACCACTGCTTCTTTTACCATGCCGGATTCTTTACATGTAAATACAAGTGTAAGCGGTTCATTTATTCCTTCCGGCAGTTCTACTGTACCGCTTACTTTTACAATTCTACTATGCTGTCTTGTTACACGCCCTACAACAAGCTTTTCATCTAGTAAATTATAAATCTTATGTATACCTGTTTTGGTAGCATAGTATGTTATTAAAGAAGGATCTTTAGTTTCGCTCACAAAATTCTGTGTGCCGCCTTTAGGATCTTCTACTGTAATAGTATAAGCTTTACCATTCGAACCTACTGCTGCGGTCATAATATCTCCCGCATTCAGTCTTACTCCAATATATACATCCTTCGTTTTATCTTTATTGGAATATAGATATCCAGTATATGTTGTACTACCTATTTTTAAAGACTTATCATCAAATCTTGTTAACTTTGTGTTTGTCGTTCTAAGTCTGTGTGTTGCTGGAAATCCGCCATCATCAAAGAGGAAATCTACATTACCATTCTCGTCCTTAAGTTCAAATGATGCAATGTTTTTACCGCTAGTTCCCGGTTCAACCCCCGGATACCAACCGTTAATTGTTTCTTCATCCAGCATATTATTATACTTAGCTGTTTCCGTATTTTTCAGCTGTTCAGCTCCGAAATCCCATACATCGATTCCTTCTTTATAGACACCTTGTACTATATAGGAAACTTGAATGCTGTGAATGTATACATTATTTCCAACTGTCAGCGTAAGAGGACCTTTATCTGCTTCTTCTATCGCAAAAGAAAGTCCATTCGCTCCGGATTCATCCCATTCACTCTTAACCAGTGTTCCTGATGAAGCAGTCACACTTGCACCTACTCCTGCATTAAAACGGCAAGTTGTAACAGTAACATCTGCCTTTTCAGATAAATACAATACTATCTCTGTGTTTTCAGCATTAGTTAAAATACCATGACTATTTTCTCCTTCATTAAAGGTTTTATCAAAATTAACTCCCTTTAAAGTTTTAGCTAAATCACTAGCTGATTTATTTGCAAAACTCATGGTCATGTCTTCAGCGTAAGTAAGCTCTTCCACCTTAATATAGTTGATGTAGCTGTCTTCTGTCATTGTGATGACTACAGAAGCATCCTTCTCACAGATAAAGGTTTGTGCTTTTTCTGCGCGTCTTGCTGTCTGTCCATTTACTGTATAGTCCGCAGTCTTACCTGTTACAGTGACTTTAACTCTGCCGTCACTACCATCGCTAAATTCTATAGCGTTTGTCGGAACTGTAATCTTGGTTCCTTTATTTACCTGAACCCATCCGTCTTCGGTTGCAGAATTCCACTTGCTGCCTTCAGCACGGGCATCAATAGCAAGACCTTTCACATCTCCGGTTTGTCCTTCGATAGTCGTACCATTAGTACCTGTAAGCTTAGCGTCGGTTGCAAAATCCCACTCAAAACGCGGTCCTGTTGATTCAAAAACTGCTTTTACTTCTACATCAGCTTCGGGCATAGTAAAGGCATTATCAGTAATTGTTACTCCACCTTCTACTACTTCCCATTTTTCAAATCCATATCCTGTACTTGGCTCAGCAGTTAACGTAATTGTATCATCTTTGGAAGCAATTACTTTATCTGCACTTGCAGTACCGTGTCCGTCGTTGGTTACTTTTACTGCATATCTGTCATCTGTAACAATTTTTACATCCATCTTGTGAATATATGCAGTTGAGTTGCTTGTAACCTTTATAGTTACTTGACCAGCAGCTCTTAGTACCGTATAGATCAGAGTTCCATTCTCTTTATTTTCCTCACCCTGAGCTACACCCAACTTGGTATCACCTGATGCAGCCTCTATAGTTGTTGCTTTTTTAGTACCTTCTGTGCTACATACAGACAAATCTACTTCTGCTTTGCTGCCTTCTTTAAGATTAAAGCTTATGGTAGAACCATTACTTACCGAAATACCATGCGTACTATCATTCCACTTAACACCTGAGAATGTAAACATTCCGTCTTCATAGCTGGTTACAGGATCATTTTTGTTATAACCTGATAATCCCGCGAAGTTTATAGTCTTATTCGCTTCAACAGCAGGTCCGGTAACGGCAGATGGTGCTGTAATCGTAATTGTGCTGATATATGTACGAACAGACCCGCCTTTAATAGTCACAATTGCTTCTCCATCGCCTCTGTACTTATACGTTGTACTTCCGGTACCTCCTTGGGTTTCTATCTTTATGTCTTCAGTGTCTTCACCTACACCGATTGTAGCATCCGCCGTATGCCAATAGTCCACCTTTATATCGCAGGGTTCTCCTACTGCTATATTAATTTCATTACTTCCTGAGAAGTTAAGAGAATTACCAGACTGTAACGTAGCTCCATTAACAGTAAGACCTTTGCATGTACTCAGGTCTGTAACTATATTAGCACTGTTGCTGTCTTTGAACTCCCATGTTGCAGGTATTGTAACCAAAGTTGGTGCCGCAGTAATCGTAATTGTGCTGATATATGTACGAACAGACCCACCTTTAATAGTTACAGTTGCTTCTCCATCGCCCCTGTACTTATACGTTGTACTTCCAGTGCCTCCTTGGGTTTCTATCTTCATTTCTTTAGTGTCTTCACCCACACCGATTGTAGCATCCGCTGTATGCCAATAGTCCACCTTTATATCGCAGGGTTTTCCTACTGCTATATTAATTTCATTACTTCCTGAAAAGTTAAGAGAATTACCAGACTGTAACGTAGCTCCATTAACAGTAAGACCTTTGCATGTACTCAGGTCTGTAACTATATTAGCACTGTTGCTGTCTTTGAACTCCCATGTTGCAGGTATTGTAACCAAAGTTGGTGCCGCAGTAATCGTAATTGTGCTGATATATGTACGAACAGACCCACCTTTAATAGTTACAGTTGCTTCTCCATCGCCCCTGTACTTATACGTTGTACTTCCAGTGCCTCCTTGGGTTTCTATCTTCATTTCTTTAGTGTCTTCACCCACACCGATTGTAGCATCCGCTGTATGCCAATAGTCCACCTTTATATCGCAGGGTTTTCCTACTGCTATATTAATTTCATTACTTCCTGAAAAGTTAAGAGAATTACCAGACTGTAATGTAGCTCCATTAACAGTAAGACCTTTGCATGTGCTTAGGTCTGTAACTATATTAGCACTATTGCTGTCTTTAAACTCCCACGTTGTAGGTATTTCAACTACATCGGAACCTGCAGGTGTTTCATCCAAAAGAGGTTCTGAATCCTCACTCACTGCATTAGAGGGTTCCGAGACATCAGATTCTTCTGATTTTTCAGGTTCTTCTGATTGTCCTCCATCATCCGAATCTTCTCCCCCATCGTTTGATACTTCGTCTGCCTCATCGTCTTCGGGCAGTGTTTCTTCTCCGCCTTCATCCAACTTTGGCTCTTCTTCTGTTAATGACGGCTGCTCTTCGTTCAATTCACCATTATCCACAGTTATTTCTTCCTGTGTATCAGGAACTGAAACTTCGCTCGCATAAACCGTCATGTTTGGCAAAATCATGGCAACTGATAATACAGCAGCCATAATTTGCCTGCTTAGTTTGCTTGCTATTTTACTCATTGTTTCCTCCTTCTCCTTTTCTCTTTTTTTAGCAGCTTGTATAAATTTCTATACAGTTTAAATATATCATACGCAGTTGGCAAATTCAATGGTTTTATTCGGTATAGCAAGCATAATATAAAACATAAAAAATAAGGGAGATGCCAAAGCATCTCCCTTAATATATGTGTAGCATTTATTAACTAGTTTGTTATAATCTGCTCTGTTTCTTTGTCGAATACGTGAATCTTCTCAACATCGAAAGCAAATTTAACTGAATCGCCCGGTCTAGCTGTTGTACGGGAATCAACTCTTGCTGTAATAGGGAACTCAGCAAGATCAAAGTATAAGTATACTTCTGCACCAAGTAACTCGTAAACCTTGATTGTAGAATCAAATACACACTTAGCTGCGCTTACATATTCCGGTGAATCATATACATCTTCAGGACGGATACCGAATGTAACAGTCTTTCCTGCATAACCGCCGTCAATAAGTTTCTTTGATTTAGCTGCCGGAAGAGGAATGCTCTTGCCTGCAATCTTAAGGTTTGCTGTATCGCCGCTTACTTCAACAACAGCATCTAAGAAGTTCATCTGAGGAGAACCCATGAATCCTGCAACGAAAAGGTTCTGCGGTTTCTCATATAAGTTCTGAGGTGTATCTACCTGCTGAACAACACCGTCTTTCATAACTACGATTCTGGTACCCAGTGTCATAGCCTCTGTCTGGTCATGTGTTACGTAGATGAT
>CAMWKB010000035.1 GCA_947174705.1 uncultured Lachnospiraceae bacterium
CTCTTTTCCTCTTCTGAAACCGATGCAAGACCTCTTTCAAAATTATCAACAACCGGAAGGATTTTCTCAATAACACTCTTTGCCCCGGTCTCAAACATTGCGGTCTTTTCTTTATCGGTCCGCTTGCGGAAATTATCAAATTCAGCCATCTGACGTTTTACCCTGTCTTCAAGCTCTTCAACTTTTTCTTTTAACGCTTCATGCTTCTTATCTGCTTTTTCTTTTTTCTTCTTTTCCTTCTTAGAATCTTTAGCTGCCTCATTATCCTCTGCAGAATCATTATCCCCGGCGGCGTTTCCTTCATTATCAGAAACTGCATCTGCCTCCTTCGCACCGGATTCAACTTCAGATTCCGTTCCTTTTTCTAACTCTTTATCATTGTCCATATAGTTTTCATCTCCTGCCACTGTTATCATCCCTTTCATATTGTAATTATATTAGATAATTGCCTTATTTTATAAATTCTGTTTATCGGAACTTTGAATATTAAATATACAATCTATTTCTTATATAATTCATCCAATTGATTCTTCAACACTTTCAGGTTATTGACAACCCTCTCATAATCCATCCTCTTAGGCCCCACTATTCCTATCGTGCCCTTCATACCTTCGCCAAGTTCATAAGTGGCTGTGACAACGCTGCAGTCTTTCATGGACTGAATAGGCATTTCATCTCCGATGTAGATTTGAATTCCTGTATTCTCATCTTCTAATTTGTCCTGCACGAGCTCATTCAAAACCTGTTTCTCTTCAAAAGTAGTTATAAGCTCGCTGGCCCTCTGATTATCAGATAATTCAGGATATTTGAAAAAGTTCTTGGCGCCGCTTGTGTATATTTCCAAATCCTCATCAGCTTTAATCGCCTCTGCAACCGCATCAATGACGCCTGCCACAATCTCGCTGTGGATTCCCGCCTGCTGCTTCATGGCTGCAATCATTCCCAGATTAATCTCATCCAAAGACAAACCGTTTAAATGTGTATTAAGAAGAATATTTAATTTAAGCAGCGTCTCATCATTCATCTCTTCCGACAGATTCAGAATTGAGTTTTTAATCACATTGCCTTCTACTACGATAACGACAAGCAGCTGGTTTGCATCTACACGCGACAATTGAATAAATTTTAATTTATTCCGGTGATACTGGGGAGCTGAAACCATTGCCGCATATTCGGTATTGTTGGCAAGAAGGCGCGCCGCCTGTTTCAAAAGACGCTCGGTTTTCTCTTCTTTCTCAAGCAACAGCTCTTTCATCTCCGCTACTTCGCGTTCCTTCTCCTCCATCATTTTATCTACGTATAACCGATAACCTTTATCCGAAGGAATACGTCCGGCGGAAGTATGGGGCTGCAATATATAACCCAATTCTTCCAAATCAGCCATTTCGTTACGGATAGTTGCTGAACTTAAATTCAAATCAGTGTATTTGGAAATGGTCCTACTTCCTACCGGTTCTCCGGTTTCCAAGTAGTTACGAATGATGGCTTGCAATATTTTATATTTTCTCTCACTTAACTGCATACCATTTTCTCCCAACCTGTTAGCACTCAACCGATTAGAGTGCTAACATCTTCTAGTGATAAGTTATCACTTCACTATTTAATTGTCAACATATATGTGGAAAAAAATTTATGAAAAAAGTATAAAAATAAAAAATATTTTTTATGAAGCATAAAATAAAGACCGCCCGAAGAGGTCTGTAAACCTGTTCGGGCGGTCTTAAAGAGGCTGTGTTTTTACTTATTAACTTTTACATTCATGGTAATGGCTGTTCCTAATGTATTCTCCGCTTGATTTTCAAACTTCACATACATTTTAACCTTGTTAGTAGAGTTCGCCGCATATAACGCGCCATTCTTAAGCATTACGGTAACCTTTAAAGAACCGTCGCCTCTTACTTCAGTTTTAACATCTAATGAGTTCCTTGCCTTTTCATCTTTCTCTCCGAAAACAATAGCTTTTGTATTTTCATCAGTTGCATCTTCATGTTTAAATGCTCCAATACTGTTTTCTTTAGCTCTTAATATAAACGTTGCTTTATAGCCTGTATTGGACTGATAAAGATTAATAGTGTTTGTACTTGCGGTTACTTTCGGAAGAATCTGTGCGGTTTTAATCTTGATTGTATTTTTTACCCAAATACCGCCTCCATCTTCTATTATTCCCGAATCATAGTTTGTAAAATGGAGCCATATTTTTACAGGATATACAGTATTACTATTCAACTTCGCCTCATCTGTATCCTTCTTCGGCATAACATAGAGAAGACCATCATCTCCTACTGCTATATTGAAGTAAGCGCTTTCTTCATCACCATACTCAGGCGCTCTGCCTGCAGCATCGTATATCTTTGCTTCATTTATGGTATCCTTTAGATTAGCGACTACCGGCGTATATATAATACAGCTCTTAGAATCATATGGATACTTCGATACTTCACTGCCCGATGCGGATAATGCAAGATTAACTGTTACATTTTGTCCCTGCAAATCAAGTTTATATATACGTTCTTTGCTTGTAGTTGTAGCTGCATTTTCAAATACATCATATTCTTCGCAAGGAACAGTTGCACCATCTACTGATACATTGGATAATGTATATCCATCCTTAGCTCTTACAATAAAGTAAAACTTACTGTCTCCCGTTACACCGGTTACGCTGCTTCCTGATATAGGTGTAGTCGTAATCTTCTTATTATTAGTGTAATCAGAATCAAACTCTACTTTATATATATCAGCCATCGGCTGTGTCTGAGTGACACTGGTCAATCCGGTGAATGTTATTTCTACATTCGCAGTTCCCGCTTCCGATGTCCTTATATAAATAATCGTTTCAGGATCCGGATTATCAGATAATATAAATGTATAATATCCGTCATTGTCCGGACCGGTTATTTCCGGGCTGTTAGCGTTAAGCTCTTTATCCGTTCCAACATATCTAAGGTGTTTACCCGAATCTACATTTACTTTGAATTTAATGGTTCTATCTGCTACTGTAGGGTTTTCAACAGTTATCTGTTTTTCCCATCCTTCAGGTATATTTCCTGTCTCGCCCTCAACTTGTACCGTTGCTCCGCTTATATCAAATTTAACAAGGTTAAATTCCGTGCTTTTCCGCTCTGTGGTTACTGTAATAGTAATATCTCCGGTAATAGAGTTAGCAGGTATACTATATGAATAGCATCCGTCAGACACAGTTGCATCCAGTGGGCTTGATTCTGTACCGGCAGACAGCTTATATTTCACTATAAGCTGATATCCGGTTTTAGGAGTAACCTTAAAATCTAAAGCTTCATCCGCTAATACAAACATTTTACTGTCAGAACCGTTCTTTAAGGTATTAATGTACTCAACTGCAGCAGTATCAGTATTATTATCAGTTGATGTAATTTCATCAGTAACCTCATAAGCCTGCGAAATAGTAAGTTCCTTTTCGGCTGTCACATTACTAATAGTATAAACAGTCTCCGCAGCGTTACTATTCGCAGAATCAGCATCAAGTATCTTCTTGCTGTCATCAGCGGATTTTTCAACAAGAAGTACTGTCTTGCCTGTCACAGCTGGTATTTTAATTGATAAACTTTCATTATATGGTACTTTCGCTACAAGATCAGCGGCAGTATCATTATATGTCTCATAACTATTACTTCCGATACAATATTCATAAGCTGCAACAATATCTGTAGGATTCTTTTTAATTGTGATTCCATAGGTATCGGTTACAACAATATCAATATCACCATCAATTTGTGACGTATCAATTGTATATGTATATTTACTATCGACTTTTAATGGTTCTCCTACTTCTATCTTGTGTATTGTTTCTGATTCATCTTTATAACTTGCCTCTACGTTTACGTTATCAGTGTCAATAACAAATTGATAAGATGAGCCTTTTTCAAAACTATCTGTGCCCTTGCTAGTGCCTTCTGTCAGGATTTCTGTCGTACCATCAGCCTTCATTATCTTAGCTCCGCCGGTAGCAGGACCTACTTTCTCAAAATTAACATTATTGCTATTTTCTACCGCCTCTTCTACTTGAATTGAAATAACCATATCGCTTGTTATTTTATTCTTCGACAGATAAATATCGCCTAAGCCAGCTACTGATTTCTTGTCAAAATCCGACTCATTTGAATTTTCTGTCGCAGCAAGTGCAACACTTTCAGCAGGTTTCTGAATAGATAATTTAACTGTATATCCCTTATCCAGAGTGAACATGAGCGCTAAATATTTTTCACCTGAAAAAGCTATATTTTCAGTTGTAGTAAATTGCTCAGCAGTTAAATCACCCACCTTTTCTGAATCATCAATTACAGCATATTTTACGGCTTTTACCTTTTGGTTAAAGTCAGGATCGTCAGCCGGCTTCAATGTAACCTTCTTCGCTGTTTCCCTTGAAAAAGTGATTGTTGTATCTTCATTTATTTCAATATTCTCAACAGTGTAAATATCAGCAACATTATCAGTAGGCAGCAATTCTTTTATCGTCTTATCATTGCCTTTACCATCACTAGCTTTTACAACGATTATATCAACTTCTTCCATATTCTGCATTTTAAATTGAAGTGAAAGCTTTTCATTTGGATTAAGCATGAGTTTATTATCAGCTGGCAATTGCTGATAGCCTGCCGCTCCATCACTTCCGGTGACAATATTATATTGCAGCTCCGTTGCTCTACCCTCAGAATTATTTATAATCGTTACAGTATATGCTGCGTCCGGATTCTCCGTTGCTCCTTCCTCTGCTCCGCCCTCTTCACCGGCAAAACTAGGAACCGCTTCATTGTCAACTACAACATAATTATCTTCTTCTGCCATACTTAAGCTGGCAGTTGTAGAAACACCCGTATTGTCAAAAAATGTTTCATCATACCTGTCAAGCAGATTAAGCTTTCCTTTAGCCTTGAGAGATACGGAAATTTCTTTACTGTATAGCTTTACCTTAAATTTAGTCGACTTTGCATTATTTTCACCGGCTCCATACCCTTCGTAAGAAGGCGTCATCTTAAAAGTATAGGTTTTGGGAGATAAATTAGCATCTTCTGACAGGGAAACCCTAAGCTTATTATTCTCACTGTCTATCTCAAATTTAAAGTCACCTGTAACGTCCTCATTACTTCCCTTACCTGGAACATACTCAATTACGCATTCCTCTGCTTTTAACTTAGCGTTGGCCGGCCGATTCTTATAGCTCATTGTTAACTCGGCAGTATCCGCACTATATGCCCTCAAATTAAGCTTTGCTGTACCTTTTATTGACAACGTCGGAGAAACTCCTGTTACTTTTACCGTAAGAGTTACTTTATTGCCATCATCGCCAAGAGGTTTACAGGTAAATTTGTAAGTACCTGTCTTAATAGTATTGTCTATACTTACTTTTAATTCTTGTTTCTCTGTATCTTCCCATTCAAACCTTACTTTTTCATATTCTTCCTTTTTAGCCGCACTAAGTTTAGCCGGGGGTTCAAATTGCGTTCCATTCTCCGCAAATACTCCATACTGGTTTGATTTAAATGTAACCGTTGCCGGAGTATCACTAAAATACTTGTTCAGAGTTACTGAAGATTTATTCAACTTAAATACGGTTTTCTTAGATGATATTTTAGCCGTATAGTTCAACTTAATATCCTGATCTTCATCCCACTCTTCATTATGAATAACTATGACTGCCTTTCCTTCACCGGCTTTTGGATTTACACTTAATTTGATACGGCCGTCAGCACTAATGCAGTCAGCCGTGTTGATAGTTACAGCCGATGACGTGCCTTCTCCTGCGGCTTTATATATCGACCACTCACCTTCGGTTAAGTCAACTATCTTCTTGCCTTCCTTTAAGGCAATATAAACATCCTGAGTATCGGTTCCGAACTTAAAGGTATCTGAATTTCTCTCCAATTTATAGGAAGGCTTTGTTGTCTTAGTCGGAATTGTAATCTTGTAATCCCTATAGTTTACGCCTTCTTTATATCCGTCAAATTCCAGTCTAAGCAAACCGGTAACTACCGGTTTTCCTTTACCGTCACTTGTTAATTGCATCTTCTTATCTGTACGTACAATAACACATCCGTCTTCCGATTCGTCAATTTTAAAATTCTCGGTAAATTTTGCATTGTCACCGCTATTTGACAGATTTTTCAGAGTATATTTAATATCTCCCTCCTCTAAATCTCCAAGGTTGCTGATTTCAGGTATTACCTCTCCGGGGGCTATGCTGCCATCCTTTTGCACTACACCTCCATTCCTATAGAACAGGTTAAGCTTGGGCTGCTTTTTCGCCAGCTTTACCTTAGGATTCGGAGTGGACCTCTTAACCTTAATATTCAGCGGCAGATAATAAGGATTGTCACTTATTTTCACGTATACATTTGCCTTATATGTTCCATCGGGAAGCTCTGTGTTACGAGCCGTAATTGCGAATCTGCTTACGGAATCATTATCATTATCATCGACACCATCTGGTTTGTAAGGCGCTAAAATAAATTCGCTGGATGGTTTATTCTTATCATCATATTTCATCAGCTTAACTTGTTCTTTATCAACAGGATTCCCATACGCCTCTATAATTTCTAACATTGCGCCTTTTTCCTGATATGGATTGAGCGTTAAGGTAGAAGCTGTAATCCTTGGTGTAACATCTTGTACACGAATAATGAATTTCTCCGAAATATTCTTATACTGGGAATCTGTAGGGTCGGCATTAGTAGCCGTTGCCGTAATTACCGCCTCTCCGCTTGCCCCCTTCGGAATGGTAATCGTATTCTGGGATTCAGCATTGGTAGTACTGTTTTTACTGATTTTTGCTACCTTAGAATCACTTGTTGACCATTTAAGTCCAACTGATATATTATCGTCATCTTCATCATACGCAGTTGCTAAAATAGTAAACGTAATATCCTTGTTTTCTACATTTACTTTATTCAGAACCACCCCTGCCGGGTCTGATGAAACCACTTTTATTATATTTGAATCATACGATAATGGCTTAAGGCGCAGTTTTCTTACTTCGGCATCATCAATTATTATGGTTGCTTCTTTAGAAACGCTCTTACTGCTATTGTCAGTAAATTCTGCCGTTATGTATACCGTACCCTTTTTCAATGCCTTAATCGTTCCATCATTTGACACAGATGCTTTCGTCTTATCCGAGGTAGAAAACTTAATCTTGGAAGGTGCAATAACGCTGCCTCCTGCCTGCGGACTCGTATCTATCAGGAACATTCTGGTGGTCTGCCCTACTTTGAGTTCATTGCCATTGGACAATTCGGATTTAATATCATCCTCGCTGCCAAGCGTATTCTGATTCTCATCCTTACCTGTGCGCTCAAATTCTGCCGTTACATATGCTCCGCCTACAGGCATCGTAAATGTGTAAAATACACCGTCGCTATCTTTGTCAATAGGTGTTCCGTTACATCTCAGTGAACCTTCGGTCAGCTTCACAGTAGAGGAACCAATTACGGATACATAAATTGTCGCTCCTGCCCCAACACCTTTCTTACCGTTCTTAGCATTGGGATCGGTTTCCTTATCCTCACAGAAAAATTTAACGGTTCCCGCTATATTGGGAGTCAGACACTGATAAGTATATTTAAAATATTCTGTTGAGTTTTCTTTATATGCAATAAATCGCATATTATTGTGCGCTAATGCGTATTTTTGTACTTCAGTATCTTCATGCCCCCGCATCCATAAAATATATTCGTTATTATTTGGAAATACACTGTCATTGGGAGGTATCTCCTTCATCCCCGAATTCGGAATTTCAACATATCTCAGATTGCTGCAGCCGTTAAATGCTTTCTTGTCAAGCTCATCGATTGTATTTGAAAATACCACTTCGCCCAATCTTATACATTTTTCAAATGCGCTTTCGCCAATCTTCTTATTCCCATTGGCAAATTTCACTGAAAGCAAATTGCTACAGCCGCTAAAAGCTTCCTTAGGAATATTTGCGACTCCTGAAAGAGTTACGTCTGTCAGACCTATACAATTCATGAATGCGCCTGTACCCAGTCCTACACTGACTTTTTCTTTTATGGATTCGCCGTTTGAATCTTTTACCACTTCACCGGTAAGAGGGTCTTTTTTATCAACCCATTGCTCTTTGACGTTATCCGGCAGCGTTACCTTTTTAATCGCATAGCAGTCCTTAAATGCATTGGCACCGATTTCTTTCAAATCTCCCGGTAAAACAAAATCGGTATCCGAACCAAATTTTTCCAGCTTATTACAGCCTTCAAATGCAGAACTGCCAATGTTGAGCATACTGCTGTATGTAGAGTCCTTAATATATACCATAAACAAACTGCTGTCATCCTTAAATGCAGCGCTGCCTATGCTTGTAGCTCCTTTGGGAATTGACAGCTGTGTCAGTTTTGTGCATCCCTCAAATGTACTGTCTTGTATCTTCTCCAGTTTTGAAGGCAATTTAATGCCCCTTAGTTTACTACATCCCGAAAAAGCTCCCGATTCAATATTTTTAACATTGTCCGGTAGTATTACATATTCTATCTCCGTATTGGCTTTAAAAACGCCTGCTCCAATCGTATTAAATTGTTTTTCATCATCTCTCGGCCGTCTTAGTTCAATAGTTCCGGATAGCCTCACAGGCTGCTTTACTCCATTGACCATCTCTGAAATCCCTGTCAATACAGGATTAGCCGGGTCAGTTTCATCATCTACATCATATATATAGTTTTGCGATGCATTCAAGTCATATGTAACAGCCATACCGGTCTCGTCAGTAAACGTACAAATACGTACGCCGGTACTATTCGCAGCATCTACACCTTCGCCATCGATTTGAATATCCTTCTCAGAATCAGCATCATCTAACACATCTGCTTCATCGGAAGCATCAACATCATTTCCATCTTCGCTATCATTTTCCGATAAAGCATCATCCTCAGTCTCACCAGCTCCTTCTGATTCCTTTGAAGCGCCATCGTCTACGGTTCCGCCGTTATTCTCCGATGAATTTCCGCCTTCGGTCTCACCGTTTCCATCCGACATATTTCCGCCTTCTGAAACGTCGTTTCCTCCTTCCGAAGCATTTCCGTTCTCACCGGTATTATCCTGTGCGCCGTCTTCATTTCCCGACGCGTTGTTTCCGTTTTCATCATTTGCATCTGATGCAGTGTTTTCTCCATCGGTTTCATCGGTTCCTTCTGACAAGCCGGCTTCTATTGCCGCAACCGAATCTTGGTCTGCTGCCAGGGCAGTAAATCCGTTGGAACTCAGTGCCATGCTCAATGCCAGAAATAGTGCCAATACTCTTCTCTTTTTCATCTTAACCTCCACCTTTTTATTATTTATACACCGAAATAATCGACAATTTTGCCTATAATTGTTCATATTGTAACACTTTCCTTTTTAATATACAAGATATTGTATAAAAAAAATGTTATTTATAGCACATATTGTTAGATTATTGATACAACAAAAAAACAGCCAATTTGAGTATATCACCTCAAACTAACTGTTTTCTCTAAAATCAATCAAATTTTTAAAAAAATAAAATATATTCCAAATTTACAACAATCTTTGGTTTTTAAATCGAAAAGCTTCCGGATACTTCGTCATTAACAACGTAATAAGCGAGTTTCTCTTCCGGTTTTACATAAATAGAAACGGTCTTGAAATCCTTGAGATCTCTATTAAGATCATACTGCCACACATCCTTGGCAATCTTTACAAGATCATCATTAGAATAAGTTTTTCCTGCAAATTGCAATACAACTTCTGCTTTAGCAGCGGCTGTTTTTGCTGCCGTTGTCTTTGTTGTTGTTTTCTTTGTTGCCGCCTTAGCGGTAGTTTTCTTAGCAGTTGTCTTTTTTGCAGGAGCTTTCTTTGCTGCCGTTTTCTTTGTTTCTGCCTTAGGTGCTTCTTTTACTGCTGCTTCTACTTTAACTTCTTCTTTCTTTGTATCTGCTGCTTTAGCAGCTACGGCTTTAGCTGCCGGTTTTGCAACTGCCGTTTTCTTTGTTTCTGCCATGAATAATCTCCTCCCATGTAACCACAATTTAACTTTATAGCAATAATAAACTAGTCATATAACATTCATATAATCTCTTGAAAATACGTATGTTCACGAGATTATAGAAAGATTTTAACCCAAGCATTAAGAGTTGTCAACTAATAAACTGTCACAAATCTATCGCTATTTATATACATTATATATGCGAAATGCTGTAAAAACTATCGGTTTTTCATTTTTTATATCATAAAATACAACAACACAAGCGCTCCCAACACAATACGGTACCAGCCAAAAATTTTAAAATCATGCTTCTTGATATAGCCCATCAGGAATCGTATAACGAGAACCGATACAAGGAAGGCTACCACCATTCCGACAAACAAAATTGTAAGCTCATATCCGGTAAAAGCAAAACCAAACTTAACAAGTTTAAGCAGGCTTGCTCCCAGCATAACCGGGATCGCTAAGAAAAAGGTAAACTCCGCTGCTACGGTTCTGGATACGCCGATTAACAGTGCACCCACTATTGTTGCTCCCGAGCGTGAGGTTCCCGGAAAAATTGCAGCTATAAGCTGGAACACGCCGATTACCAATGCTGTTTTGTATGTAATCTGCCCCAAGCTCTCTATGCGCGGCGACATATTTTTATTACGGCTCTCAATTACAATAAATGCAATACCGAATACGATTAACGCAATTGCCACACAAGGCGGATTATAAAACAAAGCGTCAAATACATCGTCAAACGCCAAGCCTATTACTGCTGCCGGTATGCACGCCACCAGAATCTTAAACCACAAATCAAAAATATCCTTTTTAATGAACGGTTTCTTCTTCAAGTCAAACGGAAAAATCTTATCCCAAAAAAGTACCACGACTGCCAGAATCGCCCCCAGCTGTATAACAACCAGAAACATTTCCAGAAACTCTTCCGATACATTCAGCGACACAAACTCATCAAGCAGAATCATATGTCCGGTACTGCTTATAGGAAGCCATTCCGTAATTCCCTCTACGATACCAAACAACACCGCCTTTAAAATTTCTATCATTATTTTCCCTCCATGTCTCCTATCGGTACTCCGTTTTTACGAACCTGTTAAATGCATCCAGTGAGCGTTCCACCTTCTCTGTATCAATGCAATATGCGATTCTGAAATATCCCGGTGCGCCAAAAGTATCTCCGGGCACTAGAATCAAATCATACTTCTTTGCCTTTTCACAAAAAGCAACCGCATCATCCTCAAGTGCCTTAGGGAACATATAGAAAGTTCCCCCGGGCTTCACGCACTCAAATCCAAGGGAAGTGAGCTCTTTATATAATATGTTCATATTTTTCTCATATACCGATAAATCGGAAGTTAAATCAAGCACCTCGGCTACTGCCAGCTGAATAATTGACGGCGGACAGTTATGTCCGGTTCCTCTTGAAATCTGTGCGCACATATTTGTAATATATTCCGCATCGGTACAAGCAGGATTAACAGCTATGTAACCAATTCTTTCGCCCGGAAGCGACAAGGACTTGGAATATGAATAACATGAGAACGAATTATCATAGAACTTGGATACATAAGGCGCATCTACACCATCAAATACAATCTCTCTATAAGGTTCGTCTGAAATAAGGAAAATATCATGTCCATATTCTTTGGACTTATCAGTCATTACCTTTGCAAGTTTTTGTATGGTTTCGGTTGTATAAACAATTCCTGACGGATTGTTCGGCGTATTAATAAGCACCGCCATAACTTTTTCCGTAAGCATTTCTTCAAAAGCCTCAAAATTTATCTGAAAATCCTCAACATTAGCCGGAACTACTTTTAGAACCGCGCCGCTTAAATTGATATAAGGATTATACTCCGGAAAATACGGTGCAAATGTCAGGATTTCATCTCCCGGCTGCGTAACACATCTTATCGCATGGGCGATTGCTCCTGCTGCCCCTGTAGTCATAAAAATGTGATTTCCCGTATAGTTCATCCCAAAACGCTGATTCAAAGATTCGGCTATTTTAGCGCGCACCGCAGGTATTCCCAAACTCTGACTGTAACCATGCAGTTCCATTGGGTCGCGGTTTGTCAGCATATCTATCATTACATCCGTAAATTTCTGAGGTACCGGAACCGAGGGGTTTCCGAGGCTGTAATCAAATACATTTTCATAGCCGATTACTTCACCCCTTGCTGTTGCAAACTCCGAAAGCTGTCTGATAACAGACTTTCCTTTTAACATATCTTTATATTTTTGTACTATCATATTAATCCTCCATGCTTCCAATCTAACTTATTTTAAAATTTCAAAAGGAACTTTAATTTCCAAAGCTTCTTTCTTATTCTCCACCACAACCTTATTGTGACTGCCGCCATATTCGCCATCCAGCGTCCACGCCACTTCCTGCTCCGACTCTATTATTATTTTGGAAGCCTTAAAAACTTTGATAGCGTCCGATTCAATTCTTTTATCCGTAAGCGCTGCCATAATATCATTCATATCTTTTAAAATCGCCGGTTTTCTTATCAATGTCACTTCAAACATGCCATCGTTCAATTCCACGTCTTTACCGGTAATCCCCTTGAAACCGGCTACGGAATTGGAATTGGTAATCATCCCATAAATATACTCTTCATCTAACTCCATATCATCACAGGTAATTTTCATATGATATGATTTAATCGAAGAAAGCCTTTTCATACCTTCTAAAAGATACGCAGTATGTCCAAGGACGTTTTTCAAATCCTGTTTAGTTTCATATGCTACATCTGTAAAAATCCCAAAAGCAGCCACGTAAATAAAACTGTCATCGTTAAAAGCGCCGACATCACATTTAAACAGTTTACCGTTTACAACCACGTCCGCTGCCTTAATCATGCTTCTCGGAATCTTCAGACTGTTGGCAAAATCATTTGTACTCCCAGCAGGCACATAGCCTATGGGCAATTTCTCCTCACATCTCATCATTCCCCTGACAACTTCATCAAGCGTTCCGTCGCCTCCGCTGCACACTACAATATCATAGCCTTCTCTCCGATTTTTAACTGCCTTGATGGCATCTCCGGGCTTCTGTGTCGGATACGCCGTCACTTCATAATCTGCTTTAACAAAAATATCAATTATATCCAACAGGTTACTTCTAATCTGTGCCTTACCGGCTCTTGGATTATAGACAAAAAGCATATTTTTCCCCATATTCTACTCCTCCTGCGAAAAAGAGACTCCCATATTGGAAATCTCTTTTATCTTATGCCTTACTATTTGCCGTTTAAAAAATTTTCAATTCCTGCAACTGCGTCAGCTTCATCTGTTCCGTCTGCAATAACAGTCACAGATTCTCCCTGATTGAGCCCGAGGCCCATCATGCCCATTATACTTTTGGCATTAACTTTTTTGTTAGCCGACTCGATGTACACCTGACTATCATATTGGCTTGCGACCTGTACAAGCATAGCTACCGGACGCGCTTCCAAACCGCCTTCTAACTTGATTTGGACAGATTTTTGAATCATAATAACTCCTCCTTTATAACCGCATATGTTCAGCAATCTCACTTAATTTTCTAAGCCGGTGGTTTACTCCTGATTTTCCTACCGTCGGTTCCAGATACCCGCCAAGTTCCTTCAAAGGCGCTTCCGGATATTCCAGACGCACCTCCGCCATCTGACGCAGATTGTCCGGAAGTTTTTCAAAACCGTATTGCTCTTTGATCAATAAAATATCCTCTATCTGCTTAGTTGCCGCATTAACCGTTTTGGTAATATTAGCCGCCTCACAATTCACGCGACGATTAATGGAGTTACGCATTTCTTTCACAATTCTGAGGTTCTCCAGATTCATCAGAGATACATGCGCTCCCATAACATTAAGCAAATCCACAATTCCGGCCCCCTCTTTCAAATAGACGACATGGTACTTCTTACGCTTAATAATCTTAGCCTCTATTTGAAAGTCCTTGATTATACTCCTCAGCTGTTCCGCCTGCGAAAGTGTTGCACACACAAATTCAAGATGATAGCTCTTATTTGGATCACTCATAGACCCTATACAAATAAAAGCACCTCTCAAGTAGGCTCTCGCACAGCAATTATTTTTTATCAATAGAGAATTTACCGGCATATCAAGTGAGATAATATGATGGTCGCTGTCATACAGGTGCATCGCCTGAAGAATTTTTTCCTCATCCGATTCCCGCATAACATTATTTATATTAAATGTTTTTTTTAATAATGTAAAGCATTTTCTGACAACTGCTTCATTTTCCATATCTTCCAGTCTTAAATGTTCACCATCTTCTGTAAGATGTCCGGCAAAATGAATTAATGCCGCCAGCTCCGCTAATTGACAATGCCTTGCAGAGTTTATATATGTTGTCAGCTCTTCTTTTACCTCTCCGGAAAACGACACGCCTGTCACCTTCTTATCCTATATCTCTATGGTACAATTTAATACCATAACTGCCGCGGTTTTTCATCCGCGCATACAATTCATTGGCGAGCGTAACACTGCGATGCTTTCCGCCAGTACAGCCTATTCCTACTACAAGCTGATATTTTCCTTCTTTTATATAATTAGGAATTAAAAAGTTAAGCATGTCCACCAGTTTTTCCATAAAATCCGACGCTTCCATAAAGCTGAGGACATAATCCTGCACTTCCTTATCATTCCCTGTCTTATGTTTCAGTTCATCAATATAAAACGGATTAGGCAAAAACCTAACGTCAAATACCAAATCTGCATCCGCCGGAATTCCGTTTTTAAAACCAAAGGAAAGAATGGTTATCATAAGGGAATTGTAGCCCTCATTCCCTACAAAAATACGTCCCAGTTCCTCCCTTAGTTCTCTTGTTAAAAGATTAGAAGTGTCTATGACATAATCCGACTTTTTCTTTATGCCTTCAAGAATTTTTCTTTCTTTACCAACGCCGTCTTCTATCCTTCCTTCGGGAGAGAGCGGATGCATTCTTCTGGTTTCCTTATAGCGTTTAATAAGTACGTTATCGCTGGCATCCATAAAAAGAATTTCAAACGTATAACCATCGTCTCTGAGTTTTCCCAAGGTCTTACGCACATCTTCAAAAGGCTGGTCGGCACGTACGTCCAGTCCCAGCGCCACTTTTGTAATTTCTGTGCCCGGCGTCATAATCAATTCCATGAATTTTTCAATCAGCGGAACGGGCAGATTATCTACGCAATAAAAACCTGCATCCTCCAACATCTTCAATACCGTACTTTTGCCGCCGCCGCTCATTCCGGTCACTACCACAAATCTCATCTTACAACCTCTCTAAAAATCTCCAAGGAACACAACCTCCGGCTCTAAAGTAACCCGGAAACGTTCCTTAACCCTTTCCTGAACTTCTTCAATCACTTCTTTAATATCCGCCGCCGTTGCAGTTCCCGTATTAACAATAAATCCGCAATGCTTATCCGAAACCCTCGCGCCTCCTATGCTGTACCCTCTCATTCCGGCATCCATAATTAATTTCCCCGCAAAATATCCCTCCGGACGTTTAAACGTACTTCCGGCACTTGGAAAATTCAATGGCTGTTTACTTATGCGTTTGGCCATAAGCTCATCCATTTTCTGCTGAATCTTTTCTTTGTCTCCTGCCTGAAGACGCAGCACTACTTCCAGCACTATAAACGGTCTGTTCTTAATAATGCTGGTGCGGTAACCGAATTCCATAGTATCATTATCCAATGTGAGAATTCTTCCTTCAACATCCATTACCTTAACAGACTCTGTTATCTGCTTCATTTCTCCGTCATAAGCGCCCGCATTCATCACTATGCCACCGCCTACGCTGCCGGGAATTCCCACTGCAAATTCCATTCCGGAAAGTCCTGCCTCCCTTGCGGCAATCGCCGTCTGGGATAAAAGAGCGCCGGCCTGGACACAAATCCGGTTTCCATCAACCTCTATCTTGTTCATACCGCCTCCAAGGCTGATTACAATACCACGATAACCCTTGTCTCCTACCAGAAGATTACTTCCGTTTCCGAGAATGAAATACCTCTGTCCTACCCGATTCAGATAAGGCACCAGTTTTATTAATTCTTCCTCTTCTTTTATCTGAATCAGACATTCTGCTTCTCCTCCCACTCTGAAGGTAGTATGCCTGCTCATAGGTTCTTCAAATAACATCCTGTCTTTTGGAATGATATTTTCGATATAATCATACATAGATGTTCCCAAACTCAATTCTCGCACCGTCTCATTTCTATTTAATTATATTACATTCAATTATAATAAATTATGCACAAAACATTTAATCTAATACCATTTTGGCAGCCCCATAGATTCCCGCGTCATTTCCAAGAGACGCAAGGGCAAAAACCGCATCCCTGCTGCCATGAAATACCGTTTCCTCAAAAACAGGCCTGATATAGTCGAACAGCACTTCTCCTGCTTTAGAAACCCCGCCCCCGATAACAAAAATCTCAGGATTAACAATACTTGCAATGATTCCAAGGCCTTTTCCCAGATATTCTCCAAATTGCTTTGCAACCTCTACTGCAAGCTCATCTCCTGCCTTTACCGCATCAAAAACAGCTTTGGCGGATACTTCACCGGTTCTTAATACGCTATCCTTATCGCTTGTCTCTAAAAGCCTTTTTGCAAGCCTCGTAATACCTGTAGCTGAACCATATTGTTCCAAACAGCCATGATTACCGCAGCCACATGCTTCAATCTCATTATCCTCTACATGAATATGACCGATTTCACCGCCCGCGCCGGTTGCTCCAGAAAGAATTTCACCATCAATAATAATTCCGCCGCCAATGCCGGTTCCAAGCGTTACCGCAACAATGCTCTTATAACCTTGTCCGCTGCCCTTCCACAGTTCGCCAAGTGCGGCTACATTCGCATCATTACCTGCTTCTATGTGTATTCCGTTAAGAATACTGCCAAGCTCTTTCTTTAAATCAAACTGATTCCACCCAAGATTGACCGCCTTATGTACAATCCCGTTTCCGTCTACCGGTCCCGGTACTCCGACGCCTACTCCTGCCAGACTTTCTTTAGTAATGTTTTTTTCGTCCATTTTGCTTTCAATGCTTGCGGCAATATCAGGCAGGATATTCTTACCGCCATCGTTCGTCCTTGTAGGAATTTCCCATTTATCTAAGAGATTGCCGTCTGTATCAAATAATCCCAACTTAACGGTTGTTCCACCCACATCTACTCCAAATACATGACTTTTCATAAAATAATCCTCCTAAATTTAATCGTCATCCTCATCACGCCGCTTGGCAAGCGATTTCTGAACACGCTGATATAACTCCTGAGCCGCATTATATCCCATCTTCTTCTGACGATGATTTACCGCCGCCGATTCACAGATAATCGCGAGATTACGTCCCGGTCTGATAGGAATATTGTGACATACTACCTTATTTCCCAGGTATTCCGTATACTCCTCTTCCAAGCCCAGACGGTCATATTCCTTATCTTTATTCCATTCTTCTAATTTAATTACTAAATCTATAGACGTCGTATCCCTTACACTCGAAGCTCCGAAAAGAGCCTTCACATCTATAATGCCGATTCCGCGCAATTCTATAAAATGCTTCGTAACATCAGGCGCGGTGCCGACTAACGTATCGTCGCTGACCTTTCTTATCTCCACTACATCATCCGTCACAAGTCGGTGTCCTCTCTTAATCAACTCAAGCGCTGCCTCCGATTTACCTATTCCGCTTTCGCCTGTAATAAGCACACCCTCACCATAAACATCTACAAGCACGCCATGTACGGAAATACATGGAGCCAGCTCTACATTCAGCCATCTAATAACCTCGGCCGTAAACGCGGACGTTGCCTTCTTGCTCATTAAAAGCGGCACTCCGTGCCTTACCGCGATTTCCCTGAACAAATCGTCAGGCTGTAATTCCCTGCAGAAAACAACTCCGGGAATAGGATTAGACAAAAATTGTTCGTAATTCGCCAGCTGTACCGTTTTATCCAGACTAAGCATATAGGAATACTCTACAAACCCTATTACCTGTAACCGGGTTGCGTCAAAATGCTCGAAATACCCTGCCATCTGCAATGCCGGCCTGTTAATATCAGGCTGGTTAACCTTTATTTTGGAAATGTCAATTTCCGGCGTAAGGTTTTCGCAATTCATTTTTTCAATTACTTTAGACAAACTGATACTTGGCATAACACCCATCCCCCATATTCAACTTATGCAATATATTTTAGCACAATCAATTTGCAATATCAATCATTCCTGAGTTCTGTCCGTATGAAAAAAATCGTACACCTGTCTGGCAATATGCTCCGGAATTTCCGGAACTTCACAAAGCTGTTCAACCTCCGCGTTCTTAATTTCGTCGATTGATTTAAAATGCTTCATCATCGCCTTGCGCCTTGCCGGACCAATACCCGGAATATCGTCTAAAACTGATTTAACCTGCGCCTTAGAACGCAGCGAACGGTGATATTCTATAGCAAACCTGTGAGCCTCATCCTGTATTCTCGTGATCAGTTTAAATCCTTCCGAATGTGTATCAATCGGAATCTCCACGTTATTATAATATAGTCCCCTCGTCCTATGATTGTCATCCTTAACCATACCGCACACCGGAATATCAATATGCAGTTCCTCAAGCACCTGCAACGCTATGTTGACCTGACCTTTTCCGCCGTCCATAAGAAGCAAATCCGGGAACTTCGTAAAGCTGCCGAATTCTCTATCTATTTCTTTCCTGTCGAGTTCTGCTTTTTCCTCCATACCATGTATAAAACGTCTCGTAAGAACTTCTTTCATACAGGCATAATCATCCGGCCCCGAAACCGACTGTATTTTGAACTTACGGTAATCACTGCGCTTAGGCTTACCTTTTTCATAAACTACCATCGAGCCCACATTAGCGAATCCGCTGATGTTGGAAATATCAAAGGCCTCCATCCTGCTCACAGCGTCCAGATCAAGCAATCCTGCAATTTCCTTTACTGCGCCTATTGTACGTCCTTCTTCTCTCTTAATGCGCTCTTTATCCTGACTTAAGACAAGCTTTGCATTCTGAGCCGCAAGCTCGACCAGCTTCTCCTTGCTCCCCTTCTTGGGTACACGCAGATACACCCTGCTGCCCTTTCTCATACTCAGCCACTTCTCCAGTATATCAATATCCGCAATATCCTCCTGCAGCATAAGCTCCTTAGGTATAAAAGGCGTGCCCGCATAAAACTGTTTTACAAAATCCAAAAGTATCTGTTGGCTGTCATATCCTGACACATGTGTCATATAATAATGTTCCCGCCCGATCAATTTACCGCTCCGTACAAAAAAGACCTGTACCACCGCATCCGTTTCATCCTTTGCCAACGCTATGATATCCTTGTCCTCTCCGTCACTGTCGGTTATCTTCTGCTTTTGTGCCACGCTCTTGACGCTGTTATATAAATCCCTGTAACGAATCGCGTCTTCAAATTCAAGCTTCTCCGACGCTTCCTGCATCTTCTGCTCTAATTCCTGTAAAATTGGCTTGTAATTTCCATTCAAAAAATCAAGCGCCTGTTCAACGCGTTCTCTATATTCCTCTTTGCTTATATAACCCTGACAAGGAGCCATACATTGTTTTATGTGATAATTCAGACACGGCCTGTCCAGTCCTATATCCCTTGGAAGTTTACGATTGCATGTTCTTAAACTATACAATTTATTCATAAGCTCTATAGTGTCTTTTACTGCCGCCGCGCTTGTATATGGCCCGAAATACTTTGATTTGTCATATTTCTTTCTTTCCGAAAAATTATTCATATCCCTCGAAAATAATATCCTCGGATATTCTTCACCCATAGTAACCTTTATGTAGGGATATGTTTTATCGTCCTTTAACATAGTATTATACTTCGGACTATGTTCTTTTATTAGATTATTTTCCAGTACAAGAGCCTCCAGCTCCGAATCCGTCACTATATATTCAAATCTTGCAATCTGCTCAACCATTCTGTCAATCTGCGGCCCGCGTCCGACAATTTTACGAAAATAAGAGCGCACTCTATTGTGAAGGTTAACTGCCTTCCCCACATAAATAATCGAGTCGTTGACATCATGCATTATATAAACTCCCGGACTATTGGGAAGTTTTTTCAGTTCTTCCGCTACATCGAACATTAGATTCTCCATTTCAAAACGGCATAAGGCAAAGCCTGTTAATCTGCTTTGCCTTTGCTGTTCTTTTATTTATATTTTGGTATATTTACTTAATTTGTATCAGGGCCGTTAGTTCTTTCTTCGCCCGGATTTGAGTTCCCCACATCCGGTTCATTCACATCAGACTGCTCAGCAATATTGTCGCTCTCCTCCCTTAACGCCTGTGAAAAATTCTGCGCTATATTTGAGCGTGAAAAGAGTCCCACGTTAGGCTGCTGCTGTGGCGGCATAGGTTGATATCCTGTCTGTGAAAAATTGCCCTGCGGCATCTGCGTTGGATTTTCCTGATGCATCTGCATCGGATTGCCCTGCGGCATCTGAGAATTCTGCGTCTGATTCCCCTGTCCGCTTTGAGGATTTTCTGTCTGTGGCTTCTGTTCCTCTGTATGCTTATGAGGGTCAACTTTAAAACGCTCTTCCTTTTTATCTTTCTCGTCTTCTGCCGGCTCCGGAATTCCTTTCTCTTTGCGGTATATTTTCATAAATTCCTTACCGGTAATAGTTTCTTTTTCAATAAGATAATCCGCAAGCTTATCCATTAATTCCCTATTGGCTTTCAATAACTTCTTCGCCTGCTTATAGCTGTCGTGCAAAAGCTTCATAACTTCCGTATCTATATCGGCTGCCGTCACATCCGAACAGGTCAGTGAAGCCCTTCCGTCCAGATATTGGCTCTCTACGGTAGCAAGTCCCATAAGCCCAAACTTCTTACTCATACCAAATCTGGTAATCATATTACGCGCTATACTTGTAGCCTGCTCAATATCGTTTGCTGCGCCTGTTGTTACCGTATCGAATACTATTTCTTCTGCTGCACGTCCGCCTAGCAGACCTACAAGCCTGTCCCTAAGTTCCGCTTCCGTATCAAGATACTTTTCTTCCTCCGGCACATGCATAACATAACCAAGCGCACCCATTGTCCTTGGTACGATTGTAATCTTCTGTACCGGCTCCGAATTTTTCTGCAAAGCGCTGACAAGCGCATGTCCGACTTCGTGGTAAGAAACGATTTTACGTTCTTCTTTACTCATAATACGGTCTTTTTTCTCTTTTCCTACAAGCACCTGCTCCACCGCATCAAACAAGTCCTTCTGACTTACAAATTCCCTTCCCATTTTAACGGCGTTAATCGCCGCCTCATTAATCATATTGGCAAGGTCCGAACCGACTGCCCCTGAAGTTGCAAGCGCAATTTCATCTAAATCAACACTCTCATCCATTAATACATCTTTGGAATGAACCTTGAGTATTTCCACACGACCTTTTAAATCAGGTTTGTCTACAATAATTCTTCTGTCAAAACGTCCCGGACGAAGCAGGGCCTTATCCAATATCTCAGGACGGTTTGTTGCCGCCAGAATAATTATTCCCTTTTTACCGTCAAAACCATCCATCTCAGAAAGCAGCTGATTCAACGTCTGTTCGCGTTCTTCATTTCCCCCGCCGTATTTCGTATCGCGGCTTCTTCCTATCGCATCAATTTCATCTATGAATACGATACAGGGCGCGTTTTTCTCCGCTTCCTTAAACAAATCCCTGACACGCGAAGCTCCGACGCCGACATACAACTCAATAAAGTCCGAACCGGACAATGAGAAAAACGGCACATGTGCTTCTCCGGCTACAGCCTTCGCCAACAGCGTTTTACCTGTACCGGGCGGTCCCACCAATAAAGCTCCCTTAGGCAGCCTTGCACCTATCTTAGAATATTTCCCCGGATTGTGCAAAAAGTCTACGACCTCTACAAGAGATTCCTTAGCTTCGTCTTCACCTGCCACATCCTGAAAAGTAATTCCGGTCTCCTTCTGTACATATACCTTGGCATTGCTCTTGCCTACTCCCATCGGTCCGCCATTACCCATTCTTCTAAACAAAAGGCTCAAAAGCCCCCACATGAGCAGAATCGGAAGCACATAATACAACAGCACTGTAATAATAATGCTGGAACTGTCCGACACCTGCTTATTCAGCTCAATGCCATGCTCTAATAATCTCGCGGTAAGTGTATCGTCATCCTCCATTTTACCTGTATAATAGGTAGGACTTCCGCTATAAGCATAAATAAACGGATTTGTATTTCCTTTTTGCGCCGGATAAATAGTTATCTTGTCCGAATCAACTACAACGCTTTCAATCTCATTTTTTTCTATCATCGCTACGAATTCGTTATAGCTTATTTCCTTATTGGCAGAGCCTGTCATAAATTTCATAAACATGCTGATGCTGAACAGTGTAATCAGCGCCGCAATAATTAATATCACAAAACTCTGCTTCTTAGGGTCATTTCCGCTGCCTCCCGGTCCTCCTGAACCGCCTTTATTATCCTGACCTCTGTTAGGATTGTTATTGCCATTATTATAGTTACCATCATACTGGTTAAGATTATTATCCATTAATGAGGTATCCTCGCTTTCCAATATATAAGATTTTAGAATAAACCTATTATATTTTTCATCTATACCTATTATATTTAACAGAATTTTATAAATCAATAAGATAATTATGAATTTGTGGACACAAGTATTAAAGATTTCTAAAGTTTTTTCATAAAATTTACTTTTACAGTAGATTTTTCCTGTTTTCTATGTATATAATAGGGTGAAAAGAAAATCTAATGCTCGCGCCATTGGACGCTTCGCAAAGATTTTCTACGACTTGCGCAGCAAGTCTTTTTCACCCGGAAGAATGTCTCTAACGAGCCATTCTTCATGCG
>CAMWKB010000036.1 GCA_947174705.1 uncultured Lachnospiraceae bacterium
ATATTATTTATGAAAAAAATTGTATTTTATTCAGTACATTTATAAGATTGATTTATATTTGATTGTTTTCAAAATCATAGAAATTTGTTATCATAAAACAAACTTTTTTTAATATAATAAAATATTAGGTATAAGTATGAACATTGTGTTAAATATCTGCCAAAACGATTGACAATAGGACGTACGGAGAGTATCTTTAAACAAGAGAAAGCGTGCATTAATTGGGGATAAAGCATGGTAGTTAATATGAAAATAATGGAATGGTATAAAGGGTTATGGGATTAGAAACAGAAAATGAAAATCAGCATTATAACATTGATGCGGGAAGAATTACTCAGGAGGAATATGACAGCTTAATTAAGCCTTATTCGGAGGCGCTTACAATAATACAGATTCGTCTTAACAGTCTCAATGCAGAATACAGAAGCAGAAGCATGCAGTATCCTATACATAATATCCAGCATAGGATTAAAAGCAAGAACAGCATTGTTAAGAAGTTAGAAAAGAAAGAACTTCCGGTATCCGCTGAAATAGCGAGAGATGCACTTACGGATATTGCAGGAATCAGGGTTATATGTTATTTTGAGGATGATATTTACAGTGTTGTTTCTGCGATAAGAAAGCAGACCGGCGTTTTGATGATCAAGGAAAGAGACTATGTAAAAGAGCCTAAGAATAACGGATACAGAAGCTATCATATGGTTCTTGGAGTGCCGATATATACGCTTGAGGAAACGCAGTATTTTCCGGTGGAAGTACAGATCAGAACTATTTCTATGGATTTATGGGCGAGCATGGAACATAGGATTTGCTATAAGAACGGAACTAACCAGAATGTGGAAGAACAGACCAGGGAAATCTTAAGAAACTATGCGGATGAGCTTATGCGGATAGAGGTCGGGATGTTCAACCAATGCGTAAAATAAATGAGCAAGGTAGTGCTGCTGTATTTATATATGTATAAAATTCAGAAGGTATCTTATATGATTTGTAACATTATTGTCAAACCATAATAAGATACCTTATTTTTTAGAATCTTTCGTTATACTTCTCTTCGCAATACTTACAGCGGTAGATTTCTGCCTTTTCATCCGCGAGAACGAAGATATGGGGAAGTCCCTGTTCGATGGAAGTTATACATCTTGGATTCTTGCATTTAATAATATTTTTTATCTTCTTGGGAAGCACAAGATCCTTTTTATCTATCAGTTCTCCGTCTTTGATTACATTAACGGTAATATTGTGATCAATAAACGCTAAAACGTCTAAGTTCAGAGTATTTATATCACATTCCACTTTAAGAATATCCTTTTTTCCCATCTTATCACTGCGTGCATTTCTAATAATTGCAACCATACAGTCCAGTTTATCTAACTGCAGATGATGGTAAATAGACAGGCTCTTACCGGCCTCAATATGGTCTAATACAAAACCCTCTTCAATCTTTCCTACGTTTAACATATTTATATTCTCCTCGTATTAATATGATAGTATATAGACAACTGCAAAATTGTTTTCATTTTTGCTTATATTGTTTAAGTTCGTTACAATGAATTTATACCTGTATTTCCAACAAAGTCAAAATCAACGCCATTCGCACATAGACACCATACTGTACCTGTTTAAAATAAACGGCGCGGGGGTCATCATCCACTTCAACCGAAATTTCATTGACACGCGGCAGGGGATGAAGCACAAGCATGTCTTTTTTGGCCATTGCCATTTTAGGTTTATTAAGTATATAGAAATCTTTCAGACGTACATAGTCTTCTTCATTGAAAAAGCGCTCACGTTGAACTCTTGTCATATAAAGTAAATCCAACATAGGCATACATTCTTCCAATCGGATTACTTCCTTGTATACAATTTTCTTTTCCTTAAGCATATCGGTAATATAATCCGGCACTCTAAGCTCAGGTGGAGAGATGAAATAAAAGTGTATATTGGGATATCTGACAAGCGCATTAATAAGTGAGTGTGCGGTTCTGCCAAACTTAAGATCCCCGCAAAGACCGATTGTAAAATTACCGAGCCGCCCTTTGAGAGAACGTATGGTTAAAAGGTCTGTTAAAGTCTGCGTAGGATGCTGGTGTCCGCCGTCTCCTGCATTAATAACCGGAATTCCGGATCTTTCCGCCGCTACCATAGGCGCGCCCTCTTTGGGATGGCGCATTGCGCAGATATCGGCATAGCAGGAAATAACCCTTATTGTATCGGAAACGCTTTCACCTTTTGCAGCAGAAGATGAACCGGCGTCCGAAAAGCCAAGAACTTGTCCGCCAAGACCAAGCATTGCTGATTCAAAACTTAAGCGTGTACGTGTACTCGGTTCATAGAAACAGGTGGCAAGCTTTTTACCCTCACAGGCATGTGCATACTTTGCCGGATTTTTTTCAATGTCATTTGCCAGATCAAAAAGTGAGTCAAGCTCCTCGGTCGTAAAATCCAGAGGATTCATCAAGTGTCTCATAATATAGCTCCTTTCTTCTATTTCGCAATCATCCAACTTGGAAATTCCTAATTTTCCAGTGGATTAATTCTAAAAAAATAGAAGAGATTAAATCCCTTCTATTTAATGTATTTATGATTGGAAAGACAATAAATCATCTACCGTTTTCCGCTTGGGAGCAGCCGGTGTTTCGTCCGGATAGCCGATAGGAATAAGTGCAACAAGTTCACGGTCTTCAGGTAATTCAAGCAAGGATTCAATTTTTTCCTGATCAAATATACCTAAGATAACAGAACCGACACCTCTGTCATAAGCAGCGAGACAGAAAGTCTGTGATGCAATGCCTGCGTCATACATCTGCCATGTATCTTTGCGTGGAGTGGTAAAAGAACCGTCTCTTTCATAGCCACATCTATTCTTAATAACAGTAACGGCAATCAGCATAGGTGAATTAGAAATTATATTTCCGTTGTTTGGAAAAGGAGTAGTGCCTTCACTTGCAATTTTATCCTTAAGTTCGCCTTCTATAGCGATGTAACGCGTAATCTGTGTATTTTTCCAGCTTGGTGCAAAAGAAGCTGCTTCAACAATTTCAGATAAAAGAGTATGATCAATTTTATCCGGTTTGAATTTACGGATGCTTCTGCGTCCCTTAATACATTCATTTACTGTCATAAGATACCTCCTTAAATTGTGGCATAGTATAATTACACTAACAATATATTGTGTATATCATATCACAAACTGATATTGGTTTCAATGTATATTTTATGGTTCTTATTTTTTTGCTAAGTCATAACTTTCAGTTATCCTCAGTTTTATTTCTTCGTCTGAAATATGATTATCAAAGACAAGTGTATACCAACTCTTTTTATTCATATGCCAGCCGGGGTAGTAATGCTCTCTTGATAAAATATCATCCCTGTCATCGGGTTTCATGCGCAGGTCAAGAATTTCCACTATTTTATCAGTGTTAAGCCCTATCTTTTTCTCATTTACTGTCAAAATCGCACCATACCACTTCCCGGTGTCTTTCCTTCTCCATATAGCGTTAGCAGGAGATGTCGGCCATAAGAATTCCAGTTCATCATCATATTTTTCACGAACATATTCTATTGCCATTTGTGCCTGATTTGTTTTGAAAACTGATGAATCGTAGCAGGCATTGGCAATATCTGTAAGTACTGCTTCGATTGCTGCCCTGATTTCTCCGACAAAAGCACCGGAAGCATTTGTCTTATAAAGTACATAAGGTTCGCCATTTTCAATCTCTATTAGATTAGTATCCACATCTCCGTTTTTTGATAAATAAACACAGAGTCTGAAAGCACCATTAATGATGTTGGTTTCATATATCCATTTTTCGTCTTGTCTGATGAAGCCGTAAGCAGATATTTTTTCTATATTAATTTTTTTCATCTTAAAAATAGCTTCAAACATAATTATGCTCCAAATCAGTATTATGCTTCAAATCGGTATCATACTCTAATTCAATTGGAAGATTGTCCCATAGTTCAGTCCTTGTCTTGCTTTTTCTTAGTTTTTCCAATACCTTTATATCGGGGTCAGGATATATGATAAAATTATCTTCTTCTCCCATTTCAGGACGTACTGGGAATGCAAGTTGTTCTGTTTCGACTGAAAACTGTGCGTTCACACCCGGTTTATTCCCTCTTGCGTCTAGCCTTATCCATTTTTGACAGTCTTTAATATATACGCCATTTAGTCCATGATATATTAGGACAGGTGCTGTTTCATCGTCTAAAATCAACTTTTGATAACAAAAGCCTGTTGGAACGGATTTACAGCGTAATAGAGCGGCCAGTAAATGAGATTTTGCAAAGCAGATTCCATGACCGGCTTTTAGAACTTCTGAAGCGGTACATGTAATTGTATCTTCATTTATATCTGCAGAATGTGAAATTTTATCACGAACAAATTCATATGTTAGCTTGATGAATTCCTGCTCATTAGATGCTTTTTGAAATAATGTATCAGCCAGTTGGGCAATGGCTTCATTCTCATAATCAATAACATCATCATGTTTTAAATATTCATCTATTTTATCTGAGTATAAAACTATGTTCATTTTTTCCTCCAAGAATTTTACTGCGTTTTCTACATCTTCAAGAGTCAACCCTATTGTAGGGTCAGGCTTTACCTGGTGTTGCTCTATTTGAGTATTATGCAGATCAAGATCATCAAGAACTACCCATTCAGTAACATCGTTATGCGATTTTAACCATAAAAGAATTTCATCAGCTTTTACCAGACTGAATTTCTTTGTTTTTCTAATTTCTTCAGTTGTTAAATCTGGTGTTATACCATCTATGTGCAATCCTTCTTTTTCTAATGATTCAATCAATTTCTTTGCTTCTATGCGAAGCGGTTTTAATTCTGAATCAAACCACATACGCCATCCGGAGTGGAGAATTATTTTTGAGTTTGTTTTATTTACTAAATGTGCTAATAGTTTGATTTTTTCTTCATCAATTAATGTGCCGTTGCTGATTTCTCTTTGATGGATGTCATTTTCAAAATTAGAATTTAGTACACCATCGATATCTAGAAATAAAGCTTTAGACATTATCATTCTCCTATGAAAATCTTGATTTATTGCTTTGTATTTTATCACAGGTATATTTTCGATTCAATGCATATTAGTTTGATTTGAATTGACATATACACGAGAAACGGGTATAATAGAAACATGATAAAAACATTTACAGACCGAGAAACTGAAAAAATATATAATCAGACGTTCTCAAAGAAACTGCCACAAGTAATACAAAGGATAGCGTTGCGAAAATTGATTATGATTGATAATGCACAAAGTTTGGAGGATTTGAGAGTACCACCTGCTAACCATTTGGAAAAATTGGAAGGTGATCGGGATGGACAATACAGCATTAGAATTAACGATCAATATAGAATATGCTTTAGACCAGATGGAAATAATTTTTACGATGTTGAAATAGTAGATTATCATTAGAGAGGAGATTGACATGGAAAATTATATTGAAACTCCAAAAGTGAGTGAAATATTATCTGAAGAATTTATGTTGCCATTTGGATTATCAGCGTATAGATTGGCACAGGAAATTCATGTTCCTGTATCAAGGATTCAGGATATTTTACATGATAGACGGAAAATAACGGCAGATACATCAATAAGACTTGGGAAATTTTTTGGTGTGTCGGATAAATATTTTCTTGACATTCAGGATGATATTGACATTAGAAATACTAAAATACAGATTATGGAAGAAATTAGTAGTATTTCCACAATTAATTATGCACAAATAGGATGAAGATAAAAAATTAATATAACTGTTAAATTAAATCAGTCCATACTCAAGACATCTAAGGCCTCTAAGGCCTCCCCTCAGGTGTCTTTTTAGTAAAATATTAATTAGTAAAGTTGTGGAATAAGTTTTAATATGCTATAGTATTTATAGTAAGTAATTATGACTAAATTCATACCAAATTAAGAAAGCAGAGGAAACATTAATGGAATATCAGGAGAAAAAAAGATGGCTGTTTTTAGGACTGCCTTTTACTTTTACCAAGTATACGATCGGCGAAGAGGTAATTACGATAAAGAGTGGTCTGCTCAACACCCGTGAGAATGACTGTTATATGTATAAGGTACAGGATGTGGAGCTGGAAGTAAGCCTTATAGAGCGTATCTGCGGGCTTGGTACTGTTGTTTGCTTTACCGGTGACACTACTCATCCGACCCTTCGCATTGAGCATATCAAGAATTCCAAAGAAATTAAGAATTACATACTAAAAGAGTCGGAAGAGGCAAGGCGTAAACGCCGTACATTAAATACTCTGGATATAGGTTCCGGACCTATAGATGATGCGGATTTTTAATAGTTTTTATTTTTCCAGCTTTTCATTCTCCAAAAGAAGTCTTTCAAATAAAAGACCGGAGATGAACCAGCAGGGCGTATAGTCAAGACGTATTACCTTTCCGATGTTCCATCTGGAGCGTTCGTAGTTCCAGGGGCATAAGCCTTTTTGAAGAAGCAGGGTGCCGGATACGAACTCACATGTGAAGATAATGCCCGTATATACGAGACCTCGGAATATTAAGTTTTTACCTTTTAACATACGGCTTACGGGGGCTAAGAAGGCAGCCAGTCCGTAGATGGGAAACATCCAGATTGAAGTCATACCGGATAGTTTGAAGTCCCTTTTTCTATAGGAATGGAATGCCGTAAATATGATTTCCAAACACCAGCCAAGTAAGCCGCAGTGAAGAAAATTGTGAATAAACTTTTTCATAATAATAGAATACCCATAATCTGCATATTTATTCATGGATTTACAGGGCCCAAAGGAGAGTGCGATGAACTATAAAGAAGCGGCTGAATATATGGAGTCCTTACAGCATTATGGCTGTGTACCGGGGCTTGAGAGTATAAGGCAGTTGTGCGCTTATCTGGATAATCCTCAGGATAAATTAAAGTTCGTGCATATTGCAGGGACAAACGGAAAGGGTTCCGTACTCGCTTATGTGTCTACTGTACTTACAAGTGCGGGTTACAGGGTGGGAAGATATATATCTCCGGCGGTAACGGATTACAGGGAGAAGTTCCAGATAGACGGCCGGATGATATCCAAGCAGGCGTTTTGTAAGTATCTGGAGCCTGTAAAAGAAGCGGCAGAACGTATGAAAATTGACGGTAAACCGCACCCTACGCCGTTTGAAGTGGAAACCGCAGTCGCCTTTTTATATTTTCTGGATAAAAAATGCGATATTGTGGTTTTGGAGACCGGAATGGGAGGGGCGCTGGATGCGACCAATATTATAAAGACTGCGCTCTGTGTGGCGATAACATCAATCAGTATGGACCATATGGCGATGCTTGGTAATTCTTTGGAGAAAATAGCAGCTCAGAAAGCAGGAATTATCAAAGAGGGCGCATGTGTGGTGTCGGCACTGCAAAAGCCGCAAGCGGCTAAGGTTATAGAGGACGTCGCAGCGCGGATGAACTGCGAGCTTCGTATTGCTGATGTGAATAAGGCTTCTTCGGTGAAATACGGACTTATCAAGCAGCGTTTTAGCTATGGAAGGTACAAGAATTTAGAGATTACAATGGCCGGTGCATATCAGATAGAGAACGCCGTTATAGCAGTTGAAGTAATTGACGCACTTTCAGATAAAGGCTTTAAGGTGACATTAGAGAAGCTGCGTGAAGGGCTTATTAATACAAAGTGGCATGGACGATTTGAAATAATAGGCCATAAACCGCTTTTTATTGCGGATGGGGCGCATAATGAGGACGCGGCGTTTAAGCTTGCGGAAACGATAAGGTTTCATTTTACAAATAGAAGAATCATTTATATAATGGGTGTGTTAGGCGATAAGGAGTATGATAAAATTATTGCAGCGACCTATAAATATGCAGAGCAGATTATTACGTTTACGCCGCCTGATAATCCAAGGGCGCTTAGCGCATATGAGCTTGCAGGGGCTGCAAAAGAATATCATAACAGCGTAACTGTGGCAGACAGCGTGCAGGAAGCCGTAGAGATTGCGTATTTATTTGCCGGAAAGGACAAGGATGCCGTTATTATTGCATTCGGCTCACTTTCTTATATGGACAGGCTTTTTGATGTTGTAGAACACAGGGATAGGATCAGGAGAGATTCTCATGGTAAATCAGAAGAAAATTGAAGAGGCAGTAAAGTTATTTTTAGAAGGAATAGGTGAAGACATTACCAGAGAAGGTCTTGTAGAAACACCGGAGAGAATAGCCCGTATGTGTACGGAGCTTTTTGCAGGAATAGATGAGACTCCGAAGGAACACTTGCAGAAAACGTTTTCAGTAGATAACAGCGATATAGTGTTAGAGCGGGATATCACTTTTTATTCGGTCTGCGAACATCATCTATTGCCATTCTACGGAAAGGCGCATATTGCGTATGTACCGGACGGTAAGGTGGTGGGGCTCAGTAAACTGGCGCGCACTGTAGAGGTTTATGCCAAAAGACCGCAGATACAGGAACAGATGACATCCCAGATTGCAGACGCCCTGATGGAGTATTTGAAGCCGCAGGGTGCAATGGTTATGTTAGAAGCCGAGCATATGTGCATGACTATGCGGGGGATAAAGAAACCGGGCAGCACAACGGTGACAATTGCTAAGAAAGGCTGCTTTGAGACCGACCCCAGACTTCAGGAGTATTTTTTTCACATTGTAGGCAGGGGAAATAAGTAACAATATAGGAGGTGTGAATATGAAAATCGGAAAGAAAGAATTTCTTGCGGGAAATACTTATGTAATGGGAATTTTGAATGTAACGCCGGATTCGTTCTCGGATGGAGGAAAGTACGTTAAGATGGATGACGCGCTTTTTCATGTTGATGAGATGATAAAAGAGGGTATGGAAATTGTAGATATCGGAGGAGAGTCCACAAGGCCGGGATATGCCATAGTGCCGGATGAAGAGGAAATAAGCAGGGTAGTTCCTGTAATAGAAAAAGTTAAATCTGAATTTGATATTCCGATATCTTTGGATACATATAAGAGTAAGGTTGCAAGTGCCGGTATTGCAGCAGGTGCAGATATGATAAATGATATCTGGGGACTTAAATATGATGATAAACTGGCTGGGGTCATAGCTAAGGCAGGAGTGGCATGTTGTCTTACACATAATCGTAAGGATGCGGATTATAATGATTACATGAGGGAAATGCTGCTTGATTTTGAGGATATAATAGAACTTGCGAGGGAAGCCGGAATTTCAGATGAGAAGATTATTCTCGATCCGGGAATCGGTTTCGGTAAAACGTATGAAAATAATCTGGAAATCATACGAAGACTTGAGGTGCTACACAGCTTTGGATATCCGATAATGATTGGCACAAGCAGGAAGTCCGTAATAGGCCAGGCACTGGATTTGCCGGAATCAGAGCGTGTTGAGGGAACGCTCGTTACGACTGCATTTTCCGTTAAAAAGGGTGCAATGTTTGTCAGGGTGCATGATGTAAAGGAAAACGCAAGGGTAATCAGGATGACAAGGGCAATTTTGGACGGTCGCTAAATATATTAAAGTTACAAATAACGCATACTAAGGGAAGGGCATGGTTATTACTATGGATGAGATTATTATTGAAAATTTAAATGTATATGCATATCATGGCGTTTATCAGGAAGAAAACGAAAAAGGACAGAATTTTTATATAAATGCGGTTCTTTATCTGGATACCAGAAGAGCAGGCAACGAAGATAAACTTGAGTGTACGGTGAGCTATGGTGATGTATGCCAGTTCATTTATGAATATGTAAGCAGGACCGTATTTAAGCTGATTGAATCGGTAGCGGAGAAAACCGCGGAGGCTATATTATCTGAGTTTCCGTTAATTGAGGGAATTACTTTGGAAGTACGCAAGCCCGAAGCCCCGATTGGTTTAGAGTTTCAATCGGTATCTGTCAGAATAACCCGTATGTGGCATATGGCATGTTTAGCGCTTGGTTCAAATATGGGAGACAGGGAGAAGTATATTAAAGATGCAGTGGAAGAACTTGATTATGATAGTAAATGCAGAGTACTGAAAAGTTCCGAACTTGTACACACAACTCCTTACGGCGAAACGAATCAGGGAGAATTTCTAAATGGCGCAGTAGTTATAAAAACCTTGTATACACCGGAGGAGCTTCTTAATAAAATACATGAGATAGAGGAAGCGGCAGGAAGAGAGCGGAAAGAGCTATGGGGACCCAGAACGCTGGATATTGACATTATCTTTTATGATGATCTGGTTATGCATACCGATACGCTTCAGATTCCACACGTAGATATGCAAAACCGTGACTTTGTATTAGAGCCGCTGTCTCAGCTTGTCCCTTATGTGGTACATCCGGTACTCGGAAAAACTGTCATACAGTTGTATGAAGAAGTCCAGAAGTCAGGAGAAAAACATGTTATCGGCTCAGAATATATACATTAAACCGCTTGACTTAGAAGAGGCGAGGGCTGTTTATATCGGTTCTGCGCACAAGGATTTCCCATCCGATGAACTAAAACCGTTTTCCATGATAGAAAATCTGTGGACCAGAGGCTGCTATAGGGGCTATGGTTTTTATGAAAAAGCAGGAGATAAAGGAAATAAGCTGCGCGCATATGCGTTTACAATGGCGGATAACGATACCAATATGCTGCTTTTGGATTACTTTGCAGTCTGCGAAGATGCAAGGGGAAACGGATACGGCTCTACGGCGCTTTCATTGTTAAAAGAAGCCTGTATGGAGTGGGACGGTATAATTTTTGAGGTGGAAGATACGGCTTTTGCCAAAAACGAAGAGGAAAGACTTACCCGCAGGCGTAGAATCGCTTTTTATGAAAAAAATGGCGTAGTTATGACAGATGTAAGAAGCTATGCATTTGGAGTGGATTACATGATAATGGTTATGCCTCTTGGAAATGAAAAATCCGGACAAAGGATTGGAGAAAATTTGGCAGCTATCTATAAGAAGATGCTGCCAAATGAAATATTTAAAAGAGAATTTTCGCTGCGTTAGGAAATCTGTTGTATGAAAACCTATTTGGTATTTTCTAATGCAGCGTTTCTTGCAGATTCAAAAGTGTTGACATTTACACCGCCATAGGTACTTGTTCTGTATACCGGGGTGGATTCGCCGAACAGATTAAAGTATACATATTGAGACGTTATATTAATATTTTCATAGACACCGGAGGCAACTACTTCATTGTTGCTGCCGTCAATATACATTCTTCGAAGCTCAGGCTCGGTCTTGGAGTTCTTTTGATAATAAATGTAGTAATCATATACATTAAAACTGTCAACCCTGTCATTTGTTAATACTTCCACTGCATTTTCCGACATTGAATAACGGCATAGACGGTAGTTATTGGCAACGTCCATGTAGTAAACATAGCCGTCTGAGTAGATGGGATTCCATATATTACCATCCCATATTTTGTTAATTGTATCGCTTCTGGTATTCAGTCCATAGAGTGCATGGTCTTCCTGCGTACCGTTAAAGTAAATGGTTCCGTTTACGAATGAAACCGGATTGATAACGTAGTCAGCTATAGTGGCCTTATCCGTTTTATCAATTTTAATCTTGGAAAGTTTGGTTCCTGTCTTAGTGTTATAATCCTGATAGTAAAGGTAGTTGCCGCATAACTGCATGGTTACGGCAAAGGTTCTGTCAAGGCAGGCTGTGTGTTTGCCGTTTCTGTCGCTGCGGTAGATTCCGGCAGTACGGCTCATGAAGCCGAGACCGCTTCCGTTAGTGCCGCTTTCCATGTAATAATATATGTATTTGCCGCCCGCATTAATTGAGTTCACATAATTACCGTTCAGTTTCTGTATCTGCGATTCATCGGGATTCATGCAGTAGAGGGAATTATTGTCATAGGCATTTGAGAAAAATACAACGCCGTCATTTTCGCAAAAAAGACCGCCGTTATTGAGGTTGCCTGCGGTATTTCCGACAGTGTTGTCATCACTCATCTGAACTCTGCCGGTAAACAGGCTGAGAAGAACGAAAGTAACTAGCACAACTAAAATTACGGAAGATAGTATAATAACACTTTTTTTGTTGGTTGACATAACAAAATCTCCTTTATCATATTAGATAATTGACTATTATATTATAGTCTTAAACCTTCTTGCTATCAAGTGGGATTTGGTATAATATAGTAAAAAAGCATGTTGAAAAAGCATGTATTTATAAAAAATTCAGGTGTAGAATCAGGTATAATTATAGAGAAGCGAAAGGAAGAAAAGTATGGACTTGATGCAGCTTAGAGAGCAGATTGATGAAATAGACGCCGGTATTGTGGAACTCTATGAGAGACGGATGGATATTTCTTCCCAAGTGGCGGATTATAAAATAGAGACAGGGAAGAAAGTGTTTGACAGAGAGCGTGAAGTTGAGAAATTGCGTAAGGTTAAAGAACTTACGCATAACGAATTTAACGCTCACGGAATTCAGGAATTATTTGAGCAGATAATGTCGGTGAGCAGGAAACTGCAGTATAGGAAACTTTCGGAAAAAGGAAGTCTTGGCAGGCTGCCCTTTATTGGTGTGGACGAGCTTGATATGAAGAATGCAAGAGTGGTTTTTCAAGGCGCGGAGGGCGCTTATTCACAGATGGCCATGCTTAAATTTTTCGGTGAAGATGTTAATTGCTTCCATGTGGACACTTTTCGGGACGCCATGAGCGCTATTGAGGAAGGCAGTGCGGACTATGCGGTACTTCCGATTGAAAATTCAACAGCGGGCATAGTCAATGAGATTTATGATTTAATGACAGAGTTTGAAAATTATATTGTGGGTGAGCAGATAATAAAGATTGAACACTGTCTGATGGGGCTTTCGGGAAGCAGCCTTGAGCAGATTAAGACCGTCTATTCCCATCCGCAGTCTCTTATGCAGAGTTCACGCTACTTAAACGACCACGCTTCATGGAAACAGGTAAGTATGCAGAACAACGCTTTTGCTGCTATGAAGGTAAAAGATGACGGCGACATGAGTCAGGCGGCGATTGCAAGTGAACAGGCGGCTAAGATTTATGGATTAGAGGTATTAGAGCGGGGAGTGAATCATTCCCATACCAATTCAACACGTTTTATTATTGTGACTAATCAGAAAATTTTCTTAAAAAAGGCTTCCAAAGTGAGTATATGCTTTGAAGTGCCAAATGAAAGCGGCTCCTTGTATCATATGCTTTCACATTTTATATATAATAATCTGAATATGACTAAAATAGAGAGCAGGCCTATAGAAGACAGGAACTGGGAGTACCGATTCTTTATTGATTTCGACGGAAATTTAGCGGACAGTTCGGTTAAAAATGCCTTAAGAGGGCTTCGGGATGAAGCAAGGAATATGAGGATTCTTGGTAATTATTAAGAGAAAGATATGGGTAGTGAAATGAGAGAGGAAGAATTAATTATATATAAAGATTTTGAGCAGGGTGGTCTGCTTAAAGATATGGTAGACTTGATGGAGAACTATAGGGAGGGCGGCAGCAAAACGGCTTTATACGGATGTATGCACAGGCTGTTGGAAATCGCGGCGTCGCATGGTTTCTACGGGAATCTTTGGCATTGCTATCTCGCCAATCTTTTGGTGAATAACGAGAACAGTTACAGCATGGCGTGTGAAATCAGAGGTAATGTTCAAGGTACAATAAATGAATTGGTTTTGCATGATATTCGCATTTTTAAAGAATTTTATGATTATGATTTTACTGATATGATGGAGTATCTTGGAGTGCCTGAGTTTGCAATGGTATTATCCTATACGAGCCCGTCTCAGGAGAGCAAGGTATATAACAGCCGCATTCGTGACAGGATATGCAGCCTTGCGGAGCGTTTTAATTCGGACGATACACCGGAAGCTATGAAGGATACGCTCACAGAGTTTTATAAAGACTATGGGGTTGGAAAGTTTGGTTTACATAAAGCGTTCAGAGTAAGAAATGAAGGCGGATTGGCGGTAATCGAGCCAATACTTAATATTGCGCATGTGCATCTTGATGATTTAGTGGGATATGAAATTCCTAAGAAAAAGCTGATAGATAACACCGAGGCCTTTGTATGCGGCAGGAAGGCCAATAACTGTCTTTTATTCGGGGATGCCGGAACCGGAAAGTCTTCCAGTATTAAAGCGATTGCCAATGAATATTATGACAGGGGTCTGCGTATCATTGAGATATATAAGCATCAGTTTCAGTTATTAAATGATGTGATTTCACAGATTAAAAACCGGAATTATAAATTTATTATATACATGGATGACCTTAGCTTTGAAGATTTTGAGATAGAGTATAAGTATCTGAAAGCCGTAATTGAGGGCGGTTTGGAAAAGAAACCCGAAAATATACTTATTTATGCAACTTCCAACAGAAGGCATCTGGTGCGTGAGAAATTCAGCGACAAGGAAGACCGCCGCGATGACCTTCATTCAAGCGATACGGTACAGGAGAAGCTTTCGCTTGCTTCTCGTTTCGGTGTGACTATTTTCTTTTCTTCACCGGATAAAAAGCAGTTTGAGCAGATTGTAAAGGTTCTTGCTGAGCGTTACGGAATTTCAATGGAAGAGGAAGAACTGTTCGGACTTGCAAATAAATGGGAGCTTGCACATGGCGGCTTATCAGGCAGGACGGCGCAGCAGTTTATAGATTATTTACTGGGACAGTATGAAGGCAGGGATGAAAGATGAAAACATTTGCAGCAATTGACGTAGGTTCGTATGAGCTTTCGATGAAAATTTTGGAAATTTCTAAGCAGAATGGAATTAAGGAAATAGACTATATAAGGCACCGTATAGATTTGGGAACGGATAGCTTTGCGACCGGTAAGATCAGTTATGAGAGAGTTGACGAGCTGTGCCGTGTGCTTAGGGAATACAAGAAGATTATGGAAGGATATAAGGCGCAGGACTATAAGGCATACGGAACCAGCGCCATTCGTGAAATCGAAAATACGGTTATTGTCTTGGATCAGATTGAACAGCGTACCGGCATCAAAATTGAGGTGCTCAGTAATTCTGAGCAACGTTTTTTGGACTATAAATCGGTTGCATCTAAGGGCAAAATTTTTAATAAAATAATTGAAAAGGATACGGCAATCTTAGATATTGGAGGCGGCAGCATCCAGCTTTCACTGTTTGTTAAGGATTCGCTTGTAACAACGCAGAATATGCGGCTTGGAGTTCTAAGGCTTCAGGATAAGATGAGTATTTTGAACCTGAGACCCAGCCAGTACGAAAACATAATAGACGAATTTATCAGCTCACAGTTGGCAGTCTTTAAGAAATTATATCTTGGAGAGAGAAAAATTGAGAATATAATTGTAGTTGACGATTACATCTCGGAGGTTATGGGGAAAAAACTGACAAGTATGTCAGATGGAAGCATTGAGATTGGAGAACTAAGCGCATTCTTAGATAAGGCGCTTGTAAAATCTGCTGCCGAGGCGGCAAGAATTTTGAATATACCGGAAGAAAACGTTCCGTTATTATATATATCCAATGTGCTTTTAAACCGCGTTGCCAAGGTTACGGGAGCTAAAATGATATGGGTGCCCGGAGTTACTTTATGTGACGGAATCGCATATGAGTACGGCGAGAAACAAAATCTTATAAAAGTAAACCATGATTTTGAACAGGATATAATCGCCTGCGCGCAGAATATAAGCAAGCGTTATATGGGGAGCAGGCGGCGTGGTGAGACGCTTGAGAAGATTGCGCTTACGATTTTTGACAGTATGAAAGAAGTGCATGGCCTTGGGAAAAGAGACCGGCTGCTTTTGCGTATATCGGCGCTGCTTCATGACTGCGGTAAGTATATAAGCCTCATGAACCTTGGCCAGTGTTCGTATAATATTATAATGTCTACCGAAATAATAGGATTATCCCATCTTGAGAGGGATATTGTAGCCAATATTGTAAAATATAATCACATGGATTTCAATTATTATGATATCATGGGACAGGATATAAGCCTTGATAAAGAGGCATATTTAAAGATTGCCAAACTTACGGCAATACTTAAGGTTGCCAATGGCTTAGACAGAAGCCATAAACAGAAATTTAAAAACATCAAGGCGTCGATTAAAGACGAGCAGCTTATTATTACGATTGATACGCCGGTGGATATAACGCTTGAGAAAGGGCTTTTTAATAAAAGAGCAGATTTCTTTGAGGAAGTATACAGCGTTAAACCTGTTATACAAGGGTGAAATTAGAAATTTCACCCGCGAGTTTGTGCAGGCGTTGATAACGCCTTTGCCCAAACATCGCAAGCGGAGAGGAAGGGATAATTATTAAAATGAAGAAGGTATCAGATTTTTCAAATGTAGATAATTTTACAAACAGAGAGCTTAGCTGGCTTCTTTTTGAAAAAAGGGTTCTGAGCGAGGCGATGGATGAACAGCTCCCTTTATTTGAAAGATTGAAGTTCTTAAGCATTACAGCCTCAAACTTAGACGAATTTTTCATGGTCAGGGTGGCGTCCCTAAAGGATATGGTAAACGCAGGCTATAATAAAAAAGATATTGCGGGACTTACGCCGACAGAGCAGCTTGAGCGTGTTAATAAAGAGACTCATGAGCTGGTAAGGCAGCAGTATGCTACATATAACCAGTCGCTTCTTCCTGAGCTTACGGAGAATGGGCTTCGTTTAATAGGGCATCATGAGGATTTGACTAAAGCCGAAGAGAAGTATATAGACGAGTATTTTGAGAACAATATATATCCTGTTCTTACGCCTATGGCGGTAGATTCTTCAAGACCGTTTCCTTTAATCCGCAACAAGTCCTTAAACATAGGCGCACTTGTCAGGAAAAAGAATGGAGAAGGCGAACTGGAGTTTGCTACGGTACAGGTTCCAAGCGTCTTATCAAGGATAGTTCCTATTCCGTCACAGGAGGGAAAGGCAGTAATTCTGCTTGAGGAAGTTATTGAAAGGAATATACACAAGCTGTTTTTGAACTATGACATTGTGTGCGCATATCCGTTTAGAATTATGCGAAATGCCGACTTGCTTATAGAGGAAGAGGAAACGGACGATTTACTTAAGGAAATAGAGAAACAGCTTAAGAAAAGACAGTGGGGTCAGGCTATCCGATTAGAAGTCGAGGCGGGAATGGATGAGCGCCTTCTTAGGATCATTCAGGATGATCTGAAAATCGGGGAAGAGGACATATATCCGATCGAAGGTCCTCTGGATATGACCTTTCTTATGAAAATGTATGATTTGGACGGCTTTGATGAACTAAAGGAGCATAGCTATGCAGGTTCCCAGCCGGTGCCGGAACTGCCGGATGACGCCGATGTGTTTGAAAAAATAAGGGAAGGGGATATTTTAATGTTCCATCCCTATCAGACCTTTGAACCGGTTGTACGTTTTATCAGACAGGCAGCCAAAGACCCGGATGTACTTGCGATTAAACAGACACTTTACAGGGTCAGCGGTAATTCTCCGATTATAGCCGCGCTTGAACAGGCGGCGGACAACGGCAAGCAGGTTTCGGTTCTGGTAGAATTAAAGGCTAGGTTTGACGAAGAAAACAACATTGTATGGGCAAGAAGACTTGAAAAGGCAGGCTGCCATGTTATTTACGGTCTGCTTGGCTTAAAGACACACAGTAAGATTACGCTGGTAGTCAGAAGGGAAGAGAACGGTATAAGGCGTTATGTGCATCTTGGAACAGGAAACTACAACGACTCTACTGCTAAATTATATACCGATTTGGGGCTTTTGACCTGCTCGGAAGCAATAGGAGAGGATGCAACTGCTGTTTTCAACATGCTTTCCGGGTATTCGGAGCCTCGCTCATGGAACAAATTATCACTTGCGCCGTTATGGTTAAAAGATCGTTTTCTGTATCTTATAAATAGGGAAAAGGAATATGCAAAGCAGGGTCAGCCTGCAAAGATCATTGCCAAAATGAATGCTTTGTGCGATAAAGATATCATTGAGGCGCTTTATGAAGCCAGTGCAGCGGGAGTTAAGATCGAACTCATAATAAGAGGAATATGCTGCCTTAAAGCCGGAGTAAAAGGCATAAGTGAAAATATATGCGTCCGTTCCATTGTCGGCAATTATCTTGAACATGCCAGAATCTTTTATTTTGAAAATAACGGCAAACCCGAATATTACTGTGCCAGCGCGGACTGGATGCCGAGAAATCTGGATAGGCGCGTGGAAATTCTGTTCCCGATAGAGAAACCGGCGCTGCAAAGTAAGATCATGCATATACTGGATTCACAGCTAAATGATACGGTTAAGGCTCACATTCTTCTTCCTGACGGCACATATGAAAAGGTCGGTAAGCAGGGAAAACAGGCTTTTAACTCACAGCTTAATTTCTGCAAGGAATCCAAGGCAGCGGCCAAGAGTACGGAAGCTGCGGTGGACAGGAGAGTATTTATTCCGGAAAGACACGGGTAGGAGAAGATTATGAAGATTATATTAGCATCAGCGTCACCAAGAAGGAAAGAGCTGCTAAAACAAATAGGTATGTCGTTTAAGACTATGCCAAGCATCAAGGAAGAGAAGATTACGAAAAACACGCCGGAAGAAATCGTAGAAGAACTTTCTTATCAGAAAGCAGTTGACATCTGCGGACAGTTAGGCGATAGTATGAAAGAGGACTTTGTTGTAATCGGGGCAGACACCATCGTTTCCATATGGGGAGAGATTATGGGAAAACCTGCAGACAAAGAGGACGCCTGTGAGATGCTTTCAAAATTGCAGGGCAAAAGCCATCAGGTATATACAGGGGTAACACTTGCATGGAAATATAAGGATACGCCTGCAATGTTCCATACTTTTCATGAGTGCAGCGATGTTACTGTATATCCTATGACTGAGGAAGAAATAAGAAGTTATGTAAACTCAGGGGAACCGATGGATAAGGCAGGAGCCTATGCGGTTCAAGGGAAGTTTGCTGCATATATACAGGGAATCTGCGGCGATTATAACAATATAGTCGGTCTTCCCGTAGGCAGGGTGTATCAGGAAATGAAACAGAGAAATTTATTATAAATATAATAAGAAAGGTGGACGTTATTATGTTTGATAATGAGGTATTACAATGTTTTTTAGAAAAGCAGGGACAGTTGTTTCCCCAAAACGTAGCTGAGACCTTAGAAGAAGCTGAGAATTTCTTAGAGGAATGTATGGCAGTGGTAGTAGACTCGGTGCAGGAAGTATGGGATTATTTTGACGCGGCCGGCATAGACATGGAAAGCGCAAATGAGGATGAGATATTAGAGGCCGACGAAGTTTTTGATATTGGCGACGGCCGGTATCTGATCGTTGAGTGTTAAGGGTAAAAAATAAATTTTTATAATACAGACCACATATATTCGGCGAGTCCGTCGTTGTCATTATCGCTCCCGGTGATGACATCGGCGGATTTTTTCACTATGTCGGCTGCGTTTAGCATAGCGATTCCACAGCCGGCAGCTTCTATCATTGAGATATCGTTCTCGGCGTCGCCTGCCGCATAGGTATCTTCTCTTGAAACCCCGAAGTATTCATAGACGTAGCGTACCGCATTGCCTTTACCTGCGTCTTTTACAAATAATTCAAGATAATAATCGTTGGAAAAAATATAGCGTATTTTATCTTCAGCCCAGTCTGCGATCGAATTGCAAAATGTGACAAGCCTGTCATGATTTTTTAAATCTATGGCAAGCATTTTAAGAGGGCCTTTTGTTAAAGCGGAAGAGTAGTCATCCGCAATGACCAGGGGCAAATGTATTCGCCTTCGGTAGTATTTGATTTCCTCATCATCACAGTCGCAGACTATTTCGGTATCGGTATAGGTATGAATATGAAGTGAATGTTCTTTGGCCTTGGCCTGTAAATATGATACATAAGAAAGCGGCATCCTTTTTTCTAAGATAGTCGCTTTAGAATCACAGTCATAGACCTGGGTGCCGTTACTGCCGATAATCACAATTCCCGGATAGTCAAGACCTGCAGTTTCTTTCACTTCAAGAATGCTGTCGAGCGGTCTGCCGGAAGAGAGGACAAGTTTGTTGCCTGCACTGTTAAATTCATCTAAGAAAGCCTTCGTTTTTGCGGAGACTTTACTTTCATTATTGAGTAAGGTGCCGTCTAAGTCTGTGAAGAGTATTTTCATATTCTATTCCTCAACGTAATTACGTATATTTATCAATATTTCTTCGGGTACAAACAGCTTGCCATATCCGACCGCCATATCCAGTCCCGGTTTATTGACTCCATGAAAATCCGAGCCGCCGCTTAGCAGAAGGTCGTACTTTTTAGCTAAGTCCATCATATCCCGCGTATCCTGATTGTTATATGTGGAATAAATTGCTTCTATGCCTGCAAGACCTGCATCTTTCAGTGTGCTGACCAGAGTATCCAGTTTGTCTTTACCCATATGATACAGCGGCGGATGAGCGAGAATCGGAACGCCTTTTGCCTGCAGTATTAACTCAACTGCCTGTGAGGGCGTGACCTTTTCGCGTGGAACAAAATACTTACAGTGGTCGCCTACATACTGGGCAAAAGCGTCGGCACGGCTTGAAACATAACCGTTGTCGGTAAGATAAGCTGCGTAATGCGCTCTTGTAATTACCGCGTCGGGATATTTCTTAAGTAATTTTTCATATGAGATATCAATGCCGGCTTCCTGCAGATTCCTACACATTTTTTCGTTACGTTTTATACGGGAATCCACGAATTTCTGTATTTTTTCCTTAAAAAATGTTTCTTTATATTGAATATAGAGCCCAAGTACATGAATATCGCGGCCCTCATATTCGGTAGAAAATTCAATGCCGGGAATTACCTCTATAGGTTTATCTTCGGCGTAGGAGATTGCCTCATCAAGACCGTCCGTTGTATCGTGGTCGGTCAGTGCAAAGGCGCAAAGCCCCTTGTTTAGAGCGTAGTCCACAAGCTCTTTAGGAGTGAAGCTGCCGTCTGATTTATTGGAGTGTACATGTAAATCTACCTGCTTCATTAATCCTCCTCGTCGGTTGCCGTACTTGTATAAACTGTACGTTTTCTTGCCATCTCGTCGCTTTCAAGATATTCGTCGTAAGTGGTAACTTTATCAATTATACTTCCGTCCGGAAGGATTTCTATAATTCTGTTAGCCGTAGTCTGCACTACCTGATGGTCATGGCAGGAGAAGAGCTCAACTCCCTTAAATTTAATCATACCCTCATTGAGAGCAGTAATTGCTTCCATATCCAGATGGTTGGTAGGCTCGTCAAAAATTAAACAGTTGGCGCCGCTTATCATCATTTTAGAAAGCAGGCAGCGAACCTTTTCACCACCGGAGAGCACCTTTACTTTTTTAACGCCGTCATCGCCCGCAAAAAGCATACGTCCGAGGAAGCCGCGCACGTAAGTTACATCTTTGACAGGAGAGTAGCCCATCAGCCATTCTGTAATCGTATAGTCATTATCGAATTCAGCGGTATTATCCTTGGGGAAGTATGCCTGTGAAGTGGTAACGCCCCATTTATAGGTGCCGGAATCCGGTTCCATTTCGCCCATAAGGATTTTGAAAAGGGTAGTTTTAGCATGTTCATTACCACCCACGAAAGCAATCTTATCATCATGTCCGGCAATAAACGAAATATTGTCTAAAACTTTCTCCCCGTTAATAGTTTTGCTGATGCCGTCCACAGTCAGAACCTCGTTACCGATTTCACGCTCAGGTCTGAAATCTATATAAGGATACTTTCTGCTGGAAGGCTTAATATCGTCAAGCTCGATTTTTTCAAGCGCACGCTTTCTGGAAGTCGCCTGCTTGGATTTGGAAGCGTTGGCGGAGAAGCGGGAGATAAATTCCTGCAGCTCTTTAATCTGTTCTTCTTTCTTTTTGTTGGCTTCCTTACGCTGCTTGATTATGAGCTGGCTGGATTCATACCAGAAATCATAGTTACCTGCAAATAACTGGATTTTGCCATAGTCAATATCAGCGGTATGAGTGCAGACTTTGTTTAAAAAATAACGATCGTGCGAAACCACGATAACAGTATTGTTAAAATTGATCAAAAACTCTTCAAGCCATGCAATAGCATCCAAGTCTAAATGGTTTGTAGGCTCGTCTAAAAGAAGGATATCCGGATTGCCGAATAACGCTTTGGCAAGCAGAACCTTTACTTTTTCGTTACCGTTTAATTCACTCATTATACTGTAGTGAAGCTCAGTTTCAACGCCAAGGCCGTTTAATAGCATAGCGGCGTTAGACTCGGCATCCCAACCGTCCATTTCCGCAAATTCGGCTTCAAGTTCACTGGCGCGGATACCATCCTCATCGGAAAAGTCCTCTTTCGCGTAAATAGCATCCTTTTCTTTCATAACCTGATACAGACGCTCATTTCCCATAATAACCACATCCATAACAGGGTAAGAGTCATATTTGAAATGGTCCTGTTCAAGAACCGAAAGACGCTGTCCCGGAGTAATAGCGATGTCTCCGTTTGTAGTATCCAGCGCTCCTGATAAAATCTTTAAAAATGTGGACTTTCCGGCGCCGTTTGCACCGATCAGACCATAGCAGTTACCTTCGGTGAATTTGATGTTTACATCCTCGAAGAGGGCTTTTTTGCCTACTCTATAAGTTACATTGTTTGCACTAATCATCTTTGAAACCTCATATTTTCTATATTTTGTTCTTTTGACTTACCTATACCATTATACAC
>CAMWKB010000037.1 GCA_947174705.1 uncultured Lachnospiraceae bacterium
TGCAAGCACTTTCCCAAACACATACTCATCCAACAACTGATAGAAAAACTCCAGCCTCATAAGCGTATTAGACAAATCAAAAAAGTTCCCCGTCGCCTGCGCCCCTCTCTGCCCCTTAAACATCTGCCCTGGAAAGGCCGGATAAGTCAGATACGCCAAAACAAAGGCTATCGCAAGACTAACCGCATAGCGTATACAATTCCACAAATTCCTGTCTTTCCATAACATATAAAGGCAAAACGCCACAGCCATAAAAAACAAAAAAATGAAATAATAGTACTGGGTTAGGAAACCAAAATACGTTACCAGCGCTAACGGAAACAGAAATTTTCCATATGAAAGTTTAACCGAAGCAATATTCGAATAACCATAGCTATCATTATTATTTTCCCTGTCATAGTACCTAAGCGCATCAATATGCAAAATCGCACAAAGCAGCACAAACACCGTCAACAGCGCATACATCCTGATAAAAACCACACTACTCATAACCGCCGGCGTAAAACCATAAAACAGGCAAATAAGAAGTGATAATTTTTCGTTATTACATGTAACTTTCAGACACAATATCCATAACAAAAACATACTTAATCCATAAACTGCAAGATTAAGTGCAAGTCCATACCATTTTGAAAATTTCTCCGGAAAAAACGACGATATTGTATGAAATACCCAATAATAGACAGGAGGATGAACGTCCCATGACTGGACTTGTTTAACAAGCCCATACTGAAACTGCTCTCCCCTAAGAACCGTAAACTCATTAAAATACGCGTCATGTTCCATCCACGCATTATCCTCTATATTCAGACCATAAGTCCTTGCAGTAGAATAATATGTATAATATTCATCTTCATGAAATCCCTGCTTCTGGCAACAAAAATAAACTGCCGTAAGCATCTGCATACACCAAAGCAGTAAAAATAAAAACTGCCATATTCTGTTCTTTTCTTTATGAAACATAGTAGTGTGCATATTTTTCCATTTTACAGAGCATTATTTGTCCTGCGCATCATTGCCAGCTTGCAGCGCAGCCCGCTTCTCCATCCGCCGTTTATGCTCTTTTCTCACCGTTTTAGGCGCCACTGTCAACAACAGCAGATATATCTTATTTTTAGATGTCAGATACGGATTAAAAATCGTACTGAAAACATGTCTGTGGAGATATTTTTTTACTTCTACATAGAACGTATTCTTACGGTTCATCTGCACAATCGGAACATGAAGCATATAATCAAGTCTTTGATACAGATTAAACCGGATTGCATAGCGGTGCAGTGCCGGATATGATTCATCAACCAGCTTCTGCATCCTATCTGCATTATTTACAATATCCATAAAAACCCTTGAGAAACTATCATCTGAGTGCTTCCTTGTGGTACTGTTGCTGCGGCAGACCACATGATAACCCTGCTTTGGCAGTATTGCGACTCCGTTTACATGTCCAAGTAATTCCGTTAAAAGTTTAAAATCCTCATTCAGCTCACCCTCGGGAAATTTCCGCTTATAAAACAATTCCCTCTTTACTATCTTAGTGCAGAATGAGCAGTCTGCCTGATGAAGCAGAAGCTCTTTTAAAAAAGTCTCACTATCGCAAAACCGTATTTCTTTAGGCGGTATACAGACATCCGGTAATTTATTTCCTTCTTCATCTATCTCATCACGGGAAATCTGTACTATCTGATAGTTATTCTCAACCGCCGTCTCAACCATCATCTTATATACATCAAGATCAATATAATCATCACTGTCTACAAAGCCGACATAATCACCAACCGCATTGCGCAGACCAAGATTACGGGCTGAAGACGCACCGCCGTTTTCCTTATGGTACACCCTGATCCTAAAATCCTTAGCCCCTAATTTATCGCATAATTCTCCTGTACCATCCGTAGAACCATCGTCAACCAGAATTATTTCAAGATTGTCATAAGTCTGGGAACAGATAGAATTTACGCATCGCTCCAAACAATCAAACGTATTGTATGCCGGAATAATTACACTGATCTTTGTTTGCTCCATTCAATTAACTCCTGTGTGTTCTCCTTGGTGAAATAACCGGTGCGGGACTTAATGGACCGCTCTCTTGCAAAACTATCTTTCCCTCCATATATCCCTCTACGAAATTCATAAGCGCCTCCGCCGCATGTTCCGAGTTCCATTCATTTACGATTGTCCGGTACGCAGCATATCCCATCTGCTTACGTCCTTCCCAGTTATCAAATAAATCTATTACTAACTTCTCCATTTCCTGATATGAATTATCCGGAAAAGTAAGTCCGTTGACACCATGCTCTATCAGGTACGGAACCGCACCGACCTGTGAATTTGCCACCTCCACACAGCCGCTGTTCATTCCTTCATTAACTACGGCCCCCCAGCCCTCCAGATGATTACTTGTAAAAAGATGTATATGGCAGCTCTCCATCACATCCCTCACTTTTTCCGGCTCGGTATAGCCATAAAATGTGAATCTGTCCGACAGACCTGACTGCTCAACCTGCTCCCTTATCTCATTCTCCATTTCACCGCTTCCAAGCATGTGTATACCGAAATCATAGCCACGCTCTTTAAGCGCCATAGCCAGTTTTACCACGTATTCCGGATGCTTAAGCGGAATAAACCTTCCTGCCCAGACTATCTGCAGCGGTCCTTTCTTTTTCATATTCTCAAGCTGACCTTCTGGATAAATCCTCGTCTTCGGAAAATATCCCCATTTAAACATCTTATCCGGATATGCGCCTATAAGGTGAAAATCCGACGCTGTATACGCTCCGGCGCATAACAAATATACATCCTTGTTCCTATACTTTATATGCTCATTGTATTTGGCTATAAGGCCTCTTGGCGAAACCGCCTTCCACTGGCCTTCTCTATATATTCTCTCACTGATACGTATTGTCAGTTTTCCGGATTCCAGCCGGTCTTTTTCGATATCCGCTCTCTGTGTCCATCCAAACAGCACTACATCACTTTCCGCAATCTTCTTACGACACTCATATTCATCTTCATATAAACACCGTACATAGGGAATCTCAGTCACATCAAGCCCCCATCCCATAGCTATACGTTCGGTTTCCATCGGGATGGTCTGTATAAAACAAAAATCTTTTCCCAACCTCTCGTATAAGGCGTCGCAAAATGGAAGCTGATGATGATTTATATAGTTAGACACAAAAGTTATCGTCATTCCGTTATCTCCCTATATATACGTATCATTTTATAATAATTCTGGTCTGCATCATGTGTTTCACGGGCATGTCTTCTGGCATTCTGTGAATACATATCTGTAATTAATTCTTTCTCAAAAGTTTCAATGATTTTCTCGGAAAGCCCCTCTATGCTGCCCTTAGGATACAGCAGTCCGTCGCCGCCGTTTACTAAAATATTGTGCACTCCACCGACATCCGCCGCCACGCACGGTACTCCAAGCAGCATTGCCTCTCCCACGGAATTGGGCGAATTTTCTAACGCAGACGGGCAGACAAACACATGGCTTCTAAGGAACTGTTCCTTCATACTCTCCGCGTCTAAGCTTCCCAGCATTGTCACCTTATCCTGTAAGTGATTTTCCCTTATAAGCTTCTTTAAGTATTTCCCATAAGCAGAACGCTTAATCCTATCCTTCCAGGTAGCGTTTTGCAAAAGATTATTTCCCGCAACAAATATCTGCGCTTCCGGATACCGTTCAAGCACCGCAGGCATTGCCTGCAAAAGATAATGGAAGCCCTTTAGAGGATAATCCCCCTGGCTTAAAAAAATGCTATATGGAATACACTCATTTTTCTTCCATCTGTCATGATAAAAACAGTTTCTAAGCGTCTCATTTAATAAATAATATTTCGCTTCCGGATTTATCTTCGCCGTAGTTTCCCTGTCAAAATCCGTCCTCCCTGCAATATATCCCGCAAGACGTATTGCTTCCTTTTCATAAACTCCCCGTTTGCGGAATTTACGCTGCTGTTGCTTTAAACTGTCCTTTTTTACAATATCCCTGAACGTAACACTGCGCTGTACATTAGCCGGCAGATCCGCCATATACGCATCGGCACATTCCGACACCAATCCCTGTATACTGATCAAAGTTCTTGCCGGTCTTCTGTATGCCCTTGCACAGGCAAGCGCATGCGGAAATTCCGTTCCGAAAATATGTACTATATCAGGCTTAAAATCTTCAATAATTGCCTTCATCCGTTCTTCTATACTACTATCATAAAACTCCGGCGTATTAAGATTCTCCACAAAACCATAACAATGACAAATGCTTTCTTCCCCAAGCAATAGCTCTCTATCTATATTTCCGGTTTCTTCCGAAACAGGAAACGCAATCCCTAAAGTTATCTTATTACGATGCTGCTCCTGCAAAAACTTATCAAGCATTGCACTAAGCCAGCCCTCTCTATTACTATAGGGCAGTTCTAATTGTCTGGCAATCGCCGGAAGCATAATATTACACACCCAAAGTACATTCATCTATTTTATCCCCTTCCCGTAATATATCTTCTTAAGCCCATTATATAACCCCGAAGTCACCCTGTTTCTGGCAAGCCATGTTCTAAGCGGTGACAGTGTAACCCACATCAAAATCCTGTATTTACGCACCTCCCCAACCGGCATATACTTTCTGACTATCTCCTGATGTTCTTTAGCCGAGAGTTTCCGATTCTTTCTCGTTTCGGAAAACCCTCCTCCTTCATAGTCCGCAATCAAAATATCTTTATAAAAAAATGCTACTCCCTCTCCCATATACTTTGTAAAAAAGCACCACAGAAACTGTTCATAGTCTGCTCTTACACGATATTTCGTTTCAAAAGGATGAGCTTCAAGTAATTTCTTATCATAAAAACATGCCTGATGGCATGGAACATTTCGATAACACCCAAAAGCATCTAAGCTGGGATTGGAAGCCACTACATTTCCGGTAATCCTTTCGTAAATATTCCCATAATAAATTCCTGCCTGCGAAGGTTTTTCACAAATCAGTTTATTAACATTTTCAAGAACCGACTTATCATAAAAGGCATCCCCACAATTTAAAAAGTAAATATATTTTCCAAGTGCGGAGGAGGCAGCCTGATTCATAGCATCGTAAATACCCGCATCCTTTTTTTCTATAATGCGAAGCGACGGAAAATCCTTTGCAGCTTCTTTGGCATATTCGATTGAACCATCCGTTGATAAACCGTCTTTAATAACTACTTCATAATCCCTGTATGTCTGCTTCTTTATACTGTCTAATGTCGCCTTAAGTTTTTCGGCCGGATTTAAGCAGACCACTAATATTGAAAATTTCGGTTGCATTATATACTTTACCTTTCAGAATAACAAATACGACCTATGGCCTCATTAGTTCATATCCGACAATATATTTACCATATCATGAAAGAAGAATGTTTTATACGGTAAAAGAAGTATACCATCATTATAAGCCCTGCTGATAAAAACCGCAAAGTAAAATATTGCCGCCAAAATTACCGCAAGCCTAAGGAGCCGCCTAAGCTTTTCATTTTCAGTCTCCTTAACAAGCGCCGGTAAAAATAAAATATGGCTGATTGTCAGATAATACCCTATACGTGAGATAATCGGCAAAAACGAACAAAATACATACAGCACAAGCGCTCCTAAATTAAGATAAAAATAAAACCGGAGTCTCTCATCTTTCTGTATGGTTTTTCGGTAATACATGAGTGATAAAACAAGCACTGCCGCACATCGCAGTATATTAATGTAACTGGTTCCGCCCTCCAGATATTCCGTATCTTCATAAGTCGGATATAAAAACACGACCACCTTTAAATAAAAATCCTGCAAGAATAAAAAAGTCGTACAAAACAGTCCTATAAGTATAAGCTGCCACTTTTTCCATGCAACGGATGCAAGAAAATATAACGGCAGTACCACTAAGAGCGATTTGTGGAAAAAAGAGCCCAAGATAACCAGTAATATGAATCTTCCCCACTGCTTACGCAGTACAAATTTCATGGAATAAAAAGCTATCGCCAAAGCAAGGTAATAACGCACAGTGCTAAAAGCCTGAAAATAATATCCCATTGCCATGAACAGAAAATATGTCATGGGAAAATCATCGCTCTGTTCATAAATTGCAAGCAAAAACAGAAAAATCGTTACAAAAGCATAGACCGCAAATACAAGTAAATAATTTTCAAAACCTGATATGCCGTAAATAATTTTTACAAGCAGATTAAAACCCGCCTCCGTAGGCACATAAGCATTGGAATTAACCAGATGCATGAATTCTACGTACTTTGCATAATCATTGCCCACATTCTGTCTGCATGCAGAAAGTGCGAATAAAATCAAAAATACAGCCAGAATACTTACCCTGTTGCACATCTGTTGGCGTGTAACTGTATATGGTTGTAACACACAACGATTATTAATCATACATGCAAGCAGCACTGTTCCTACTGCAACCGTAATATACAAAATCATGAATGAACCGCTTACTCCTTCTCAAACTATCTCTGCGACGTAATTCCTTCCCTCATCAGCCGATATGCCTTTTTAAACGGAATGTCCACACACATTTCAGCCTTATTTTTAATCAGAAAACGAAGCGCAAAAACCGTTGCCATTTTTCCATACAGGTAATGATACAAAACTCCCCTGTCGGTAAAAAATTTCTCGCTGAATCCATGAAACCATGTAGATTCCCTTTCAATCTCTTCTCCTATGCATACCGGAAGCGCATATATTTTAAGTCCCGCTTTTATGCAGTCTCGAAGGAACAGACTATCTTCTCCGTTACTGTATTTTGCGCCTCCCCCGAATAAAAGTGAGAAATGCACATTTGCCCGCCTGAATGAGTCTAATTTCCCCGAAATGCTATATGCCGGATATCTGCCGTAATTATACCATCTGATTCTTTTTACACTGTCATTCCAATATGTTCTTCTTGCTTCCGACACCTTGACATTAAAAATAAGCATATCCGCATCCGGATATTTTACATAGGCATCACGAACTGCTTCGCCATATCCTTTTGCCAATACTATATCCTCGTCGGAAAAAAGGCATATATCCGCATCCGCATGAAGCAGTGCGGTATTCCTGCTTAAGCCTACGCCGCGCTCTTTCATACAAAAGCACTGGATTCTTGCATCCGCCCCAGATTCTTTTCCATAATTCGGAAATCGTAACGGAAACTCTTTATAATCATAGCGCTCGCATTGATTTACAATAACCGCGTCAGTTTCTATATTCATCTGTGTCGGCAGTGTGTTGATATCTTTATTTAAAGCAGACACCAATACCTGTACTTTCAAAGGTGATTGTAATACCATTTCATGAACCTCATATCGGCATCCTTAATTATGATACCTGCAAGTTTACATTCCTGTAACGAAAGCTGTTCTATTCTGTAGGCAAGGGATGCTCTGTCAAGTTTTCCGTATGGGATAACCAACAGTATGCCGTCTGCCTTTCGTGCGTTTGCTAACTCTTGCTCGGTGATATTTTTACTTTTATTTAGTTCAAGAGTTGCAAGTTCACCGAATTTTTTAGTTAGATATTCCCGATTTTTCTCCAGATCATCCTGCAATCTTTGAACAAGTTTTCTATTTCGGTCTGAATCTATGCTATTATCTGCCGCTTCCTTATTACCCGAAAAAGAAAATCCCACAAACTGCAGCGTAGTAACACACTTTAAATCCCCCGGCACATAAATCCTGTCATCCAGCACATACCCAAGCGCCAAAGCAATAAACATAAATGCCAAGCCTAATACAAGTCCGACCAAAATCGCCTGCACAAGCCTGTTATCTGCCACTAAAAGCTTAGGCTCAGTTTCCTTAATTATTTCAATATCAATAAATTCCTGCTCACGCTGCCCCATTTCGACTAATGCTCTATCTGTCGCTTCCAGTATCTTTGCGGTGCGCTCTGCATCCGATGTTGTAATAGTGATCGTCAACAAACGCACATCGGAAAGAATCTCCGCCAGAGTTGCTTCCGAAACCTCTTCGGCTGTATAATCCTCCGGAAGATAGCTCATTGTAGTATCTATAATTAAATTAGTGGACATCAAATCATTCCATGTATACCCGTTATAATGCTGATACACTTCTCCTGTTTCATCCGGTGCAAAATCCAGATATACCTTCGACTGTGCCTGATACTCCCTGTTGCTGCTCTTCACCACATGATGAAGCAGGTAAACTCCTGCGCCTAGACCGGCTCCTATCACTGCTGCCAATACAACAATCCAGAACCTATGAAGCAATAAAATGCACAGCTTCTTTAAGTCCATGCCTTCATTTCCATATTTCATTCTAATTCTCCAAACTTCTATTATCCTGCGATTTTTAACTTTTTTTCGCCGTCACCTGACTGCTGTCCACGCCCTCCGTACTCTCCGGTTTGAATAAAATCTTAAGCGTGAGAAGCATCAATTTAATATCCAGCCATACCGAATAGTTTTCAATATATGTTAAATCCAGTTTTAATTTATCATATGGCGTAGTATTATATTTTCCATACACCTGCGCATAACCTGCAAGCCCTGCCTTTACTTTCATACGAAAAGCAAACTCCGGCATTTCTTCCATATACTGTGCTATTATCTCCGGACGTTCGGGTCTTGGACCTATAAAAGACATCTCCCCCTTTAAGATATTAAAAAGCTGGGGAAGTTCGTCAATCCGCACCGCACGTATAAACTTTCCTATGGGCGTTATCCTCGAGTCATTTTTGGACGCCAGCCTTGCCACACCGTCTTTTTCGGCATCTACTTTCATGCTGCGGAACTTCAAAATATAAAACTCCTTTGCGTCCCTTGTGCAACGAATCTGTTTATACAAAACCGGACCGCCGTCATATAACTTAATTGCAATCGCAGTAATGATCATAAAAGGTGAAGCAATTATCAACAGAATAACTGCGCAAACTATATCTATCAGCCTTTTAACAACCCTCTGCTCCATTTTAAGTGCGTATTCCCTTGTCAGCAGAATCGGCGTATCAAACAGATGCAGCTGGTCTGAACCCTTAACCAATACGTCCGAAATCTTCGGCATCATATAAACACGTACAGAACGGCTGTAGCAGTATTTAAGGAGTTCATTTCTGTCATGAGTGGAAATATCCCAAAGCACTACCGCGCCGTATCCGCTGGTCGCCTTTTTGCAAACCGCGTCCAGTCCTTCTGAAATATTAATGTAGCCGTCGATTATATACTTGTCCTTTCTGGAATTGAACTTACCGACAATATCGTCAATAGGACGTTCACCATGAACAAGCAGAAGCTTTCTTGGCGGAAACGCCTTATGATAAAACATATTGCAGACATATACCCACGCTGCCGATAAAACAAGCTGAATTGCCATGACTTTCATTATTGGCTTAACATCCGCTAACCAGTTTGCCATAGCGGAAAGCTGTAAATATGAGAATACATTAACTCCCGCTAATGAAAAAACTTGTGAAAAATAAACTTCAACCGGTTTCAGATACCCGATTTTTAACCCGCCATATGTGCTTGAAAAGAAAAAGAGCAGTACAAAATAAAGGAAAAACATCAGTACATGCCCCCAGCGATAGAAATTCAGACGACGGTGCATGTGAAGAAACGGATAATACTCTGTCAGCCAGAAATATGCATATACTCCTGTCTGCAAAATCAATCCGATAGATGAAAGCTGCAATATGATAAGTCTTTTTATAGATTCTATCCGCTTCACTTCAAACACCTCATTTGTGAATTATCATTTCGCTATATACGTTTAATCGCCGCACATCTCTATATACGTCTCAGTGTTGCACGCATCGCCCACAGGCAAAAGCAGAGTGCGCTGACCGGAACAGTCAATTTTTCTTCCTTTCTATACAAATTCCAGATTCTCTTCATAGCTTTAAATTTATTGGAAGAAAGGCTTTTCTTAGGTCTTCTGTAAATCACAAGCGCTTCATTAAGTCCATATGCCACATATCCGGCCCTGAGAATTTTCCACCATGTAGCGGTGTCTTCACTTTCTACCTCAGGCATCCTAATCAGCTCTTTAGTCAGCTTACTCATGTCGAACATCACAGTGGATGTAAAAATAACCGTTCTCGACAGTGCCTTACGATAAGTCAGTCGCTCCGGCACATGTACTATCTTACCAAGTCCGCGTGCATTCTCATCGCCAAACTCATATGCGGTAAATACAAATTCCGCCTGCCTGTCCTTAATAAAAGCCAATTCTTTCTCAAGCTTATCAGGTTTCCATACATCATCTGCATCCAAAAACGCAATGTACCTTCCTTTTGCATGTTCAATCCCTGTATTCCTTGCCCTGGCTGCGCCTTCGTTTTTCTCTTTTTTTATCAGGTGAATACTCTCTTTAGAAAATCCATCCGTCTCCGGCTTCTCCCCTGATAACTTTTGCGGGGCAGCCTTCTGTATGATCCCCTGTATAATCTCCGCACTGTTATCAGGCGATGCATCATCCACAAGAATCAATTCCCAATTCTTATATGTCTGTCTTCTTACCATCTCAATTGTCTCTGCAATATAGGCCTCCGCCATATACACAGGTACAATAATGCTGACCATCTCTTCCATCAGATTTCCTCTTTTATCAGATAAATCGGTCTTTTCTTAACTTCCATATAGGTCTTTGATAAGTATTGCCCCACAATTCCCAGACAAAACAACTGAACGCCTCCTACAAGAGAAATAATACACACCAAAGACGGCCAACCTGAAGTCGGATCACCGAATAGAAGTTTACGTATAATTGTTACAATAATCAAAAGAAACGCCACAAAGCAAAACAAAACTCCCATAATAGATGCTATAGCCAGCGGTGCTGTAGAAAAAGCGGTAATTCCTTCCATCGAATATAAAAAGAGCTTCCAGAAAGACCACTTCGTCTCTCCCTTTTTCCGCTCTACATTTTCAAATTCAAGCCACTTCGTTTCATAACCTACCCATCCGAAAATACCCTTTGTAAAGCGGTTATACTCGGTCATAGCTAAAATCGCATCTACCACCTGTCTTGTCATAAGACGGTAGTCTCTTGCACCGTCAACAATATCCGTTCTGGAAATCTTGTTCATAAGACGATAAAATATCCTTGCAAAAAATGAACGGATTTTAGGTTCGCCCTTCCTGCTTACCCTTCTGGTTGCCACAGAATCATATCCCTGCTCAATATAAGAGTACATCTCCGGCAGCAATGACGGAGGGTCCTGCAAATCGGCGTCCATTAAAACCACATAATCTCCCTTTGCTTTTTGAAGACCTGCATATATTGCGGCTTCTTTACCAAAATTTCTGGAAAAAGATAAAAGATGCACTCTTTCATCCATTGTCCGCAGTTTCTTCACTTCTTCAACAGTCTTGTCCTTAGAGCCGTCATCAACATATAGTATTTCCAACTCTATTCCTTTTCCCTGAAAAAAGGTTTCGTTTTTTAACAGCTCATGATAAAAATCCGCGATATTTTCTTCTTCATTATAGCATGGTACTATAACGCTCAATAAACCCATTCCTATACCTCATATCTAAACAACGGTCAGCAGGCTTTGCTAACCAATCTTTGTTAATAAAAATTTTAATCTATTACCATTACCAATTTTTGCAATACTTATGCTAAATATTTTATCATGAATACATTAAAAAAGAAAGAGTGTGTCACAAAAGTCATGAAATGACTTGACAAACACCCTTTCCTCTTTATCCCGTTTGTTAAGTTTATCAGACATAGCCCTCTTCCAGTCTGACATAATCGGCAACCGACGCAATATATTCACTGTTAGTAGGTCTGCTATGGCCTGAACCGTTACTGTAGCCAAACAGCTTTTTAAACAGCTCTGCATTGCCTCTTTCCCATGAAACCTCTATTGCGTTTCTAATTGCTCTTTCTATCTTCTGGTCAGTTGTTGCATACTTCTTAGCTAAATCAGGATACAACAGCTTAGTTACACTTCCAATCAATTCCATGTCATCAACACACATATTGATTGCAGACCTTAAATACTGATAACCCTTTAAATGCGCAGGTATTCCAAGCTCCAACATCAAACCGGAAATCATATTCTCCGTTTCCGGCCTTACCAACATACTCATATCCATTATATCATTCCCCTTTACTTATACACTTTGGAAAATGATACCATAAATTGACAAGTGCTGTAAACCGTAAGGTATCGCCCTATTATAAATATTGTGGCTTATTGGAATCTTCAAGCGCCTCTACGATTTTTCTTACTTCCTGTGCCCTGTTTTTATCGCAGACAAGAACAGCGTCCTCGGTCTCTACCACAACAACATTGTCAAGTCCTATTGTTGTCACCAGCTTACTCTTGGCATAAATAATGCAGTCATGCGTATCTATATGAATCTGTTCGCCGTAGGTAATATTTCCATGATCGTCCTTATCGTACAACGCTTCCAGAGCGTCCCAGCTGCCCACATCGCTCCAGCCAAAATCACCTTCCAGAACCAAAACCTTATCAGCCTGTTCCATAATGCCGTAATCTATCGAAATCTTAGGAATATTAGGATAAACTTCATTAATGACAGCTTTCTCCTGTTCGGTATTCATTGCCTCTCCTATTTTGGTCAAACACTCATAAACATCCGGAAGCAGCTTTTCAAAATAGCTCATAATAACAGAGGCTTTCCAGATAAACATTCCACTATTCCATAAATATTCACCAGATAAAATATATTCTTTCGCCTTCTGTAAATCAGGCTTCTCAACAAATCTTTTTACATTATAATAACAATCGTTATTTTTTGTTTCGTCATGGCATATATATCCATAACCCGTAGACGGAAAAGTCGGCTGTATACCAATCGTAACAATCGCCTCTGTTTCTGCTGCCACACGGATTGCATCGGCAATCACCGCTTTATACGCTTCAGTCTTCTTAATATAGTGATCGGATGGCAATATGCACATAACCCCGTCACCGTACTTTTTTAAAATTTCCATCGCCGCATAGCCAATGCACGCCGCTGTATTCCTTGCTGCCGGCTCCGCCAAAACATGGTCTGCACTGACTCTTCCGGCTGTTGCCTCAAGCATCAGCTCCGCCTGGGTAACATTGGTTACTACAAAAATATCCTCTTTCTCCACATTGCCTTCCAGCCTGTCAATGGTCTCATTTACCATTAAATCCTTCCCGGTCAGATTGAGCAGCTGCTTAGGCAAATCCTTTCTGCTTAATGGCCAAAAGCGCGTTCCTCCGCCGCCTGCCATAATGACACCGTATGTTCTCATATTTTTCTCCTAATATAATTTATAACCTTGCCACATCGACATTTTCTTTAAACCAGTCATAAGCAAGCTTAACGCCTTCTTCCAACTCTACCTTATGCGTCCAGCCAAGTCCGTGCAGTCTGCTTACATCCGTCAATTTTCGCGGTGTTCCGTCAGGCATATCCTTATTCCATACAATCTCTCCCTGATAATCAACCGTATTCTTTACAAGCATTGCCAGTTCACGAATTGTAACTTCCTTGCCGGTTCCTATATTGACATGACTCTCACCACTATAATTCTCAAGCAGGAATACACAGGCATCCGCCATATCATCCACATATAAAAATTCCCTAAGCGGTTCTCCGCTTCCCCAAAGTTCCACCGTAGATTCATTATTGACTTTTGCTTCATGAAACTTACGGATCATAGCAGGCATAACATGTGAGCCCTGCAGATCATAGTTATCATACGGACCGTAAAGATTCGTCGGCATACAGCTTATAAAATCATCTCCATACTGACGTTTATAAAACTTACACATCTCAAGACCAGCAATTTTAGCTATTGCATAAGCCTCATTGGTAGTCTCAAGCGGTCCTGTCAAAAGCGCATCTTCCGGAATCGGCTGCGGCGCCATTTTAGGATATATGCATGTGCTTCCAAGAAATAATAACTTTTTCACTTTATAATCATGACAGCATTTAATCACATTACACTGAATCTGCATATTTTCATAGGCAAAATCTGCCGGAGCCGTATTATTTGCGTTAATGCCGCCCACCTTCGCTGCTGCCAAAACAACTACATCAGGTTTCTCTGTTTCAAAAAAAGCACTGACTGCTGCCTGGTTTGTTAAATCTAACTCTTTATGTGTCTTTCCGATAATGTTTTCATAGCCTTTTTCTTTCAGGTTGCGGACGATTGCGCTGCCTACTAAACCCCGGTGTCCTGCTACATAAATTTTATCTGTCTTGTTCATGTCTGGTTTGAATTCCTTTCTATATATATCTTAAAAAAACTAATCAGCATAACAAAAGCCATCCTTAATATCATCCCCGCGCAGCCTAATCTGCGCTTTTGTAGGCGACGAAGGGAAACTATCATAGCCGGTTCTATCACCCTCGGCCGGGTAATAAAAAGTAACTCCGTCTATTTCATAACTTAAAGTTTCATAATTATCATAATCTTTCTGACATATCCAATAATCATTCACATAAGCGCCCGTTATTTCTTTTCCTAACGCTACAAGTTTATATAAAATAAAAATTCCTATAACTGAAATACATACTCCTCGCATGAACTTCCGTATATTTTCCCCATCAACCTTATCGAATAACTCTACGAATACATGTCCAAACACAACAGCCGGTGTCAGATAAACATAAACGCATCCGTAACGGATTAATGGTGATGTAACCAGCCAGAATATAAAAGAAAGTGATACGACACCTTCCACTAATAGTTTATCCCTAGTAACAGTCCTTCCATGTTTCACAATTCTTACTATAAACACAATCACAGAAAAAAACGCAGCCGGAATAAACAATTTGTCCATTCCGCCTATACCTGCGAACCATGCGGGCAGCCACTTCCAAATCGGCATGTCATAGGCTGTCACATCGCTGTATCCTCTGCCCCAGACCTGGATTTCTTTAGCGTCGTACGCGGCAATTCCCTTTGGAATTTTCCAATCCAACGCAAATAAATCTATGCTTGTAAACGGATAAACAAACCAGCCCGACAACAGTACATTTCTTATCAGAAAAGGCGCTGCTACCAGCACTCCCATAGAAATAAAAAATGCAGTTTCTTTCCATTTTTTGTCTTTTATCAACATAACGGCCGGCTTAATGACCAGCAGAATTATCAATGCCGCGGAAAGCTTAATCGTCATCAAAAATACGCCCAGTACGCACAGCATGGCATATGGGCAGACTTCCGTTTCCTCAGCCTCCAATAAATCCATAAATCGAATAATAATATAAAATGCCGTAAGCACCATAAAATAATCAGATGCCGGCGATATCATTTCATCAAAAATATTAACCAGATAGTAAATTCCCATCACTCTTGCAAAGTCAGATGGTTTTATATACTTTCTTTTAAAAATATCAATCAGTTCTAAACACACCGATGCAAGAACTAATGCAAAAAAACCTGCTGCGCAGTGATATGACTGACCTGTTACAAACGCCATGCTATATAACGCTGATAAAGCAAAAGAAGCGCTATTATATGCCAGCCTGCAATGCAGATTTCCCAGTCCCTTGACTACGCCGTACTCTTCTATCCAACGTATGCTCTGCGCATGATAGAGCCCGGTATCATAATGAATGATTCCTCTCGAAGTTCCATAAGCGTATAGCAAAAATAAAAACAGTATTAAAAATATTTTCCCCTTAGCCAGCCCATGAACTAATTCCCGAAGCTCTTCACACAGCTTGTCCCTGCAAAAAAAAGCGATTACCAGACATATTCCGGATAACAGAAGATTCGCCGCCGGACCTACCGATGCAAATATGCTGAAAAATTGCGCATAAACAGTCGCTCCAGCAAGACCGCAAATCAAATAACTGCTCCACTTCTTTATCCGGTAAGGGCACAGATACGTAACACCTGTCAAAATACCATATCCCAACAAAAATGTGGTTACTATCATATACAACCATATCACTATAACAGATATCATACCGTTCCCCGATGCAGTCTCATTTATTTCTCACTCTTTTTTTGTTTCTTACTTTTATATTCCTTACAGCTCATTCCTGCAATTTCTTTTAAATCGGCGTCCATCATCATTGCAACCAAGCCTTTAAAGTCAACATTACGTTTCCAACCAAGTTCCTTCTCTGCCTTTTCACAGTTTCCCCATAGGAATTCTACTTCCGCCGGACGATAGAACTCAGGATTAACATCAACTAAAAGTTTTCCGGTCTCAGAATCATATCCCTTCTCATTGACGCCGGTGCCTTCCCATCTGATTTTAATTCCCAACTCATTAAAAGCTGCCTCAACAAACTCTCTTACCGTATGAGTTTCATTAGTGGCAAGTACATAATCATCAGGCTTGTTCTGCTGCAGCATCAACCACATACCCTGCACATAATCCCCCGCAAAGCCCCAGTCACGTTTTGCATTCATATTCCCAAGTGAAAGCTTACTCTGCTTACCTGCAACAATGTTAGCTATTGCAAGCGTAATCTTTCTGGTGACAAAGTTCTCACCTCTTCTTGGTGATTCATGATTGAATAAAATTCCGTTACATGCATACATGTTATAAGATTCTCTATAATTTACCGTAATCCAGTAGGAATATAATTTTGCCGCTCCATACGGGCTCTTAGGATAAAAAGGGGTTGTCTCACTCTGCGGCGCCGTTTCCGGAATGCCTCCGAATAACTCTGAGGTAGACGCCTGATAATACCTACAGTTTCCTCCGTTAACACGTATAGCCTCCAACAGCTTCAAAGTACTGACGCCGGTTGCCTCCGCCGTATATTCCGGCACCTCAAAGGAAACTCCCACGTGAGACTGCGCCGCAAGATTATACACTTCAGTCGGACGGATTTCCGCCAACAGCCTCATCAGATTACTTGAATCCGTTGTATCAGAAAAATGCAGAAAAAATTTAACTTTATTATAGTCAGAGTTTATAATATGGTCTATTCTTGCCGTATTCGTAATACTATGTCTACGTATAAGACCATGTACCTCATAACCTTTATCCAGCAAAAACTCTGCCAGATATGAACCGTCCTGTCCTGTTATTCCTGTAATTAACGCTACTTCACGCATATTGTTCTCCTTATCGTCTTATATTTATATAGATGATTGCGAAACTACTATAAATTATCCGATTGTTTCACCAATATATTCCGCAATCGCATCATGCCAGTCTTTAAACATAAAATCTGTTGTCAGCTTGAACATATAATTTTCCAGAATAGAATAGGCCGGACGAGGCGCCGCTGCTCCATACTCAGCCGTTGTAATTGCATCCACCTTAGTACTTTTTCCTGCCAGACGGAAAATTTCCTGCGCAAATTCTGCCCAATTACAATCTCCCTCACAGGTTCCATGAAAAAGACCATAGTTTTCGGTAGGCAGCAAATATGCTACTGCCTTAGCAAGCTCCTTAGCGCTGGTAGGCGAGCCCACCTGATCCCTTACTACCCTTACTGTATCATCTGTTTTAGCTTTATTAAGCATTGCTTTTACAAAATTCTTTCCGTCACCATAGAGCCATGCCGTACGAATAATAAAATACCTATCCGCAAACTCTTTCACAAAATTTTCTCCTGCCAGCTTGGTAACTCCATATATGCCCTGTGGACCTACTTCATCAAACTCCGTATAGGGCCGCTTTCCTTTGCCGTCAAAAACATAATCCGTAGAAATATGAATCATCTTGGCTCCCGTTTCCGAAGACGCAATGCTCAAATTCCTTGGTCCGATTGCATTAATACGGTAAGCCTTATCTACTTCTGTTTCGCAGGCATCCACAGCAGTATGAGCCGCACAATTTATAATTGCATACGGTTTTATTTCCCTTGCAAAGGCCATTACCTGCTCAATATTGGTAATATCAAGTTCACCTACATCAGTATTTACAAGCTCATAATTATTATTTTCCGCATACAGCTTATTGATGGCACGCCCCAGCTGCCCATTACATCCGGTAACTATGATTTTCTCCATAATCATCAATGTCCTCCAAGTCATATTAAGTATAATAATACAACAAAAACCGTATTTGTGCAAGGATGCAAACATTTTGTAATATCTCTTTGACATTTTGTACATTTTTTCGGGCTTTTTTTAGTGACTAGCCTATTTTCTTATGTTATAATGACAAAGTCAGACTAGACGAAGATAGGGGTAATCCCAAAGGAAAGAGAGGATTAAAGATGAAAAAATTACAAGTATTAGTTCTTGTTGCTTTATCTTCTGCTCTTTTATTTGGTTGTGGTAAAAAACCTAAAGAGGTTATTGAACCTGTCGTTGATCAAGTAATTGACGATAAACCGGAAGAGACAGAACAGTCAGGCACAACAGGAGAAGAAACAGATGAGGATATTCCTCCGGCAGAAGGAATGGTCCGCAGCCGTATTACAAATGAATGGGTTACAGAAGAAGTTAACAATACAAGACCTATAACTGTTATGATTCCAAATACAAAGACAGCAGCTCAATATGGTATTTCACAGGCAGATGTATTATACGAATGTAATGTTGAAGGAAGTATCACCAGACTTATGGCGCTGTTTCAGGATTGGAGTAATTTCGACAGACTCGGCAACGTAAGAAGCTGTCGTGACTACTACGTATACTGGTCTTTTGAATGGGATGCATTTTACATACATTACGGCGGTCCGTTCTATATTAACGAAGTTATCAACCGCTATGATACACAGGATATAGACGGTCTTAGCAGCAGTAATTTCTGGCGTGCCAAAGATACCGGAAGCTCAACCGATAATGCATATGTCGATACGGATGGTATAAAAGCGGATATCAACAAACTCGGTTACAGCCTTGAATACCGTACAGGCTATGCCGACGAGCAGCACTACCAGTTTGCAAAGGCTAATAACCCAAATACATTGGAGCAGTACAGCAATGCAATTACTGCAAATAAGGTAGATATGTCTCCTACCTATCCTGTTACGAAATGTTATTTTGTATACAATCAGGACACCGGATTATATGACAGATATCAGTGTCTGTCCGGTACATCCGACGGACCTCACATAGATAAGGCCAACGGAGAACAGCTTTCCTTTAAGAATATTCTGATTCAGAACACTTATTTTGAAGTACGTGACCAAAAAGGCTACCTTGCATTCCAGTGTATTGATTCAACAAGAGACGGCTGGTTCTTTACAAACGGTAAAGGAATTCATGTAACATGGTCCAAATCTTCTGACTATGCAGCAACAAGATATTATGATGATTTAGGAAATGAAATTGAGTTAAATACCGGTAAGACGATGGTATGTATCGTAGAGGATGGAGATTCATTCATCGTGGATGATGAGAAGATTACTTCGGCTACAGCTAAATAAAGATTGTTTTAGGCAGTTGCTTTTGCAACTGCCTATTTTTCCATAACATCTTCCAAAAATGACTTTATCGTTCCGTAGTATGTATCCGGGTCTTTGTCTTGGGACTGTGCATGGCCAGCTCCTTCTACTATCAATAGTTCTTTGCTGCAGCTGGCAGCCTCATATAACTCTTTTGTCATTTCTACCGAAATCATGGCATCGCAATCTCCGTGTATGAAAAGTGTAGGTGTATCGCTTTTTCGTACTGCATTGACCGCTGAAGCATCTTTCAAATTATATCCGCCGCGTAAACGTAAAACAATACAGGCAGAATCAACCAATGGAAATGCCGGGAGGGAAAACCATTCCTTTATCTTTTCTCCAAACATGGAATATGCATCGGTATATGCACAATCAGAAATTACCGCCACTATGTTTTTCGAAATATCTTCCTCTCCGGTCATCATTAGCGCAGTAGCCGCTCCCATAGATTGTCCGTGAATAATAATCTGAGCATTTGTATCCTGTGACAAAATATAAGAAATCCAGAGGTTGCAATCATAATGGTCGCTCCACCCCATTCCGATGAAGTCACCTTCACTTTCTCCCTGACATCTCAAATCCGGCACAACAACATGGTATCCCTCTTTATAATACCAGCAGGCAAAGGGATACATTTCTTCCTTCCATCCCGTATATCCATGTAGTACAAGCGCCCACTTATGAGAATTTTCTTTTGCAAAAAATTCTTCCGCCACCAGTTTATATCCATCTTCTGTCTCTTCCGAAATTTTCCGGCATCCCACATTTTCCAACCATTTATTCGTCTCATTAATGCCAAGCTGACGGTTTACCTTAATGTCTGACGTCTGTACCTGTGCGGCATAACTCTCATCTGTAATCCTGTCAAATGCTTCCAGTTTTTTCATAAATGAAGGCACCAATGCTGCGTTTATAAGTATATTTATGAGAACAAAATACAAGACTATCACCAGTGCCGCAATAGCGCATATCACAATCAGGATTTTCTTCTTTTTCTTCATAAGTGTCCTTTTATACTTTAATGTTTTTGTTATTTACATAATAACATATTTTCTATAAATTGTTTTACGGTAAATTTAGGATTTTGCCAAATTTTTTTACACTGTTGCGGATTTTCTTCCAAAATAAAAAGGAGCGTCACATTCATGATTAAATAAATCATGAATGCGATGCCTCCTTTAACAGCAAGTATATCCGTTTATGACATAATCAATTCAATTTCTGTCTTTTCTGTTAAAATTTCTGCAGGAATATAGTTATCTTTCATTTCCTCTCCGTTGACTATGAGCTTTTTACATCCTGATTCCGCATGTCCGGGGTTCTTTACTACAATATGCAGGTGGTTTCCTCTGAAATCTTTCTCTATTTCAAAGGTTTCCCATTCTTTCGGAACAGAAGGCGCTATCTTAAGTCCGTAAAAATCTGGACGCATACCTAATATTCCTTCCACGCATCCTACCATAACCGTAGACGCGGTTCCCGTCAGCCAATGCACATGTGAGCGTCCAAAATGAGGACTGTGTTTTCCTTCCGTAAACTGTCCATAGCAGTACGGCTCAAGTCTTCGGATTTCTGCCCTGTCATTCTGGGCTGCCGGAGAATTTTCAATGAAATATGTATAAGCACGTTCTCCGTGTCCTCTTAAAGCCTCTGCAAGAATGATCCAGCCCTGTGACTGTGAAAAAATACCTGAATTTTCCTTAGCTCCTGCATTGTAGATTACTGCAAGCGCACCGTCAAAGGCATGCTCATGATAAGGCGGGTCCATTAAGATTGCCCCATATTCCGTATTAAGTTTCTCATATACCGAATCTAATGCCTTATCCGCCTGTTCATCTGATGCAAATCCGCTGATAACCGCCCAGCTTTGAGGATTTAACCACATATTTGCTTCAGGGTCTGTGCGCTTACCGATTACTTCACCCTCTTCCGTAAATCCACGAATAAATCTGTCTTCGTTCCAACACAACTCCTGTATTACGTTTCCAAGCTTTTCCTGTTTCTGATCCAGATAACTGATATAAGCCTGATCTTCTTTATATGCTGCAAATTTCTTCATAATTGACATAGCATAATAAAACTGCAGCGCCACAAAAGAAGATTCGCCATCTTTTCCAAGTCTTAAGCAGTCATTCCAATCCGCGTACAATCCTGCAGGCATATCATGGGGTCCCAAATGATTCATGGAAAAGTCAATAGCACGTTTCAAATGTTCATATACCGTACCTTCTCCATTATTGGCAAAAGGAATAGTTTCATCAATAAAAGAAAGGTCTCCGACTTCAGAAACATATTTATAAACGGTAGGGAATAACCACAAAGCATCATCTGCCCGATATGCCGGATGTCCTGTTTCCCGTACATAAGATAAATCATCCGGTGTATCCTCATGCCCCGCATTATGAGTAAACTTAACAAGCGGCAGTCCGCCTCCGTTATCCACCTGTGCAGAAAGCATGAAACGAATCTTCTCTACTGCCATTTCCGGCGCCAGATGAATCACACCCTGAATATCCTGTACCGTATCACGGTATCCGTATCCGTTGCGAAGACCGCAATAGATAAAAGAAGCCGCACGTGACCATATAAAAGTCATAAAGCAGTTATAAGCGTTCCATGTATTAATCATAGTATTAAATTCCGGACTGGGTGTTTTCACCTGGAAATGCGAAAGTTTACCATGCCAATAAGTAATCAGCTCATCCAGTTCCTTACAGCATGTTTCTTCGGTATTCTGATATTCTTTCAGAATACTTTCAGCTTCCTCATCATATTTCATTCCCAGAATAAATGCTATACTTTTCGTTTCTCCCGGTGCCAATGAAATCTGAGCGGAAAGAGCTCCGCATCCGTTTTCATTATAATTAAGCTCTCCGCCGAGATCTCCCTGAATCACTCCCACCGGATTGCCGTAACCATGATAGCGCCCAAGGAATTTTTCTCTGTCTCCGCAGTATGAAGAAACTTTCGCTCCTGCCAACCCTAAAAAGCGTTCGGTCACAGTCTTTTCATCTACATCCTTCCCCTCTTCCAAGCCGTCCAGATTACCATGAACCAACTGACGGATACGATCGCCCATAAAAACTGTCCTGGTAATAAACTGTGAATACTGCAGATTCACCTGATCGTTCTCATAATTATTGACATTGGTAAATTCTGCATACCCGGTAACCGTCAGACTTCTTGCAGTTTTGGAAAGATTCGTCAGTTTCAGATTCCAGACCTCGTAAGTTTTATCAAGCGGAACATAATACAAAGCTTCTGAATGAATATCGCTGTAATCTGCA
>CAMWKB010000038.1 GCA_947174705.1 uncultured Lachnospiraceae bacterium
ATAATAATTTTTGGGTTGAATATTTTCTACAGTGTAATATGCATGGTGATGAAAATTGGATTGACTTTGAATCTGAGATATCAAATGTAGTTAAAGCTATAGATAATCAAATGCATGAAAAAGATAGAAAAAGTTCTTTATATGATAAGCTAAAGGAATGGACAGATAATTTTTCAAGAATATTTTTTGAGAAAGAGTATGGCAAGGAAGTAACATATAAGGAAATTAGAGATAAGTTAGAAAAGGATTTAAATAAGCTGATTCGTCTATTTGAGATATATTTGGTAGATTATGTTGAGAAGATGGATGTTACAATTATTTCACCTGATATTAAAGAAATAGTACAATGTTCAGGGGCTGTGCGAGGAGTGAAAACGAATCTATATAGTAAAGTCTTAAGCTTTAATTATACTAATACATATGAAAGAGTATACTGGGATGAGAAAAAATATATTTGCAAATGCAGTGATTACATGGATTATATTCACGGAAAAGCTCAGATTAATAATAAAATTGAATCAAATAACATAGTGTTGGGTATAGATGAATACCTTGGTAGGAAAAAACGAGACAAATATGTAGAGTTTATTGCTTTTAAGAAGTTTTATCAAAGAATACATAAGAAAACGGGGTGTAAATATAAAGAATGGGTAGAAGCGATACAAAAAGATATAAAAAAAGAAAATGCATGGACTTATGATAACCATGAATATTTTAAAGATAGATTTTATAATCTTTTTTTCTTTGGACATTCCTTAGATATTACTGATAAGGATATACTTAGAGACTTGATTTTAAATGACAATGTTCATACCACAATTTTTTACCATGACAAAGATACAATGGGGCAGCAGATTGCAAATCTTGTAAAGGTAATTGGTCAAGATGAATTGATCAGAAGAACTGGAGGGAGTACTAAGACGATTGAATTTAAGTTGCAGAAGCCTATGGAGGTAATAAAAAAAGATTCATAATTCCAGTGTGATAGAGCACAACCCAAACACCCCATTTTCCACCCTTGCCGCTACTAGAAATCTTGAAAAATCCGCTTCTTTTTATAGGAACCCGATATAAGAAGTTAATTTCTTGAGCTTTATCAGAAAGTATTATACAATAAAATCATAATAAAAATGTAAAGATTATGGAGGAATAAGTGATGGACATTAAAGGACACATCAACAAAATCGTGGAAGAGGTTACCAAGAATCCAAATATTAAAGAGCAGTTTGAAAAAGAACCTGTAAAAGTTGTAGAGAAAATTATAGGTATTGATTTACCTGATGATATTGTTATGAAAATTGTTGATGGTGCAAGGGCAAAACTGACTATAGATAGCGTATCTAAAGCTGCTGATACTTTAAAGGGAATATTCAAGTAATAAGTGAGCGTCTAACGGATCACGTAAATATGCTATAATGAATAAAGCCAGCCCTAATTAGTGGGCTGGCTTTTGCTGGTAGATTAAGCATTTATGCTTTTATTCTATCAATTTCTGTAATATTAACATCGGAAGATGTAAGGATAACTTTTAAGTCATTATAACGTACCTTCATAGATTGATATGCATCTGAATCCTTATCTACTAAAAGCATATACCCATGTAATCTGGAAAATTCTTCTACTGACAGTTTTAACATTTCACCCTCAGCCATATGATCGTCAAAGTCTATTAGAAATAAAAAATTCCTAAAACCCACATAAACACTGGATTCTAAGAACTTTTCGGGTTGGGCTATTCACTTAAGAATAACAGCTCGTAGGGGAATCGAACCCCTGTTTCCGCCGTGAGAGGGCGGCGTCTTAACCGCTTGACCAACGAGCCATATAACTAGCACTTGATTATTCTATTATAGATTGGATAAAAATGCAAGTGTTTTTTACATTTTTTTTAAAAGTATTTTGACATTAGTTTCGCTTCGTATGATATAATGAGCGTTAGTGAGGAGAGTATGCTTGCATATTCGACGAACGGTGAATGGCAATCATAAATCGCAGATTTATGATATAATAACCGCAGAGGAAAAACAAACGCCCGATGAAATCGGGCAGAGAGCGCAGCATGCGCGAGTTTGCGAGTTTAGATGATATAAAAAAAAGAGGAGAAGTGCAACATGAGTAAAAGAATCGTATCAGCATTTTTGGTATTTGTTTTACTTGTTTCCAGCGTTGATATAAATGCACTGGCTATGCCGGATATAAAAGATGGTGTATCTGAGAATGCGCTAGATAGTTATGATGCGGTAGAGAATGATTCTGTGGAGGAAGATACAGCAAAGGATGCTGTAAAGGAAGACGATACAGTAAAGAGTGATGAAGCAGAAGATGATACAGCAAAGAATGATGTCAACGAAGATGATACTGTAAAGAATGATACAGTGGAAGACGACTCAACAAATAGTGATGAAGCAGAAGACGATGCATCAAAGAACGATGAAACAGAAGATGATGCATCAAAAAGCGATGAAGCAGAAACCGATGCATCAAAAGGCGATACCACCGAAGACAATGCAACAGAAGACAGCGACGCAGAAAACGATGAAAAACTTGAAGATAAGGACAGTATCGCTGAAGATGAAACCGAAGCCGAAGCACCCTCTTATTCTACAACTGAGAGTTTTTTAATAGATACGGAGTCACCATATGACGGTGACTACCTGTTAGTTGCAAACGTAAGTACAATTGCGGGAGGTGCTTCTGAATCTGTAGGGGAACTTCCGACGGAAGATGCGGCTTCGTATAATATGGAGTCATCTAATGAGTCTGCGTTTTCGTCTGAGAATCCGTATATTTATGATTTTGATGATAACGGAAGGGGAATTATTGACCCGGCTTCTTTTTTACCGGAACCCGTTTTTGACGAGGCAGGTGTGGATTATCAGGCTAGTGAAGAGACAGCAGAAACCACGTATTATATTGGCTATGAGAGAATCTTTTATCTGGATAGAACATCGGGCGCTACATATGATCCCGTTGAATGTGTTTGTGTTGCAATCAGTAAATATAGTACAGTATGGGTGCCGCTTGATGATCCGATTTATGTGAAAAATGCAGGGGATATGCAGGAGTACATGGATGAACTTGCCAAAGAGTTTGATAATCAGTTTCCTAAAATGACGGAGAGTTTCGGCAGCAAGGAGAGGGTAGACGAGCTGTATGGAGATAATGACGGAAAAACTGCTTTGTTATGTTATGACATTGACGGGAACGGAATGAGCGGAGATACTTATACGGCGGGATATTTTTATTACTTGGATCTTAATATCAATCATACAAAAAAGACAAAAAATAATATTGATTGTCTGCACATTGATTCATGGCATGGTATGAACAGAAAAACCGCAAGTAATACACTTGATCCCCTGTATAGCAAACGGACTATGGTGCATGAATTACAACATATGATTAATTATTCAATATGCAGGGATAATGAGAATAGCTTTAATAAGCTTAATATACCTACATATTTAAATGAAGCATATTCGGAGGCGGCTGCTCATTTATGCTATGGTGCAGCGACGAACAGAATTAAGACTTATAACCAATATTCATATATTGACGAAGGAAAGGTATCTTTGCTTAACTGGGGCGGATATCATAAGCTTAGTAATTATGCGCTCAGTTATCTTTTTAGCCAGTATATCCGTATTCAGTATGAGAATGGTGAGAATATTTATAAGGACACTATGGCTGATTTGACCGAGACCAATGACCTTTTCGGGATTATTGCAAATAAACTTGGAGTAAGCAGGGAAGAGCTGCTGTTTAACTTCCATGCGGCATTGTTTTTAAAAAATGCAGAAGGGGAATATGGATTCGGAGGAGAGGCTTGGGCGGAGACGTTTAGGTCTAAAAGTACAAAAGCAGATACCGCTTTAAGTCTTGAGCCCGGTGCGGCGGTTGTTATACCTTTTAGCGATAGTTTTGAACCTTCGGGAGCCGGAAAGAATATCCGTTTCGCAGGAATGTATAAGGAGTTAACCAAGGATGATGTAGAGGTGCAGGTAACCGGTGTGGCTGATATTACGCAGGAACTGGGGGAATTACAGCTTTCCGCAACGGTATTGCCTAAGGGAGTAAGTCAGAGCGTAATTTTTTCACTGCCATATGAGGCGGACAGGGTGCATGCGGAAGTGACTGCGGATGGGCTTGTAAGCGCGCTGTCAAACGGAACAGTGACTGTCAGGGCTGCATCGGTTTTAAATCCGGCTAGGTATACTGATGTAAAAATTAATATAAGCGGGCAGCAGGCGGTTATCGTTGAACATACCCGTGATTTGCTCTTGAACGGCATTAGGGTAAAATACACTATTACGAGGCCGGAAGATGCAGTACTGTATTATACAATGGATGGAACGGAGCCGACGCTAAGCAGTGATGAAATGCCGGAGGAGGGTCTGCTTTATGATAAAAAAGGAAGCTATGTGCTTAGAATATGGGCGCATGATCCAAGCGGAGAGTACAGAGATTGTTATAATAAGGAAAATATAGTTATAGAGCAGGTGAATGAGCCTGTAATAATTGCGCAGAAAGCTGATGCGGAGAATGTTTTTGCATATAATATAACCATTCAGGCTAACGAAGGAGAGACGGTTTATTATACAACGGATGAAACTACTCCATCCATAGGAAACGGAATAAAATACAATGGCGGTTTTACAATAGATACGCCCGGCACTACAATACTTAGAGCGGTTGCAATAAAAGAAGGAATGACGGTCAGCAATGTGGTAACATATGAAGTCAGAAACTACGCTGAGCTTGTCATGGAGCAGCGCCGTAGTCCGGTGTTTGGCGGAATAAGGGTTAACTACACAGCATCGAAACCGGAAAATGTAGAGTTCTATTATACGATGGATGGAACGGAGCCAACAACGGACAGTACCGTAATACCTGATGATGGCATACTTTTTGACGAGGCAGGAAGTTATACATTGAAGGTTTTAGGGCATGCTCCAAACGAGGGATATAGAGACGCCTATGACGAGGATGAAATTGTTGTGGAACAGCTTAAAGGACCTGTCATAGACGCGCAGACTGAGGTAGTGAGCCTTGGGATTCAGCGTATGACGATTAAGGCTGAAGAAGGGGCGGTTATTTACTATACAAAGGATTCATCAATTCCTTCTATGGAAAACGGGATAAAATATGAAGATTCTTTTACTATAGATACCTTGGGAACCACAACAGTTAAGGCGGTTGCATTAAAAGAGGGAATGGCAGACAGTTCTGTAGTATCAAGGGATATTAAAGTACAGTATTCACATGAATATATGTCAGAGTCCGAACGCAAACCGTATATGACACAGATGTCATTTTCCCTGAATAAAAAGTCTACAGAAGGCGTACGGTTTTCTATTCTTCCGATAATGGAGAAGGAGATTGTTGACGCTAAGTTTGTGGATGATTCAGGTGACTTTTTGCTTAAGCGTTTGGCGGGAAAAAATAACTGGAGCCTTAGTCTAATAAATAAGGACATTGTAAAAAAGACCTATCAGACTAAAGTAAGGGTTATATCCAAGACTTCCGATAATGAGGCTTATGCTGATGTAATTGATATTAAGATAAAAATAACGGATGTAAGTCCCAAGGTATCGCTTAAGGCGGTGACAATTAATACGGCATATCCTCTGGCGGGATATCCGATTGTCGCAGCTTCTAAAAGCGGTAAGGTGGCAATTCTTGGAATCGGTAACGGAAATAATACCGGTTTTATTGATAATTTTGAAATAAAGGATGGTATGATTTATTTAAAGAAACCATATAATGAATTTGTCAAAACAGCTTCTAATAAGCCTGTCCTTTCAGGCAAACTGTATGTGCAGGTAGATGGTTATGAGCCGCAGGAGCTTAATTTGAATATTAAGACCACGAATAAGGCACCGGTGCTCACTCCGTCCGCTTCGGCAATCAGACTTAATTATAATAAGCTGAGTGATGATAAGAGTTTTGATTTTACACTGGATAAAAAGATTAGCGCTAAAGAGAAAATTCGTATTTCGGATATAAAGGCAGTATCTTTAAATGAAAATGCCGGGAAAAATTATAGAAATGTCGCAGGACTTCTTCAGGATGACAATGCGGTGTCTTGCAGCGACGGGCAGCATATTAAGGTTCGCCTCAAAACGGTAAAAGCCGGAACATACACACTGCCGCTTCTTATTTCAGCGGGAACAGAAGAAGATACGTTTAGGGATGTAAGCTGCAACGTTAAGTTTACTATAGAGAAGGCGGATGTTTTACCGGGATTTAAACTGAGTACAGCCAAGTTGAAACTGAATCGCCGGACAAGTGGGGAAAAGGCATATATAGCAGTAAGAACATCTGCGCAGAGTAATTTGGAACTTGCGGATGTAGAGTGTGAGTACTCGGAAACGACTGGTTCAGTCAATAAAGATAAAAACGTAAGTCTGGCCTATAATGTTGATACGAAACAGCTTGAGGCTAAGATAGTTGATGAGCCGGCAGGCAATACTTATAAGTTTGAGTGTACGTCGGTTTATAAAGGAATTTCGGGTAATGCTGATGAGCAGGGTGAGACAGAAGATGGTAGACAGAACGAAAACGGGGATAGTAAGCATGTATTGACAGAAAATATTGTGCAGAATAAAGCACAAGACAATATAAAGGGTAAAACTGTAATAGTAACGGTTACAATAATAGATAAAGCACCCACGGTAACCCTGAAAGCCAAAGGCAGCATCGATGTATTAAATCGTGACAGTTCGGCGATTACATATACAATTAAGAAAACAAATTTTACTGATGAAATTACCAGAGTTGATTTTGCGAGAGCATCCAAGATAACATCATCAATTCTTGACGCAAGAGACTTCTTTAATGCACCTTTATTGAACGAAGATTCAACAGTAACTGTTTCGGCGAAAAAGGATGTAGTATTTACTAAAGGTATGAAATATGCTTTCCGGCTTAAGTTTAAATTAAAAGATAATCAAAAGGTAGAGATTATTGCAACAAAAGATATAATAATTAAGCCTAGGCAGTCCTCTGTTAAATTAAAGGCGACTGCCAAACCGGTATTTTATACATATGTAAATAGAGGAAATAACACCCAGGATGTGACCCTGCAAAGCAATAATGGAATTATTGAAAAGGTTGAATACAATGAAAGTTCCAATAAGAAAGTTCCCAAAGGAATTGAACCAATATTTGATGAGTATGGGCAGCTTAAGAGAGTTACCTTTGACGGCAGCGAAAATATAAAGAAGGGAAGCTATAAACTGACTTTCCATGTGTATTATAAGGGGCAGATGTGGGAGAAGGCTACCAGCAGGAAGGAATCGTATGCTAAGGCAAAAGTGGTTAGGTTGACTGTAGTAGTCAAGTGATTTGCGGATAGTAATAAATGGTAAAATAAACAAATGGATAAAACAGGAAATTTTCCCCTTGCATTTCCCTGCCATTAGTGATACAATAACTAAGATGTATAGTATAGTACTGTTAGAATCAGAGTGGACTTGCGAGTCCACTCTTTTACTGTATTAATTATCTATATAAAACGGAGGAATAGCATAAATGTCCACAAGGGAGACATATGAGAGCAAGACAGAGACTTTACTCGCACCGATAGTAGAGCGCTTCGGCGTAGAAATCTATGATATAGAGTATCTCAAGGAGGGGAGCGACTGGTACCTGCGGGTCTACATTGATAAACCGGAAGGCGTCAATATAAATGACTGCGAGAATGTAAGCCGCGCGCTTTCAGACGAGTTAGACAGGGAAGATTTTATACAGGATGCTTATATATTGGAGGTAAGCAGTCCCGGTCTCGGCAGGGCGCTTAAGAAGGATAAACATCTTGAGAAAAGTCTCGGCGAAGAAGTGGAGATCAAAACCTATAAGCCGATAGATAAATGCAAGGAGTTTCAGGGCATTTTGAAGGCTTATGATAATGACACAATTACGATAACAATTAATGAAGAAGAAAAAATATTTGCCAGAGCAGAGATAGCGATAATAAGACTGGCGCTTGATTTTTAGAACAACACAAGGAGGATACCGGAAAAATGAATAAGGAATTAATGGAAGCATTGGATATGCTGGAAAAGGAGAAGGACATCAGTAAGGAAACTCTTTTTGATGCTATTGAGAATTCTTTGCTTACAGCCTGCAAGAACCATTTTGGCAAGGCGGATAACATAAAGGTGGAGATAGACAGAGACACCTGCGATTTCCTTTGCTATGCGGAAAAGGAGGTTGTAGAAGAGGTTGAGGACGACTGCCTTCAGATTTCACTTAGCGATGCTAAGGAGATTTCCAAGAAAGCAAGCCTTGGCGATATTCTTCATGTGGAGATCAAATCCAAAGAGTTTGGACGTATTGCGACGCAGAACGCCAAGAATGTAATTTTGCAGAAAATCCGTGAGGAAGAAAGAAGCGTTATATATAATCAGTATTATGAGAAGGAAAAAGATGTAGTTACCGGCATAGTACAGCGTTATATAGGAAAGAACATATCAATCAACCTTGGAAAAACGGATGCTATTTTGAATGAAAACGAGCAGGTACGCACAGAGAGCTTCAGACCTACCGAAAGAATCAAGGTATATATCCTTGAAGTTAAAAATACTCCGAAAGGGCCAAGAATTCTTGTAAGCCGTACACATCCCGAGCTTGTAAAGAGATTGTTTGAGACGGAAGTTACGGAAATCAAGGACGGTACTGTGGAAATCATGAGTATTGCCAGAGAGGCCGGAAGCAGGACGAAGATGGCAGTACGCTCCAACAATCCCAATGTAGATCCTGTCGGCGCATGCGTCGGAATGAACGGGGCAAGAGTCAATCTTATTGTTGAAGAGCTTCGCGGTGAAAAAATCGATATTGTGAACTGGGACGAAAATCCCGGTAATTTAATACAGAACGCATTGTCACCGGCTAAGATTGTTGCCGTTTTTGCAGATCCGGACGAAAAGACTGCCAAGGTGGTTGTGCCGGATTACCAGCTCTCCTTAGCCATCGGTAAGGAAGGACAGAATGCAAGGCTTGCGGCAAGGCTGACCGGCTACAAAATCGATATTAAGAGCGAGACGCAGGCAAAAGACGCTCCGGGCTTTCGTTATGAAGACTATGAGTATGATGATGATTATGACGAAGAATTATATGACGGTGAATCATATGACGAGGAAGAATACACTGATGAGGATTATGATACCGAAGAATATGATGATACGCAGGACAATGTAGAAGCATATAATGAGGAAAACGAAGGCGAGTACGAGGAAACTGAGGTAGAGTAAGATTTTGAATAGTAAGAAGAAGATTCCCATGAGACAATGCGTGGGCTGCGGAGAAATGAAAAATAAAAAAGAGATGATGAGGGTGCTTAAAACCTCAGAAGGCGAGGTCCTGTTAGATACGACCGGCAGGAAAAACGGCAGAGGGGCGTATCTTTGCATGACGAAAGAGTGTCTTTTTAAGGCGAGGAAGAACAAGGGCTTGGCACGTTCCTTCAAAATGAATATTCCGGATGAAATATATGATAGACTGGAAAAGGAGTTTGAGGAAAATGTGCAGGGATAATGAGATTATAAATAAAAAGGTGTTATCCATGCTTGGTCTTGCAGCTCGTTCCAGAAATGTCGTCAGCGGAGGATTTGCAACAGAGAACGCAGTAAAGTCAGGGAAGGCATATATGGTAATAATATCAGATGATGCTTCAGGTAACACGAAAAAAAAATTTAGAAATATGTGTGCATATTATAAAGTGCCCATTTATCAGTTTGGAGTAAAAGAAGTTCTTGGACACTCAATGGGAAAACAGGACAGAACTTCCCTGGCAATTACAAATGAGGGGTTTGCAAATTCGATACGAGGACATTTGGAAGATTTGATATTAGACGGAGGTAGTGAGCATGGCGAAAATGAAAGTATATGATATCGCAAGAGAGTTAGATAAGCAGAGCAAAGAAATTGTTGCTTTTTTACAAGATAAAGGATTTGAGGTAAAGGCGGCCCAGAGCTCAATAGATGATGATGCAGTTGAATTGGTGCGTAAGCATTTTGGAAGCGGTGATGTAGAAAATGCCAAAAATGCAGCAAAAAGTGAAAAAACTGCAGAGACGGAAAGCAAAGCGGCACAAGCGGATGATAAGCAGGATGCTGCACAGGCTAAAGCGCAGAGCAGTAGAATGGAAAACGCACAGCCCGCAGCTGACAATAAGCAATCCGGCACCGAAAATAAGCAGGCAAAGGCAGAAAACAATAAAACGGATGAGAATAAGCAGTCTAAGCCCGCCGATGAACCAAAGAAAAAGAAAAAGATCATCTTCGTAAGTAATCCGCACAATTCCAAGATGACTAAGGGAAAACCGGCTCAGGGAAGTCCTGATAGAAGACCGGCAGGCGCAGGTAACAATCAGAAACCGCAACAGCCGGAACATCATACGATTATCAGGCCGACCCACAAACCGACTCCGGTAACGGCAGAGCCTTATGACGTAAGGCAGAAACAGCAGCAGGAGCGCCAGTTAGAGCGCAGACAGCAGGAAAAACTGGAGAGAGAAAACAGGGAAAAAGAAAATGCCCTTAATAAGAAGGCTGTTCCGGAAAAGCCAAACAGGGGAATTAATAATAATGAAAATCGCAAGGTTGAAAAGCAAAATCCACAAGCTAATAACGGCAGTCAAAGCGGCAATCGCAGCGCACAGCCTATGGCAGATAACGGTAGGAATTTTAACAATAATGACCGCTCTCAGAGAAGAAATGGCGGGGCGGACAATAGATTTAAAAAGGGTGGAAATAACAAGGACTTTATGCCCGAGAGTCCCATCAAGGACAATGAAAAACATAGGGATGAAGAAAAACGTCGCATCTCTCAGGAGAAGGATAAACGCTCGCGTAAGGATTTAATTTACGAAGAGGATGACGTTAATATTAAAAACCGCAACAAAGCAGGACGCTTTATTAAGCCTGAGAAAAAGGTGGAAACAGTTGTTGAGGAACAGATTAAGGTAATTACACTGCCCGAATCCTTAACAATCAGGGAACTTGCGGATAAGATGAAGATTCAGCCCTCGGTTATTGTAAAGAAGCTTTTTATGCAGGGACAGATTGTGACCGTTAATTCGGAAATCAGTTTTGAAGATGCTGAGAATATCGCAATCGAATATGAGATTATTTGTGAAAAAGAAGTAAAAGTAGACGTAATAGAGGAACTTTTAAAAGAGGAAGAAGAAGACGAGAGCAAGATGGTTCCAAGACCGCCTGTAATCTGTGTTATGGGCCATGTTGATCATGGTAAAACGTCACTTCTTGATGCAATCCGTAAGACAAATGTAACGGATAAAGAGGCAGGCGGAATTACGCAGGCAATCGGTGCGTATACTGTTAAAGCGAATAACCAGAAGATCACATTCCTTGATACACCGGGACATGAAGCGTTTACCGCAATGCGTATGCGCGGCGCTAATTCTACGGATATCGCGGTTTTGGTTGTAGCTGCGGATGACGGCGTTATGCCTCAGACTATAGAAGCTATTAACCATGCTAAGGCAGCAGGTATTGAAATTATTGTTGCAGTTAATAAAATAGATAAGCCCAATGCAAATATCGACAGGGTAAAGCAGGAAATGACGGAATATGAACTTATTCCCTCAGACTGGGGCGGCTCTACGGAGTTTGTGCCTGTTTCTGCTAAATCCGGCGAAGGCATAGGAACGCTGCTTGAGACTATTCTTCTTACAGCGGAGATTTTAGAGCTTAAAGCCAATCCTAACAGACGCGCAAGAGGTCTTGTTATTGAGGCTGAGCTTGATAAAGGACGCGGCCCTGTGGCTACCGTACTTGTACAAAAAGGTACTCTTCACGTAGGTGATTTTATTTCCGCAGGCGCAAGTCATGGTAAGGTTCGTGCAATGATCGACGATAAGGGCAGAAGGGTAAAGGAAGCGCTTCCTTCCATGCCTGTAGAGATACTTGGACTTTCCGACGTACCAAGCGCAGGAGAGGTATTTATAGTACATGAAAATGATAAATCTGCAAAGTCTTATGCCGATACTTATATGTCGCAGCATAAAGAAGAGATGATTGCAGATACTAAGTCAAGAATGTCTCTTGATGATCTGTTCAACCAGATTCAGGAAGGAAACTTAAAGGAGCTTAACCTTATTGTTAAGGCGGACGTACAGGGAAGCGTGGAAGCCGTAAAACAAAGCTTAATGAAGCTTTCCAATGATGAGATTGTAGTTAAATGTATACATGGCGGCGTAGGTGCGATCACTGAATCCGACGTTACGCTTGCATCGGCATCTTCGGCAATCATTATCGGTTTCAATGTAAGACCTGATGCAACCGCTAAGTCGATAGCTGAGCGAGAGGGCGTGGATGTCAGACTTTATAAAGTAATTTATCAGGCAATCGAGGATATTGAAGCGGCAATGAAGGGTATGCTGGATCCGATATATGAAGAAAAGATCATCGGCCACGCAGAGGTACGCCAGATATTCAAGGCTTCGGCAATTGGTAATATTGCAGGTTCTTATGTCTTAGACGGTGAATTCCAGAGAGGCTGTAAGATACGTATATCCAGAGAAGGCGAGCAGATTTATGAAGGAAATCTCGCATCACTTAAGAGATTTAAGGATGATGTAAAAGAGGTTAAGGCAGGCTTTGAGTGTGGTCTTGTCTTTGAAGGCTTCGACCAGATGAAAGAGCTTGATATAATTGAAGCATATATTATGGTTGAGGTCCCCAGGACATAGTGTAAGGAGTAAATATGCGTAAAAACAGTCTTAAAAATACTCGTATTAATGTTGAGGTGCAGCGTGCGCTTGCCGAAATTATCCGCGGAGAGCTTAAGGACCCACGGATCGGTGAACTGACTTCTGTGGTTGCCGTAGAGGTGGCTCCGGATTTAAAAACCTGTAAGGCGTGGATAAGCGTACTGGGTGATGAAAACGCGCAGGCTGAAACATTAGCGGGCTTAAAAAGTGCGGAAGGGTTTATAAGAAACCAGCTTGCCAGAAAAATTAATCTGCGCAATACTCCGCAGGTGACTTTTATTATGGATCAGTCGATTGCATACGGAGTCAGTATGTCGAAACTGATTGATGATGTAAATGCAAACTCTTGAAGGGAGCATATTTTTAGATGAATATATTAGACGAAGTAAAGGATGCAAAAACTATTGGGATCAGCGGTCATGTACGGCCCGACGGAGACTGCATCGGCTCCGTTATGGGATTATATCTTTATCTTAAAAAGGTATTGCCGGGGGCGCAGATAGATATTTATCTGGAAAAGCCTGCTGATATATTTAACTGTATTCGTGATATTGATAAAATTTGTTCGGATTTTGGAACTGATATGGAATATGATGCTTATGTGGCATTAGACTGCAATGCAGAACGCTTAGGAGATGCAGAACCTATTTTTAATAAGGCTCATAAAAGGATTAATATAGACCACCACATCAGCAATACAGGCTGCGGCAGCGTCAATATTATTGAGCCTGAACGAAGCTCTACAAGCGAGCTGCTTTATGAGCTGATGGATAAAAACCGGATAGATGAGGACGTTGCTAAGGCGCTCTACATCGGAATAATTCATGATACGGGAGTATTCCAATATTCCAATACCTCTCCGAGAACATTGGAGATAGCATCGGAATTAATTAAATTTGGATTTGATTTCCCCAAGCTAATCAGTGAGACTTTTTATGAAAAGACTTACTTGCAGAGTCAGATTATGGGAAGAGCAATTTTAGAGAGCATCCGTTTTATGGACGGAGAATGTATTGTCAGTGTAGTAAGTAAGAAAACGATGGATTTTTATAAAGTAGGCCCCAAAGACCTTGACGGTATCGTGAATCAGCTCATGATAGTCAAGGGCGTTGAGTGCGCTATTTTTATGTATGAAACTGATTCTATGGAATATAAAGTAAGTATGCGCTCCGGCGGCAAGGTGGATGTAGCCGCGATAGCCGTAAAATTCGGAGGCGGAGGCCATGTGCGGGCAGCAGGCTGTACTATGAACGGAACTTATCATGATAACATCAATAATTTGTCCGTACATATAGAGGAGCAGCTGAAAAAACTAAAGAAAGCAGAGTGACGCTAAAAAGATGTAGTGCTGTCCAAACTTGCAGGCTGAGAAAGAAGCATGGGTATAAAATGTATCATGGAATAATTAATATATATAAAGAAGCGGGTTTCACTTCACATGATGTTGTGGCGAAACTACGCGGTATATTAGGACAAAAGAAGATAGGACACACAGGAACTCTTGATCCGGACGCTACAGGCGTACTTCCGGTGTGTCTGGGCGTAGGAACGAAGCTTTGTGACATGCTTACCGATGAGGGTAAAGAGTATGTAGCAGAGCTTTATCTTGGTGTAACAACAGATACCCAGGATATGTCAGGAACAGTGCTTTCCCGCTCCGATGTAATGATAGACGAAAATCAGCTTGAAGAAATCATATACTCTTTTGTAGGAGAATACGAGCAAATCCCGCCCATGTATTCCGCGCTCAAAGTAAACGGAAAGAAACTCTACGAGCTTGCAAGACAGGGAAAAGTAGTAGAGCGCCAGCCAAGACGCGTCCGTATAGACGAAATAGAAATCTTGGAAATCAGTCTGCCAATCGTCAAAATGCGTGTAGCCTGTTCTAAAGGAACCTACATCCGTACATTATGTGATGACATCGGAAAAAAAGCCGGCTGCGGCGGCGCAATGAAATCCCTTATAAGAAGCAGAGTCGGAACCTTTGTAATCGAAGATGCACTCAAACTTGACAAAGTGGAAGAACTGGTCCGGGGCAACGTTATTGAGGATTCCATTATAAAAGTAGACAACATGTTCTCCGACCTTGCCAAGGCAAGCGTGAAACCGGATTATGATAAGCTGCTTAAAAATGGAAACTGTCTGGAGTTAAAAATGGTTAACATAACTAAATGGAGCGATGGCAGCGGGAACGCAACTGCCAAACTGCGTATTTACGACGCACAGGGAACTTTCTACGGCATATACCGTTACGAAAAAGAACCCCAAATTTTATCCCCCGTAAAAATGTTCATAACATAATCACAAAACACTTATTAAATACCCAGAAATCGCACAAAATAAATAAAAACGGGGCGACCTTCGCTCCCGCGGTTCGAGCCCCGTTTTTATTTATTTTGTACGATTTCGTGGCATTATACACAGTGTAGTGGCATATACACGTTTGTGGCATTATACACATTTTCGCAGCATTAGGAAAGGCATGGTTATCCAATTATGCGTATTATACAGCAAATAACAGATTTTAAATTAGAAGACAGAAGCGCCGTTGCCATCGGCAAATTCGACGGCATGCACTTAGGCCACCGTAAACTGCTCGATATAGTCCTCGAGCACAAATCCAAAGGCCTGCTTGCCGTTATATTCACTTTTGAGCCCTCTCCGGAGGAATTTTTTGCAGGAACGATGAGGAAGGGGCTTATGAGCAAAGATGAAAAGCGGGCTGCTTTTGAAAAAATGGGAATTGATGTACTGATTGAATTTCCGATGAATAAAGAAACCGCATCAACTGAGCCGGAGCGTTTCATAACAGAATATCTTGTAGAAAAACTAAATGCAGCGGTCATAGTGGCAGGCACAGATATATCTTTTGGCAATAAAGGAGCAGGAGACGCTGCGCTTCTTAAACAGATGGCGGAGGCAAACAAATATCGCACGCAGATAATTGATAAAGTGACTTTCGAGGGAAAGGTAATCAGTTCCACACTTGTCCGTAAGACTGTAAGCCTCGGCGATATGGAGAGTGTAACTGCTTTTATGGGAGAACCGTATCAGGTAAGCGGAGTGGTTTCACATGGAAGACGGCTTGGCAGGCAGCTTGGGATGCCGACCGCCAATATCACACCGTCACCGGAGAAATTACTGCCGCCGGCAGGTGTCTATTATTCCTATGCGTGGTTAGACGGCGTTAAATATAAATCGATATCCAATGTGGGCTGTAAGCCGACCGTAAATAATGATGATGTCATGAATGTAGAGACGTACTTTTACGATTTTGATGAAGACATATACGGAAAAGAGATTACTGTGGAACTTCTTTCTTTTAAAAGACCTGAGACGAAGTTTGGCGGCGTAGATGAGCTTAAAGCGCAGATGCAGAAAGATATGAACGACGGCAGTGAGTTTCATAATATAGGTTAGTACAAAATACCACTTGTCATAACTCATAATATATCTTAAAATAGAAATGTATATTGCTTTTTTTAACAAAGTACTAAGGAAGGATATAGAATAAACATGAGTTTGGAAATAATTCTTTCTATGGCAGGTGGCCTTGGCCTGTTTCTCTTTGGAATGAGGGTCATGAGTGAAAGCATTGAAAAAGTTGCCGGAGCCAAACTAAGACAGATATTAGAGCAATTAACAACAAACCGCTTTACCGGAATTCTGGTTGGAGCAATTTTTACTGCTATTATTCAGTCATCGTCGGCATGTACTGTAATGGTAGTCAGTTTCGTAAACTCTGGTCTGATGAGTCTGTATCAGGCCGCCGGTGTTATATTCGGAGCCAACATCGGTACAACAGTAACTTCCCTTTTAGTTTCATTTAAATTGGAAAGAATAGCACCTGTTATTTTACTTGTGGGCGTTATTATGGCCATGGTATGCAAAAAGCAGAAAAATGCCAAGTTTGCTGAGATTATTATCGGTTTTGGTATTTTGTTTATGGGGCTTAGCAGCATGTCCGGCGCAATGTCAGGAATGAAGGACTCACAGGCAGTGCTTAATATGTTTGCATCTCTTAAAGAGCCTATATTTGCCGTTCTTTTAGGAACGGTCCTTACTGCGATAATTCAAAGCTCATCCGTTACGGTAAGTATTATGGTCCTTATGGCTAATCAGGGGCTTTTAGGGTTAGATATGTGTATGTTCATTATTTTGGGCTGCAATATCGGTGCCTGTACTTCAGCGCTGCTTGCATCGCTTAATGGTAAAAAGGATGCTAAGAGGGCTGCGGCAATCCATTTGATTTTTAATGTGATTGGAACTGCCATAGTGTTTATTGTATTTATGGTGGGCGTGGACAGTGTAGTGGCTGTTTTGGCGGACATTGCACATAATGATGCAGGGCGTGTTGTTGCTTATGCGCATATAGCTATTAAAATTTTCCAGGTCATTATAATGTCACCGTTTATCGGAGGCATTGTTAAGCTTACATATGTATTGGTACCCGGTGACGACCAGAAGATTGCTTACCGAGAAAGCCACCAGCTTAAGTACATAGGCGGGAAAGTGGTATTCAATCCGGCTACCGCAATAGTAGAGGTTATCAAGGAATTAGAGCGTATGGCTTCTTTGGCAAGCGAGAATCTGAACCGTGCGATGAACGCCCTTGTCACAATGGATGAAGAAGAAATTGAAGAAGTGCATGCAGTGGAGGAGAATATAGATTTCTTAAGCCATGCAATTTCGGATTATCTTGTAAAAATCAACCAGACGACCCTGCCAATCGAGGATTTAAAGAGCATAGGCGCACTTTTTCATGTAGTTAACGATATCGAGCGTATTGGAGACCATGCCAATGATATAGCAGATGCTGCAAAGGGCACATTAGAGACCGGAGTTGCTTTAAGCCGGGATGCACAGATGGAGCTTGGCAGTATGTTAGATATGGTTAATACAATCCTTCGTTTTTCACTTGAAATGTTCGTAAAAAGTTCGGACGAGCATGAAGAAGATATCAATAATCTGGAAGAAGCCATTAATGAAAAAGAGAAGGAGCTGCAGAAAAAACATCTCGACAGACTTACGAACATGGAGTGCACGCCCGAAGCCGGAGTACTGTTTTCCGATATTATTTCAGGGCTTGAAAGGATAGCTGCCCATGCGGTGAATATCGCGTTTGCTACGGCGAGTATGGACGCATAGGGTGAAAAATCATTGAACACGACTTGACACATATATGTAAAGTTGATATAATAACAATACATTTTTAATAATTGTAACAATTTTGTAATAATTATGATGAAAATTTAATTAATTTGTTACATATATAATCTTTATATATTTAAACAGTGAGGTTATAAAATGAGACGCAAAGAATTGTGTTGCTTCTTAACATTTGTAATGTTATGTCAACCTATGCAGATTTATGCAAAACAGACAGATGTTGTTGGGCAGACTGAAATACAGAGTGAAACCGATAAACAGCTTACCGTTGAATCACTTCTCGGCGAGTTAAGCGTAGGAATTGATTTAGTGGAAGGTAATATAAATATAGCAGATACAGATAATGATGCATTAGGCATGGATGGCACTGAAGCGGGTGTAGAAGACAAGGATTCTGCCGAAGAGGTAAAAGATGAAGTCCCTGTAAATTCCGGTGATGAGGATGAAGATAAGAAATCCGATGCAATATCCGGAATATATCTGGCATTGGGAGAACCGGTCGGGGCAGCTTCACTTGTAGAAGCGAATAAGACAGCTGAAGATTATGCCAAGGCATATGAAGAAGCCAAGAACGCTAACTGGGGTTATACGAACTTAGGTATAGCCAATGTAGAGAACAATCTGAATATCAGGGCAGTGGCTGCAGAGGATGGTAAGTTAGTCGGTAAACTTCCTAAAGATGCGGCATGTGAAGTAATAGAATCAGACGGTGCATGGGCACATATTAAGTCCGGTAAGGTAGAGGGCTATGTAAGCTGTGATTATCTTCTGACCGGAGTGCAGGCTAAGCATAAAGCGGAAGAACTTGCGGCAACCATGGCAACGGTTACCACTGATGCGTTAAAAGTAAGAGCAGAGGCAAGTACAGAATCCGAAGTTATTACTACGGTTCCGAGAGGTGAGGAACTGGAAGTAGTGGAGCCTCTGGGAGACTGGGTTAAAGTATCCCTGGATGATGAGGAAGTGTATGTATTTGCAGAATACGTTGATGTAGATGCGAAGTTAAATACGGCAATTACTATGACCGAACTATTATACGGACAGGGCGTTTCTGATGTGCGCGTCGATTTGTGCCAGTATGCCAAGGAATTTCTGGGCAATCCGTATGTATGGGGAGGAACCAGTCTTACCAAAGGCGCAGACTGTTCAGGTTATGTGCTCAGCATATTTAAAAAATACGGAGTCAGCCTGCCGCATTCATCAAGGGCACAGGCAAACTGCGGAGCTAAGATAAGTCTTTCAGAAGCTAAGCCGGGCGATTTGGTATTTTACGGAAACGGCAAGAGTATTAACCATGTGGCTATTTATATCGGCGGCGGTCAGGTTATACACGCGAGCAACCCTAAAACGGGAATTCGTATTTCAAATGCAACCTACAGGTCTCCGGTTAAGGTAGTACGGATTTTGCAGGACTAAATTAAGCATGAATATACATTTTAAAAAAGCTTTCCGGTTTTAATATCCGGAGAGCTTTTTATATACCGCTTGCTTTTTTATGATTTATAGCTTATATTTTATAAAATGGATTAGAAAGGGCTGCATTTATGAAAATAGAAGCGAAGCATCAGGATACGCTTAAAAAAAGATTGTTTCAATATATGCTTAACCTGCTTATGCTGTTCATTTTTTGGGGCGGGCTTCTCAGAAAAAGCTATAATTATGATACGCTTTATCATATGGTGGTAGATGATGCTGATGTTATGACAAGAATCAGGGGAGGAAGATATGCAGCCGCGCTTATTGATTATCTGCTGTTTAAATTAGGGCTTAGGACAACCAGCAATATAAGCGTTACAATACTTGTTACTTTTATTATTCTGGCAGCTGCAATGGTTGTAATGCAGCTTGTGTTTGAGCGTTGGCTGCCTGAAAATAACTATGCTAAGGCCGGTTTTTACTGTGGGATTAATCTTGTTTTTGTTAATGTATTGTTTGCAGAATCGTTAATGTTTAGCGAATACAGCGTTTATTTTGCGCTTGCATATTTGTCAGCGGCGATTGGTGTTATGTATTTTATGAAACGTAAATACCTTCCTGCGGTTTTAATGTATGTGCTGGCGGTGTCTTTTTACCAGAATGCCGTCGTGTTTGCGGGCATTATGTCGGCTTTTTATATCTTTCTGGATGAAAAGGCGGCGCTGACGGTTAAGTCGGTTGTCCGTGAAATAGCAGCGGTTGCAGTCTGCATGTCTATGGGCGTGCTGGATTTATTCAGCATAAGGCTTTTTGAGAAACTAAATCTTATTCCGGCGTCCGGTAAGGTTTCCGGAATGGGGAATATGGCGGAAAAACTCTTGGCAGCAGCAGCAAATTTTGTCTCTTTAAATAAAAGCGCAGCCGGAATAATGCCTAATCTATGGTTTCCGCTTTTATTTGCGGCTATTGTCTGGAGTGTGATAATATATAGCCGGATAAAAGAGAATAAACTGTTGCCTGCGCTGTTTTTGTTTATTGTCTGCTTTGGCAGTTACATACTGCTGTATATAATACCTTTCGCATCAATAGAGTTTTTCTGTCCGCCGAGATTGTCTTTTTGCTTTTTTCTGGTGCAGGGACTTCTTCTGGTCTCAGCCTATTCCATAAGCGATAAAACGCTTCATAAGTTTCTTGGCGTAACCGGAGTATTGTATATGCTGCTTCATCTTTTCTTCGCGGACTTTGTGGTTACCGACCATTTTGTAAGCAATGCTTTGGATGAAGTGTACGTAAATATGCTGTATGAAGAAATCGTGAAGTACGAAAACGAAACCGGAACGGAAGTAAAGAAGCTGGCGGTTATAAAAGACAGTTACGCACCGTCTTCTTATGAGCAGGTCTCTTACGTCTCGGGTCAGATTAACGAAAGGACAATAGATGCGGTTCCGGTCTCAGTGATTAAAGTAATTACCGGAAAAGATTTGGAAAAAGTAGATATGCAAAAAGATATCAGAGAGAAGTATTTTAAAGACAAGGACTGGGATTACTTTAATCTGAGTGAGCAGCTCATTATTGAGGGAGATACGGCCTATTGGTGTATTTTTTAGAAAAAAGTCGCAAAAGAATCCTGCGCGATGGAAATTGATAGTAAACGCATAAATACTCTTTTCTAACTTTTTGTATTGTGATATAATGTATTCGGAATCAGTGGGCAATTTCTGGATTTACGGATAGAAAGTAGTTGAGATAAATGAAATATAAGAAAATTAATGAAGCAACCGTTCAATGTATAATTTCTGAAGAGGACATGGAGGAATATGGACTTACTATCGCGGATATCTTTGAACGGAATGAAAAGGGCGAGGGCTTTTTACGGGATGTGGTAGAGCGGGCTCATGACGAGGTCGGGTACAGGCTTAAAGGCGATAATATTGCAATGCAGATTACGCCGATTCGCGATGAGGGACTTGTGATTACATTTTCTGATGCCGGAATCGCAGGTTTTCAGAATATGCTTGAACATATTAAAGAAGTGCTGACGGGAATCGATCCGGATACTGTGAGGGATGCGTTTAAGGCATTGTCGGATAAGGATGCGCAGCCACAACATAAGAAAGGTATAGAGGATACCTGTCGTATATTTATCTTTTCATCGCTTAACCATGTGATGCGTTATTGTGCGGCAATACCTGCAGAGTTGTCAGTTAAGAGCCATTTATACAAAGAAAAAGATTTTTATTATCTTATTATTGAGAAAAATCGTCTTTCTAAGAAGAATTTTAATAAGATAAGCGCACAGGCGGTA
>CAMWKB010000039.1 GCA_947174705.1 uncultured Lachnospiraceae bacterium
GTAACTAACTTTATATACCGGATATCCGACATAGCAGTCTTTTCTTCCCTATTCATTTTTATGATGTCTCCTATTTAGCGCTTCCGGAAGCCACATTGCTGTATTCGGAACGCTTGTCCATAAGCTCATTTTCGATCTTTGTTACGTTAATCTGACTCTTAACCGCACTTTTTTGTGCAGCCGCCAATGCCTTATAATAGGACTGACTGTCATCATACTGAACGTCTGAGCCATCCGCTGAGACAGCCTTTACGCTGAACAAATCAGATAAACCACTGCCTTCCTGTGAGTCAGCGTTATCAGCAATCAGTTTGATAATATCTCCTGCTTGATCCATGAACTCACTCCAGCTCTGATTTACCTCATCCAGTTTTGCACTGTAAGCAGCCTGCTGCTTTTCCAAATCTGCCTTTTCGCTCTCTGCAGCGGCCCTTGCCTCATCGCTCTCAGCCTCATTAATCTTCTTATCAACCTCTGAGGTATCAACAGAATTTAACAGCTTGGTAAAAATTCCCTGATATACATTACGCTGCGATGTACCTAACTTTTTCATCTGTGTAAGATAGTTATCCAAGCCTTCATTGGCTGCCTTAAGGCGGTTCTCGATCTGACTGATTTCCTGTCGCAGAGCCTTCGTTTTCTCCGCTTTGATTCTTGCCTGTTCAGGCAGATTTTGTCCGTTGCCGTCTTTTATCGAACTTCCAACAAGCATGGGGGCAACATTTGCCGCCATCATATCAAGAACTCTTGCAAGACCTTCAGGCATACCATGATTGGTTGCTCTTACATCCACATGATACTTTGCGGAATTATCCGAGCTTCTGGTATTAGAGCTGTGAGAGCTCACACTTCCGCTTACATTGACCTTAATTATTCCCAGCCGCACACTTCCTGACGCGGACGCACTCAAATCAGTAGAACTCTCTGATTTCTCACTCTGTTTTACTTCCATATCAAAGAGTATGTTTACCTCATCAATCTGAAGATTGGGAATGGGCACAATTGCCAGCATGGGAACGGCCACCTTCATCTCATCCAGATTACTGGTTCCATCCTCATTCATGCTGCGCTTCTGATAAGCAAATGCCACCGTACGCACCTTTCCGTTTGAGTCAAACCCTACCCTGTTGATAAAGTTTGCCGTTGAATTGGCAAGCTGTGTGCTTGCGTCTGCTGCCGCCGATAAAGGACCGCCTATAAGCTGATCCATATTCAGTCCGGCAAATTGTTCTGCAATTGCCATAATTATTACCTTCTTTCTTTTCTATATTTCTTAAGGGTAAAAGGCAGTTTTAATGCCAATTTTCCCATAATACGGTTAATGATCCGCCCTTTATTATGGTGTGGAGTATATGAAGTAAGCGTTATACTTTCCAGCCATAACATCTTAGTCTTTCTATCTTCTATCTCCCCACCATACATATCTGCCCACAGGCGGATGTTCAGTTCTGGAAGCGCCTCGTTTAAATACTGCTCTATATCCTTTTCCTGCAGCTCATACGCTTCTTTTTCCAATCTATTCATAATCCTTCTCCAGTCCATATTTGATTTCCATATTCATAATCTGCTCCTGATATTCCATGATACGGTTTACTATATTGGACTGTGCCATAAGGTATTTATCTTTATCAAATTCATATGTATCTTCTTCAAATGCATCCTTGCTTATCTGATGCAGTTTCTCCTGTTCATCCATCATGTCGCCAATCTTCTTATGAAGCTGTTTAAACCTTGAAATCTTGGCTTTAAGCTTCTTAGTCTCAAGCAGTACCTTCTTCTGTTCGTCTGAACCAAAATCTCCATTTACAGCCACCGGCCTTGTATCCATTTTCTTAGCCACCTGACTTGAACTTAAAGCGTCAGTAAGGCGCAAAATGCCCTCCGTTGCCGGTATAGATGCAATCTTAAGCTTATAAGAGACCTTAGGTAAAAAATCACTGTCACGCTGGGCAGGTGCACATATGCGGGCATTAATGCCCACACTTCCGGTTTCTTCATTACTAACTGCCTTAATCTCTGTAGAAAAGTCAATTTCTGCCTTTTCCACATTAAGATTAGTAACCGGAACTATGGATAAAATAGGCACCTGCACCTGAAGATTATCCACGCTGTAGCCATCATCACCCTCCGGCCTGAGCTGGTCATATGCAATATTAATATTATTCAAATGAATGGTTTCTTCCTGACCATTCTGCTTACTGCTCCCCATGCTTTTAATAGCGTCTACAATCTGGGCACGAAGCCTGTGATTGGACTGTGCCAGTGCGTGCAGCGGCGCATAAACCAGATCATCCAACGGAATAAAATCATTATCCATTATCTCCCCGCTGCTCTTTTCCTCACCGGTGTCGGATGCACCCTTTGCGCTTGCTTTCTTGTAAGGCATTTTGCTTTCCTCCTTGACGTTTTATTCTAATTCTCAAGCTTTGCTCTATTAACTGATAAACAAAGCTCTTTCTTCTTCCCTTCTTTTAACAAGTCCCGGCAGTACCTTTCCGCCGCCCTTGTTATACAAAAGAAGTTTCTCCGCTACGGTAGCCGCATCCCTTCCCGAAACCAGTTTCTGAAGCGTACCACTGCCGCAGTTGTAACAAAAACTTGTCAGTGCATCAAATTGATTCTGATTAAGCGGAAAGCTGATGTGACCGTTTTTCACACAGCTGTTTACATGTCCGCCGTACTTCTTCAAATCCTCTTTTAACAGCTCCTTGGCTGCTTCTTTAGACGGAAGCGTCTGCCCCGGCTGTACTCCTGCCGTATGCCCATAACCTATTGTCCATATTCCTGCCGGACACTTATAAGCTTCCAGACGACATCCCTCATACTTTGCAATCAGCTCCACGCCCCTGTCGGAAATGCTCATTTCACCACTGCTGCCTGTATGAGCTTGCTTAGTGGATGCAGTTGTGCCGGATGACTGTGCTGCTTGTGAGGATGCAGTTGACGCGCCTGACGGAGCTGCCTGTACCACATTCAGATACTTTATGTTAACCGGACTGTTTATATCATTGCTGCCATCTACATTTTTTCCTAATATAGCCCTGTCACCGGTTACAGACTTAACGATCCACCTGTCATTTTTGACCCAGTCCGGCATTGCCTTACCGCTGTAATATACCGCCTGAGCAGATAAAGTTATAATATCTCCTTCTTTAATTCCCATACCAATAACCACACCTTTCTCCCAATCTGCAATGTTGCTTCTACTTATATCCCTGACTTTTCTTAACTTCCACTTTTATGTTTGCAATAAATTCAGCAATTGACTTAGACTGCCTTTTCGCAACATATTCTGCAAAGTCCGGATTCCATGTACTCTTAATGTGTGCATAATGACGATCATAATAGTTTTTGAGGTCCTCTAAGGTCTTGATTTCCAGCCACTCAATCTTATCCTGAACAATATTCAGCATCAGTATCGGAAAACTTGCCTGCGCTACAGCCATAACTATTTCCTTGCTGCGTTCTTTATCAAGCATATGAGCAATGTAGTTGTACTGTGAGCCATGCTGTATAGGATAATACGTATCCATAATAAACTGAGTTTCATTACCGCTATATAGTTTCCTTTTTGTCATTATTGCGTTCAAATCATTCAGTGCCCTGAATTCTTCAAGAGAATCTGACGGTACCGGATGTACCTGAGTAACCTTATCTAAAAGGTCATGAATGTCATAATCTCCTGCAATATACTTTTGCGCATAATGTTTAGCAGAAAACTTACTCTCACTCTTGTCTTTAGCCATTTCCGTCAGGATAACTTTTTTATCCATAGTATCAAGAGCAGCTAAATCATCCAAACCAATCCCGGTTACAGCACTGACAAACTCCGGCAGGGTCCTTCCTTCTCTTCTAAAGATATTATTTGTATCTTTACTGTCAGACTTATATAACCCAATAATAGGTCCAACACGTTTTCCGTCAATTTCTTCCCTATATGCAACAAGACCATATAACAGCAACAGGGCTTTGCAATTCTTTTCTTCATCGGTAATGCTGCCTTCCTTTATTGTCTTGTCCAAAATACTATGCGGTTTCGCTGCTGCGCCCGCTTCCAGCATAAGCACCGAATAGCTTCCGGTTTTTCTGAAGCTTACAATATATGGAAAACTTGCCTGTGATGAATTTATGCTATGAATTAAGTATTTCATTAAATTTGTATAGTGCACCGGCGCTATATACTCTTTCTTAATATCATCTGATGTAATATTACTGGTTTCACTAATATACGCATTTTCATTAATATCTCCAGTTTTTCCCATGCAAATAATTCCTCCAATCTGATTTTCTATGCCTGTTTCTTACTCTTTAACTCTGCAACTTTATTACGAAAATCATTCATCGTGTAGTTCATGTTAAGCTGGGTAAAAAGATGGTCAGGATCACCATGACCTGACGCTACGCCTCTGTCATGCCCCTCTTTATGACTGATGATCACACCGTCAGCAAGCGGATCAAGTCCATAGCGCACACACAGGTCTGCAAACAACTCTGCTGCGGAATCCAGAGTCCTCATAACCATTTCCTTTGCTTTCTGTTCGTCACTGCATGTAATGGTTGCACCTCCACTATACTTAATGCAGGGCGGTTCACACATCTCAACGCCAATATGCGTACTGTTAGCGCTTCCACCGCAATGCCATGCCTTATAATTCCAAGGCAGGGTCTGATAAACACTACCCGTATTGGCATCTATAAAAGCATGCACACATACCTTTGCTGACGGACTGTTAAACTGCTTTATAAACACCTCCGCCGACGGCTGGGGACAGCCTACGCTATGCAGCACCAGTCCCTTTACGTCAATTTTCTTTCCTGTGCTGTAACAGGGATTTGATTCGACAAAACTTTCTATAACTTCCATATAATCCTCCTTTTTCTGCCATTAATACAGAAAAGCAAATTTCCACATATTGCGCTTTTCCTCTTATCAGGCAATTTTTATTTAAGTATCACGTTATCATTATACGATATTATGTTAACTACACATTTCAGCAATGACGCGACCATAAGGGGAGTATGTGTGTCGGCGACATAAAAAATGGATTGTGGTTTTCACAATCCTGTTTTTTATAAAGCCGGCAATAGAATAGTGCTTATCATCGCCGCTCAACTTATATATATCGTTAAAATTTTTGACATTAAATATTTTTAAAAAAAAGTGTTGACACACTATACACAATATCGTATTATGATAACTTTTTCCCGCTGCGCTATGAAGCAGTTTTCCTTTTACCGTTTTTTATTTACTGTTTATAGTCTATAATTCCAGTTTATTTATTTTCTTTCGTTTTTCTTCCGCAGTAGTCGCCGTATATATTCTGGTTGTTTCTAAGCTGGAATGTCCGAGTAAATCAGCCAGTTCGAACAGATTAGAATATTTTTGCATATAGGTTATTGCAAAAAGATGTCTAAAGCTGTGCGGGTGCGCTTTTTTCTTAGGTACACCCACATAATCCGCAATCTGTATAAACATCTTGTATACCGCGGTTCTGCTAATAGCTTTTCCTGTATTTCCACGAAAAATGACGCCCTTACTGATTCCTTCCTGTATACAATATTCCCTAAGCTCCTTAACTAATTTTTCGGGCAGATATATTTCCCTGCTTTTTCCCTTATTACAAATAATAAACTTTCCTATTTCAAGAGATTCAACCGTGCAGCCGGAAAGCTCGCTTACGCGGATGCCCGTTAATGCCAGTGTACGCATTATACAGTAATATTTCTCCCTTCCGCTTTCCCTGGCGTACATAAGCATGTCTCTGTATTCATTGATACTTATAATATTGTCCGGACACTGTCTGTTCTGTATTCTTCTTGTCTTTACGCAAAAATCGTCATGACCTGCGTATTTTAAGTATCTGTTAAGCGCCACAATATACAGATTACATGTGGCAATTTTACTGTTTTGCTCTAAAAGCTTCTTTTTATAGTCAATGACTTCTTTTCTCGTAATTGCCCTGCCTCCTAAAAAGTCCAAAAAATTCTCTGCCTGCTTTAAATATGTTTTTCCGGTCTGTATAGCCAGTTCACGCTCTGACAGATAATCTGCATATTTTTCCAATTTTTCTGCATTTGTCATTCCTTTTACCTCCTTCTTCGATAAAAGGAACTGCTTTTCATGCGGCAAGCATTTATAATCGACTATGCCCAAAAAGTATATCATCGACAAAGCCGCAAAAAATTGCAATTATTTACAGATTATCCGTTATTTTTGCGCATTTCCCAAGGCAAAACAACAGACAGCACGCTCCGCGAACTGTCCTTATGTTAACAAAAAAGCACCCACCGTTAAGTGAGTGCTTCGTTAAATCGTATTTTATATTACGTTTTATGGTCTAAGTCCCATTCCGCCTTCTAATGTGAGTGTTTCGCCGTTCATATACTTAAAGTCCGGAGAAGCCAACTGTACACATACTCGTCCGATTTCCAGTTCTACATCTCCATAGTGACCAGCCGGCGGCATCTTTACATTTGCCTTAAAAGCATCGGGATAAGCTTTCTCAAAATTCTCAAGCTGGGCTGTCCATGCAAGAGGGCAGATAACATTTACGTTTATTCCGTCTTTTCCCCACTCAGTAGCCGCTACCCTTGAAAGTCCGCGGATTCCTTCTTTTGCAGCTGCATAAGCACACTGTCCGAAGTTACCAAAAAGTCCTGCGCCCGATGCAAAGTTGATTACCGCTCCCTTGGTTTCCTTCAAATGAGGATAGCAGGCCTTCATATAATAAAATGCTGCATAAAGTCCTGAATAAACGGCTAAATCAAACTGCTCTGTCGTATGCTCTGCCAATGTTACTCCTGATGCAGATGCCTGCGCATTATTTATAAGTACATCAATTCTGCCAAAAGCATCCATTGTCTGCTTTACAACATCAGCTGCAGTAGCTTCATTATCCGTTCCTGCGCTGATATCCGCCTGAAGTGCAAGTACCTTAATTTTATAAAGTTCTTCCAATTCCTTCTTTGCATCTTCCAGCTTCTGCATATTTCTACCTGTAATAACCAGATTAGCACCCTCTTTAGCATATGCAGTTGCAATTCCGTATCCTATGGAACCACATCTTCCATCAGAAAGCACTGCTCGTCCTCCGCCTGTAATAATTGCTGTTTTTCCTGTTAAAAAGCCCATATTTATTCTCCTTCTCTAAGTTGATATATAGTCATTGTAACACCAATTTCTTCCATTAGCAATATAAATGCCCCAACATATATTATGTCAGGGCACTCTTCACATAGTTTTTAATTAAAAGCTTCAAATCTTTCAATCATAATCGCATACTGCTCTTTAATTTCAAGATATAAGCCAATCGTACTTTCTTTCTCTTTCTCAAATTCCGCGATAACTTTATCGTAATTTCGTATCAAAGTCTCTACAGCTGTTTTATTTATCTTATTATTTTCCGCATCTTCAGTCATAATTTTCTTAATAAGGTCGCTGCTGAAAGAATCCTTATAGCTTCGCTTTCCATAAAGGGCGCTTAAGATATCGGCTACCGCTACAATCTGCTGTGGAAGGGTTAACTGGTCTCCCGGCAGCCCCCTGTGATAGCCGCTTCCGTCCAGTTTCTCATGATGTCTGACCGCAATCTGCAGCACATCATCATCCACAACGCCTTCCAGAATCATTTCGGTAATTCTTACATGCGCCTTCATTACCTTCATTTCCTCATCCGAAAGCCTTCCCGTAGACTCCAGAATATTGAGAGGAATCGCAATTTTTCCAAGGTCATGAAGCAGCGCACCGTAATATAAATCACGCAAATCCTTACCGGTAAGGCGCATCAGCCTGCCAATCTGCTGTGCAAAATTCACAGTCGCCAAAGTATGTACTACAGTATGCTCGCTTCTGAAATCGATGGTATATACCAACATCTCCAGAAAGCCTCTTTTATACTGTTCGGAAAACGCTCTTTTTGCAAGAAGCTCAGATAACTCATCACGATATGTACCATCTACCAGCTTCGCTGTGATACCAAACTTGGCTTCTGCCTTATGAAAAAGGTCCAGTGCCGCTCCCGAAAACTTAATATCACGATATAACACAAAGAAGTCCTTTTCCAGATTTTCTTCCTTAAGATGTAAAAAGGTATCCATTTTATCAGCCAAATTAAGGTACTCAATAATATGCTTATATCTGCTCTGAATCATACTGTAACGGCTGTAATCCAGATGATGATAAAGAACTATCTCAGCCTTATCATCCATAGGTGATAAATATTTCAAAAAGAGGAAACCGTAAATAGAGTGGGGCCACAAATTCTTGGTCTCAAAGTCTGATACATTTTTAACATTATCTTCCTTATAAAGACCAATATCATGTAAAATACCAAGCATAGTATAATCGACCAATTCCTGCTCCGTATACTGCTGTTCATATTCCAACATCTTATACAAAATATATCCTGTAATTTCACCGTGGTTCATAATCTTGGTATTGATTATGCCAAGCGTCTTCTTAATAATTTCGTATACATCCTTGCTGCCGATAATACTCATTCCCGCTTACATCCCTTCTTTTGAAATATGCTCTCTTTAGGAATACCAAAGTATATTTTTCCGAAAAATGGAATTCACCATTTTATTATAATCTAAAAAGGGAATTTTTGCACCATAATTTTATTTTTAATATTATAAATTATTATTATAACTCTTACTTTTCCGTCTTATTTTCAAACGAATCCGTCATGCCGCCAATGTTCAGGGCATCCTCCATAAGTTCTGCTTCAGCTTCCTCAACATCCTCGACAAGTTTAATTCCTGATTCATCCTCATCTATCTGCTGCTTCATCTGCTGTATTTTAGCATCCTCAGCAATCGCACGCATAATCAGGTTTACATCTTCCGGTGAGAACATACCTATTGCCCTTGCAAGCCCTCCCAGACTGTCACGATTGACAATCAGACAGCCGCCTTTAGACAGCGGAATCGTTATACATTTGTTTTTATCACTCGTATCCCCAAGATGTATCGCCTTATGCTCTTTATCACATACGAAAGTCACACCGTTATATTCAATTACTCCGTTTTTTGCCAGATAACCGTAAGGTACACCCGCATATTCTTCGCGCCCTCTAAGCAACGCTTTCTCTATCAACTGTGTGCTGTCTAAGCCTGCGACTTCATCGGCGCTGATATATTGTTTACTGCTTGTTTTGGCTGCATTTTTCTCTTCGTCTTCTTCTTCCTGCGAAAGACCCGTCAGCAGCTCTTCGCTTGTTTTTTCTACACCTTTTATCGCTTTATTTTCTTCCTCTTTTTCCTTCTCGAGTTCAGCTCTTAGCTGCATAGCTTCTATTTTTTCAACTCTGTCTTCTACCTCTTCCTTAACATCTTCTAACTGCTCATCTATGCTTGCCAGCAGCTTATCCCACTCGTCTTTTGAAAATTCAGAATTACCAATCGCGTACTTAGGCGGACCGTTTTTAATTCTATCCTGAATAAATTCATAGAACTGCTTAAGAGCCTCTTCTATACTAATGGCTTCTTCTTCGGATTCACCTGATGTTCCTGCGACCTTTTTATCAAGTAAAGTCTTACCCCATGCCTCCAGCGCAGCCAGTTCAATCGGGTTATTCGTGTCATCGGCTATCTTATCAAATTCCACTTCATATCCGCTCACGCTGCCATCTTCCATTCTGCGCTCTACATATACACTGCGGTTATCAATATCAACCTGCATCATAAGGGTATAACCCTGCTTTGCAAATACTTTTACATAATCGCTGTCACTATATGTAATCTGCCTTACCTCACAGCCTGTAACAGAGCTTACATTTACAATGTCACTATCATAACTCTCCACAGACGGCACGTTGCGGTAAGCATACGGTTTTGTAGGTACAGAACTCTTTGGCGCTGCAGCGCTTTTCTGGGAATTTCCATTCATGTCATTTATATTTTCCGACAAACTCTCATAAAAGCCATGTCCGCCCTTTTTATTATTCGTTTTAACACTATTATTATTTTCATAATAGGTCTGCTTGGTAATTCCATTTACATTCATAACTTTTCCTCCATGTTAAACTTTTAACAATTTTCCATGATATAACTATTAAGCTTTCACAAACATATTTCACAAAACTCAACTGCCTTCAATTGTACTTTTAAGCATATCCCTGCCACGCTTCAAATTAGTCTTCACTGTATTTTCCGGCATTTTCAATATAGCGGCAATTTCTTTAATAGAATAATCCTCATAATAAAAGAAATAAAGGCAGCTTTTATACTTTTCAGGCAGTTCTAAGACTTTCCACAGCGTTTCGTCTTCCTGCACATAAGGAAGATGAAAATAAGCCTTCTCGCTTTCCGGTACTTTGTCAATGCTGACCGTTGCGCTGTGCCATTTACTTTTTACTATATCTTTACAGATATTGATCGTCGTTCGTATAAACCATGCTTTTTCGTGATCACTGTTCTCAAAATGCGGCTGATATTTCAATAATCTTACAAACACCTCCTGTGCCGCATCTTCCGCATCGGCATGTCCCTTTATCTGCATGAACGCCACACGATACACGAGAGAATAGTGTTCCCTGAAATATGTCTCAAATATTTGTTTTGTCATACTGTTTCACTATGCCATTTGATTAGATTACTTCCTAAATGACACTTATATCTATCCTCCCTATATACAATACGAATTAAAGGGGTGAAAAGTTTCATGGAATAAAAAAAATCATCAATTACCAAGCTGTCTTTCGGCTTCTGCCCTAATCGCCTCCTCATCATAAACAGATATCATGTAAATACAAGTTCCGTTGGCAAGATATATGCAGTTTCTGTCTCCATCCACCGCAAGAAAACCACTAACGTATGCCGCAATTTCCGATGTATCGCAGATAATATAAGCATTTTTACCACCCGCCATCAGACTGTAATCTTTTCCTTCCGGCTGTATGAAACGCGTCATTTCATGCTCCAAATCCTGATACCTACTCATCATTTCCTCATTAAAACTTTCCTTTTGCAGGTCAATCGGATATACGGCTATATCACCGTTTTTATATACTAAATATAATGTCGTTTCACCAAAAAACAGAGACTCTATATAAGTTGCATTGATATCATTAAGTTCGTCAAGACAATTCTCCTGCCCGTTTTGCAAAGCATCCAGTGAATAAAGCTGTAAGGAATCGTCTTCCTTAGAGACTACGGCAAAGTATTTCATAGAGGAATCTACCGCTGCAGCACCTCCGGCATCAAATGCTTCTTCCCGCTCAATTTCATATACATGAGAGCCGTCTTTCAAATCAATGGCACAAAGCTCGCTACGTCCCTTATAAAAAACATATCTTCCCGTGACGTCCACATCAAGAAAATCGCCTGAAATATCATCCGTATCGTAAAAAGCCGTCTGAGTGCCTGTCGCTTCATCCAATAAATGAATGCCTTTGCTCGTAATCAGCGTAAAAGCCTTCATCTCCGGACAATATCCCAGCCCCTTGCAGGAACTGTCATTCTCATAACTCCAGGCCAACTCTCCGTTATCAGTCCGTATAACCTCAACACAGGCAGTAAACGCGCTCACATATTCAGATACGGCAAGATAAGCGCCATCTTTGCTAAGCACGGCATCCGAATAACGGTTCTCACCTTCATACAAGCTTTCCAGATTGTTGTCTATTGCCCTCCGATAAAGAGTTATCTTTTTATCCATATAAGGCAGAGTCAGGTAATAATCATCACCGGCCTTAAAATCTTTTACATTTGTAGAAGTGCAGTTTGCAAAAACCGTACCAACATAATCAGTCATAATTTCAAGATCCACATAATGCCAAGTACCATCCCGCGTAAATACAAGAAAACTATTCTCTCCGATATAATTGCCGAGCTCCACTATCTGCGAGCCGAAGAAAAAGTTATCAATACAGCTGCCATCCCTTTTATCCAGAACAGCCGCACTATCATAGAAAGTACAGAGCATATAATTGCTGCCTTCCTTAGATGCTATTGAAACCTCCTCCATCCAGTTATGCTCACTTGCATATTTCCATAAGAAAGTATTGTCCGCAGCAAGGTCACAGGCGTACAAAACACCGCCGGAATGATCCGCCCCTAAAGTAATATTCGACAGGTCAAATTCGTCATTGTCCACTACATACAGAACATTCTCTGAAAATTTCATGAAATCCACATTACTGCTCGCCACGCTGTATTGACGATATAGTTCACCTGTCTGCGTCTCATATACCAGAATCAGGTTATCCTTTTCAGAAGATACGGCAACTGCAAACAAATCGCCATCCGCACTTAGGACTGCACCGTTTGTTATCTTAAACGACTTATCTGCTTCAATATCCTTTGACCATTCTCCGGCTGATGCAATTTCACAGTTTTCTCCTTTTATCACAGTAAATCCTATTTTATTTATGATAACCGCCTTGTCGCTTGATTTAGAATAGCAGATACTGTAAACATCCTCACACGGGATTTCGCAGGTGACCTCTGCTTCTTGGATATCATAGCATTTGATACTCGTTTCAGCCGGATAAAGAAAGGCATTTTCATTCAGAAAAAGTACTTGGTCTTTTTCCTGATACAGCACATCGTCTAAAAGAAATGAAGTGAGTTCTTCACCGTCCGCACCATTCCAGACATAGAGCATCCCAAAATCATCCACTGCCAGTATCCTGCTGCCCTGTGGTGAAACCGTCATAAAATCAATTGTTGTACCCGCTTCAAGAATCCTGTCCGGCAGAATCTTAGTACCGTCTTTATATAAATTCAGGCTCTCCGACAAGGCATACGCCGCCTGAGCCGTATACGGAATATCTTCATCCTCTCCACCTGGGAATACTCCAAGCGCAGTTTTTATTGCCCCTATCCTGTCTCCCTTCTCAAGTAAAACCTCCGAAGCCTGAGCCATAGAAATGCAGTTACTTCTCACCGCCTGTTTATATTGCTTCTCTATTTCCTCAGACTGTGCAACTATCTGCTCCGACTGTTCTGTAATCTGAATATTCTGTCTGCGAATCTGCAGCGCCATTGTCATACTGACCAGTCCAAAAATCAGACATACGGCGCTTCCGGCCAATGAGGCTGCAATAATTCTACGCATCTTGCGCTCTTTGTGCCGTTGTTTCAAGTCATCATATCCACATCCGAACATAGGTGCCAGAAGTCTCAGCATTTCTGTTTTTATCTTCTTTTTAACCTCTCCTTTGGAACGGCCTCTGACATCTGCGGCAAGCGGCTCTACCGGAATCTTTTTCTTTATGGTTGTGCCAGACTCCGTAACTTCTTCCACCTCTTTGTACAGCAGTTCCTCCGGAAATGAAGTCTCCGGCTCACCTTCTATCAGCACTAACAATACATGGTCTCTGTCATGCAGACTTATAAAAGTCTCTATCTCCTTCTTACACCACATCGACTCCCTTAATCTCGGTGAACAGATTACAATAAGAAACTCTGACTGTTTCAAAGCCTCTAAGATCGGGTCGCCCAAATTACTTACAAGCGGCAGTTCATCCTGATCCCTGAATATTCTGGTTATTTTTTCCCTGTTTTCTTCGTCATTTTCGCGCAATTTCCTTGCCACATTTGCAGGCAGTTTAAAACTTTCTAACTGCCTGTGCAGGGTTGTTGCCACAAAACTGTCCAACTCGCTATGTCTGTAACTAATAAAGGCATCATAATACCATTTCTTTTCCATCGTTTGTCCCTTTTCCTATCTTTATAACTATGCTTCTCTCTCAGCCGAAGTTGAAAATTTTTAATTTTCCACCTTTTTATCGTATGTCTTAAAGAAAATATCCCGCTCCACAACATAAATATCATGCAGGTCATTACATCTTACAGCCAGATAGTCTCCCGGTTTTCCTACCATATACTTTTCTTTATCCCATGCAGTAAAAATTTTGACCCTTTTAGTCAATTCTTTTGCATGTATATGTGTGTCACCGCTGGCAATACATATTCCGGCATAGTCAGCTAAATTCAGTACAGAACCATCCTCTCTGTTATGCAGGGTCGGCTGATACACTGTTTTAAGAGTATAATCTGTTATTTTATATGCCTCCCCGGTCACCTCGTATTTTTTCTCAAAATTACTCTGCCTGTTCGGATATACTTCCCCCTTAATACCAATCATAATAACCAAATCCGGCTCCACCGTCATATCTATATCTCCCTCTAAAGTACGGATCGTGATAGGCGTTCCCACAGGCAGCACATCCGTTGCCTTCACAAAACCGACAGGTATCCTTTTTTTCACATAGGAAGACATATCGGAAATATCAATTTCATACTCATTAGCATCAATAATCTGTGTATTATCAAAATAATTATTCAGCCTGTCACTGAAAAAAGCTTCGGAGTGCAGTGTCGGATATACCTCTTCATAGAGTGCCTTACTTATAAAACCACCGGCCTTCTCATGATGACCTCCGCCCGAGCCTATGCCTTCTGCCAGAAAAGCTGCCAGTTCATTCGCCTGTACCTCTTTGATACAGCTCCTTACCGAAAACTTATAGCCTTCCTTAGATTCATTATATACCACACATATATATACCTCTGCCACCTGCAGCAGAAAATCACTGATCAAACCCAAAATATTGGGATCGCAGGGCTGAGACTTAATGATTGCATAATGATAATCATCGTTATAAATATGCCTTATAAGCGCCACTCCGGCAATTTCCAGCTCATTTAGCGACAGGTTGGAATTACGGAACAGTTTCACCAATGAAGCTTCACACGGCAAAGCATCCCTCATATCCATATCAAGCGGATTATAAATTTCCGAAAACTGATTTGTGTCCGAATAAAGCCCGTAGTAAAGCGCAGTTCCAAGCTTGCTGTCTTTAATTTCAAACCCTTCCTTGCGCAGCATGTCCCAAACCAATGTAGAACAGCTTCCCAGCTTCGGATTAATCTCGCTCATATCTACATCCTGAATTTCAACCTGATGATGGTCAATAATTGCCACATTCTCTGCTGGTATCTTTGTTACATTTCCTGCCCCATACTGGCAATCTACCGTAACCAGAAGTCCGGGCAGCCGCCTTTCCGGCATATCCTTTACCAGTTTCTCCGGATTACTTATATGTTCAACAGATATTCCCAAATGTTTAAGCATCAGACACAAATTAGATTTATGAATCTTGTTTCTGCCTGAATAAATAAGACGTACATCCTTGCCAAGCTGTCCAAAATACGTATACAGCGCATATCCGGAAGCTATTGCATCAGCGTCCGGGTTATCGTGACACTGGATTGTAATAGGATTATATTGCATTAAATCAGAAAGTTTCATTGAATTTCCCCCAATTTCCTTCGTAAAATGTGTTAACTATGCTAATTATAACAATATTTGCGGAATTTGGCTATAACATAAAAAAATCCGGAAATTTAATATTTCTCATCCGGGACTTTTATTCATAATAATCCTCTCAAATGCTTTGCAAAACCACCTTTTAATAGTATAATAAAACAAGACTGCCCGCTGGGCACAATGATAAATATTCTCATAAAAACAAAGGAAGTATATCATATATGCAGACTATCATACAAAAGTTAAACATAAAATCTATCGTATTTGCGGCGTTTTCAGTTCTTTGCTTCTTTTTAAGACTGGAGGTCTTTTCGGAAACGCCTGCTCTTAACCTGTTTTATGGTATCGTATATCTTTTTTGGGTATTGATTCTGTCAATATTCTATCATTATATCGACAATCTTTCAGCCGGGCACCGGAAATACGGCAGGTTCTACACAGCAGCTCCTGCTGCGCTTTTTACATTTTTTATGATATTCGGATACTCCTTTCTGCATGACAACAGCTGGAATCTGGTAGTAAGTTCCGATATCGTTCAGCTTTGCAAAACAACTGCCATGTCAGCAGGTTACTTCTTTTTCTTTTATTATATAATCTCATGGCTATATATCCGCATGGATTCTCCTGTAAAGATTTCTGCCAAAAACACAGCCAATATTAGATTTGCACCCTTACGCTGGTATTTGGAAAAATTGCGCAAAAAACCGTTCACAACGGCTTTTGTATCCTTATTCATAGTTTATCTGCCCTGTGCCATCATTTCTTATCCTGCTTTTTTTATGATCGGTGATACAAGAAGTCAAATAATCCAGGCATATAGTGAACTCGGTATCGTCATACCTGAATATCTGGAAGGACATATGCTTTCGGATACCGTGTTTATAAACACGCATCATCCTCCTGTACATACGCTCTTTATTCACTTATGCTTAGTGACAGGCAACCGCCTTTTTCATTCCGCCAACGCAGGTATTTTTCTATATGCAGTTTTGCAATGCCTCTGTGTTTTAACTTCTGTTTCCTATGCCGTTAAAATATTGGTGGAAAAACTCCGTGTACCGGAATCCTATGCGGTTTTTGTACTGCTGTATTGCATTATTTCACCGCTCATACAAGGATATATGTTTGTGATCACAAAGGACATTCTCTACGCCGCCTTTTTACTATACTTCCTGATTTCCCTGTATTTTCTGTATCTGGGAGAAAAAAGCAGAAAGCTTTATGCTGAATTGTTCCTGTCGGCTCTTGGTTTGCTTTTGTTTCGTAATGATGCAAAATATATATTCTTTTTGTCGTTTTTAATCATTGCTTTTTTTAACAAAAAGCTCAGAAAAACGGCGCTGCGCTTTGTAATCGCTGTCCTGTGTTTCAGTATCTTATACTCCGCCATCTTGTCTCTTTGCGGCGTTACCCGAGGCAGTATCAGGGAAATGTTTTCCGTTCCTTTCCAGCAAACGGCAAGGTGTGTAAAATATCATGAAGAAGAGATAACAGAAGATCAGAAACAGGCAATAAACAATATACTGAACTATTCCTCGCTTGCGTTAAGATATAGCGTAAGCTTGTCCGACGGTGTAAAAGGTACATATAAAGAAGACGCTTCAAAAGAAGATCTGATCCGGTATTTCATGGTATGGTTTGAAATGCTTGGAAAATACCCCGGAACTTATGTACAGGCTACTATGAATAATTATTATTCTTATTTTTATCCCGTAGGAAATTCGCACTTTAATTTTTCCTTCGGAAATTCCACCTTCGCCATGGACGGAACAAACAAACAGATTGTCCCGCTCGGAATGCATTTTTATTATCCGGAATCCCTAGAGACTTACCGAAATGCGTATGAATACTTCGAAAACCTTGTTGCGGCTTTTCCGCCGATCACCATATTGACGATTCCGTCCACATATACATGGACACTGATCTTACTGTTTTTCTATGCTCTCAGGAAAAAAAGCAAGAACGCTGTCGCTTTCCTTATGATTCCATGTATAATCGTATTTGTATGTTGTCTGTTAGGACCATGCAACGGACACTACGGAGTCAGATATTTATATCCGATTATTTTGTCCATGCCGCTACTGTTGCCGATAACTGTACGACTTGCACATACATCGGAAGATATGACTTCCTTATAGTAATCGAGTAAAAATAAATTTCTCTTTAGAGAAACTTCCTACATCTAAAGAAGTCCTATAAACTTACTGTTTATAGGACTTCTTCACATCATTTATTATCTTGTCAAGTTGTGATTACACAATACCCTGTGCCTTCATAGCCTCAGCCACCTTAAGGAATCCTGCAATGTTAGCTCCGGCTACATAATTTCCTGCCATGCCGTACTTCTTAGAAGCCTCGTCCAGACTATGGAAAATATTAACCATAATTCCCTGAAGTTTAGAATCGACCTCTTCAAATGTCCAGGACAGTCTCTCGGAGTTCTGGCTCATCTCAAGTGCGGAAGTAGCAACACCACCTGCATTAGATGCCTTACCAGGGCAGAACAGTACGCCGTTCTTCTGGAGATATTCGGTAGCGTCTAAAGTAGTAGGCATGTTAGCGCCTTCTGCTACTGCGAAACAGCCGTTAGCAACAAGTGCCTTAGCATCGTCTAAGTCGAGTTCGTTCTGTGTTGCACAAGGAAGGGCGATATCGCATTTAATGCTCCAAACGCCTTTACCCTCATGATATTCAGCGCTCTTTCTTGCTGCTGCATACTCTGTTAAGCGGGCACGTTTTACTTCTTTTACTTCTTTAAGCAGTGCAACATCAATTCCTTCCGGATCATAAATCCAGCCTGTGGAATCGGAGCATGTAACAGGCTTAGCGCCTAACTGCTGTGCTTTCTGAATTGCATAAATAGCAACATTTCCTGCACCTGATACTGCAATTGTCTTACCTGCAATATCCTTGCCGTTGCACTTTAACATTTCCTCTGTCAGATACAACAGACCATAACCTGTTGCTTCTGTTCTTGCAAGTGAACCACCGTAAGTAAGTCCCTTACCTGTAAGTACACCTTCATACAGATTGCGGATTCTCTTATACTGACCAAACATGAAACCGATTTCACGTCCGCCTACACCGATATCACCTGCCGGTACGTCAGTGTCAGCTCCAATATGTTTACATAACTCTGTCATAAAGCTCTGGCAGAAAGCCATAACTTCTCTATCTGATTTGCCCTTAGGATCAAAATCAGAACCACCTTTGCCACCGCCAATCGGAAGGCCTGTTAAGGAATTCTTGAAAATCTGCTCAAAGCCAAGGAATTTAATAATACCAAGGTTTACTGAAGGGTGGAATCTTAAACCTCCCTTGTAAGGTCCGATTGCACTGTTAAACTGTACACGGAAACCGTTATTAACCTGAACCTGACCCTTATCATCTACCCAGGGAACACGAAACTGTACGATTCTCTCCGGAACTGTCAGTCTCTCTAACAAAGCATCTTTTCTATATGCTTCTTCATCTGCCTCAATAACCACACGCAGAGATTCCAATACCTCTTTTACTGCCTGATGGAACTCCGGCTGTGCAGGATTTTTTGATACAACTAGCTCATAAACCTCATCAACATATGACATTGTACATGTCCTCCTTTAGTTAAAATATAGATACCTTGTTCATTATAGTATGTCCTTCAAAAATCCACAACCCTGATTTCATATCTGTATATATAAAAATTTCGCGCACATTTTTATACAAATTGTACAATGATACAGTTATTCGAGTATTATTGTATACAACCATCTATAAATACTCCTTCAACTTCTCTATACACTTCTCCTCAAAGTCCATAAGCTCCCTTGCCAGCTCCACCGACATATCCTGTGCCATAGAATTATGCTTGACCGCCTTATACATATTTGTCAATCCCCTGTTACTTCCCTGAATCATCATATCCGCCAGATGACTCGTACTTACATTTGTCAAAGTTCCCATATGCACACTTCCGCGCAGCATAATATCCGCAATCTGGTTAGTCCTATATGTTCCGCTCTGCTCCTCCACCAGCTTTTCTACCGCGTCATTATGAATTTTCGCATATCCAAGCGACTGCTTAGAGAGACTCATGGTAAACTCACTGTCATCAGTCTTATCTAAAAGCGTATCTATGGTAGTCATCGCCATCTGCGTATTCTTCTGAATCTCCCTCAAAATTGTAATATCGTCCTGTTTCATCTTTACCTCCTAACACACAAAAAAAGAGCATAGATTTTACTCTACACTCTTTACTATTACCATATTTTACTCTCTTTAATCTAAAGACACGCCTATTTATTCCACAAATTCTGACTTAACATAAGCAACCTTTCCGTTGTACTTAATCTTGGTCCAGCCGTCAGCCTGTTTCATAATAAGCTCCAGTTTCTCTCCCACATAGGCAGTTGCAATTTTCTCACTGTTCTCACTGGCTCCGCTTCTAATCCTTACGTTATCAATTACAGTAACTGTTCCGGTAGTCGTTTCGTCATTTGACTGGCTGTTATTCGTAGCGGCATTATCTCCTGCATTGGCATCAGCATTTCCTTCATTATCATTTGCTGCTACTTCCATAGTCTCAACGTCTTCTAAATACTCGCTCTTGATGTAGGCTTCTTTGCCGTTGTATGATACTTTGCTCCATCCGTTCTCAATCTTTTCGATTAAGTCAAATTCTTCACCTAAAGCGGCTTTGCCAAGTTTATCGGCGGTCTCGCTGTCAGATGAACGGATATTTACAACATCGGTAGCCTTAACCTTCGTTACTACGGTAACAGTCTCGGGATTCTCTGCTTCTCCTGAATTAGCGTCCGCACTCTCCGGATTCTCAGATTCATTAGCTGCTTCAGCCTGGGCAAGAGCTTCTCCTATATTTTTCTCAATCTCTTCGTTAACATCCAGAATAAGCTGCTTGAGTTCCGCATTCTCCGCTACCATATTGTTATATTCAGCGGTAACCTTGTTGCTTAAGTCGATTACATCATCCTGAAAATTGACTTCTCTGATATAATTCACCTCAGATTCTTCACCTTCATCACTCCGGTTGATGTAATAACTTCCGTCTTCCCTCTGACATACATAGTGCACTGTCATTCCCGGAACCGGCTCGTCATAATCAATGAATTTTACCTTCGAACATACATATACAACATAAGTATTTTCCTTAGGACCTTCCTTATAATACACATCCAAAGTCGGATATCCCTCTATATATTTACTTGTCTCCTCAATACGCATTACAACCTTATCGTCGATATCATTCACTATTCTGCGGACAGTGTCCGAATCTCCGTTTACCTGCGCCGTATAATATTCATCAATTAATGCCGTAATATCAGGATTGTCGTTCTCTTTGAGCGGCACCTCCGGAATTACAGTAGTATCTCCTGTCATTTCCCCTAACGTACTGTTCGCTGTAACATCCTCTTGTCTTTCAGTCTCTCTCTTATTTGCGTTAACGGAAATAACAACGGTAACGATTACACAAACTGCTAAAACAACAGGCATAACCACCTTAGCATGTTTGATAATCCAGTCTACAAGAATTTCAAACTTGTTCGCAAGAAACTCTCCTTTATTGTTATTTGACGTACTCATATACAACAACCTTTCCTTAGTTCATGGCAAAATTCACAACATCACAACAATAGTAAATACTCTCTATTGCTTAACCGGTGAAATGAATGCACCCGACAGGAATCGAACCTGCATCAAAGGCGTCGGAGGCCTACGTTCTATCCGTTAGACTACGGGTGCATATGTTACAAATTT
>CAMWKB010000040.1 GCA_947174705.1 uncultured Lachnospiraceae bacterium
ATATATTTAGGTTCATCCCATGTATACAGCGATATTAATCCGATGCAGCTTGACAATATAAACGGCCAGTATAATTTTGATATGGCATCTGCATCGCAAAGATTGAATGGCTCTTATTATTTATTAAAAGAAGCAGATAGATATAATTCTTTATCACATGTATACTTGGACTTGTATTATACAACGAGTGTTAAAGACAGTATGAGTCCGGATTTGGATCCAATTAATGTTGCACAACATTGGAATTGGCAGAATTCTGATTATATGGAGAATTCGTTTAATAAGCTTGAATATATGTTGTCGATAGCAGGACCCGAAAAGTATGTGGAGATATTTCTGCCATTTAGCAGATATCGTTCGAAATTAGATAATTGGGATTATATAAATGAGGAATTAGAGGCAAAGAAAAGCGATGCCTATTTGTTATATGAAGATCATACCGATTACTCTGATGGAACATATAGTGAATATGGAAGACAAGGTTTTTATTATTCCACAAGAGTAATTGATAATAGGAAAAGAATGCTTTCAAAATCCAGTGGATTATATGATGAGCCAATGGGAGAGAAGAGCAAAGAATATCTTTGCAAAATTATAAGATATTGCCAAAAACGTGATATTCCGATTACTCTGTTTGCCACACCGGTAAATGATTTTCAGCTTGTTAATCTGGGTAATTACGATAATTATATAAATGAAGTCAAAGAGGTAGCAGATAAGTACGGCGTAGATTTTTATGACTTTAATCTTGCTAAAAGTGAGTATTTCTCTGTTAATATTGATGAACATTATAGGGATTTTACACATTTAAATGCGATGGGTGCAGAGGTATTTACAAATTTCTTTGCCAAGGTTGTGTCAGGTACAAGTGAAGAAAATCAAAAATATTTTTATTCATCCTATTCTGAGAAACTTCAAAATGAACCTGCCATTGTATATGGATTATATTATAAAGATTCTATAGCTGAAGAGGATATTCAGAGTGCGGAGGATATAGAGAAATCAATAAGAACATTATGGGTAGCCTCCAATAAAGAAGAAGGAATGGAATACCGGATTATTATGACTCCGGAGGAGAGCGGACAATATACGGTTCAGGATTTTTCAGAAAATAAAGAATTTGCAATTCCCCTTGACGAACATGGAATCTGTACCATTGTAGCAAGAATGACAGATGATCCGGAGGATGTCCAGACAATAGAGTTTGAATATTGACAAAAACCATCCAAATAACAACCGTTATCTAAAGCGGCGAAAAAAGTATACAAATCAATATTGGAATTATCTTGAAAAAGCGGATAAGCAATGCTACACTAAGAGAAAAGCATGACTCTATGAGAAGGAGAGAAAAACTATGAGCAAAGTTACATTTGATTACTCCAAAGCAGCTTCTTTTGTTGGAGAAAACGAAGTTGAATCCATGAAAAAACTGGCTTTGGATGCAAAAGAGGTACTTGTAAACAAGACAGGTGCAGGAAATGATTTCTTGGGGTGGATTGATCTTCCGGTTGATTATGATAAGGAAGAGTTCGCAAGAATTAAAAAAGCGGCAGCTAAGATTCAAAGCGATTCCGAAGTATTGCTGGTAATCGGTATCGGCGGTTCTTATCTGGGGGCGAGAGCAGCTATTGAATTCTTAAGACACAGCTTTTATAATGTTGTGGACAAATCTGTCAGGAAGACACCGGAGATTTATTTTGTAGGAAATTCCATTAGTTCTACCTATATCAAACATTTAATTGATGTAATCGGAGACAGGGATTTTTCAATTAATATGATTTCTAAGTCGGGAACAACTACCGAGCCTGCTATTGCTTTCCGCGTATTTAAAGAAATGGCGGAGAAGAAATACGGAAAAGAAGGCGCAGCTAAGAGAATTTATGCTACAACTGATAAGGCAAAGGGCTCTCTTAAGAATCTGGCAACAGAAGAAGGTTATGAGACTTTCGTAGTACCGGATGATGTAGGCGGACGTTTCTCAGTACTTACCGCAGTTGGTCTTTTACCGATTGCCGTTTCAGGCGCAGATATCGACAAGCTTATGGAAGGTGCAGCAGAAGGCCGTAAGATGGCATTGGAAGCTCCTTTTGAAGAAAATGATGCACTTAAATATGCAGCGCTTCGTAACATACTTTTACGTAAAGGAAAAGGAATTGAGATTCTTGCCAACTATGAGCCAAGAGTTCATTATGTTTCTGAATGGTGGAAGCAGTTGTACGGCGAGTCTGAAGGAAAAGACCAGAAAGGTATTTTCCCTGCAAGCGTAGATTTGACAACAGACCTTCATTCTATGGGCCAGTTCATTCAGGATGGCGCCAGAACTATGTTTGAAACAGTTCTTAATATAGAGACAAGCGCAGAGGAAATTTTAATCGGAGAAGAGCCGGTTGATTTGGATGGTCTTAACTATCTTGCAGGAAAGAGCGTTGATTTCGTTAATAAGAGCGCTATGAACGGAACTATTCTTGCACATACTGACGGACAGGTTCCTAACTTTATGGTAAATATTCCTGAAGTAAATGAGTTCTATTTAGGAGAATTATTCTACTTCTTTGAGTTTGCCTGCGGTATCAGCGGATACTTATTGGGAGTAAATCCGTTTAACCAGCCCGGCGTTGAGAGTTACAAGAAAAATATGTTTGCACTTCTTGGCAAACCGGGATATGAAGCTCAGAGAGAAGAGCTTTTGAAGAGATTATAAAAACGGAATTAAAAGCATTGGAAATAAAAAACAGCGCCTTAAATATTAGGGCGCTGTTTTTTGCTGGTTTACATAACGCAAAGCGTGCGGTGAGATAAAATGACAGTTTTTATATATTTAGCCACCGCATTTCCATCGGAGCCATGTCGAGATGTTCTTTCAATTTACCATTTACATATAAATCCGTCGTCTTAGGCTCTTTGGAATTATTGATTACCACGATTTTTCCTGTCTGTTCAAAAACTGCAAGCTCAGTATCCACATTGGAAACATAATACTTTTTAATCTCATCTTCTTTATGTGTAGTGAAGTAAATAGCCCGCAGCAGGATTCGGCAGTTTTGCGGAGAATAGGGCAGTCCCGTAAAATATACGCTTCGTCCTTTGCCGTATTCATTGACAACCAGACGGCTGTATTTTCCATCCATGTTCAAAATCTGGTAATTTTCACCTTGAGCATATATACGGCTCTTGCCTTCCCCGAAATCTATTTCACCGGGAATATCTTCTAAAATGAAATGATTGCTGTCCATCTCATTATATTTATCTGTGCTCATTGAAAATCCAAGCTCTCGGTCAACTCCAAGGACATCGCTTAACTGGAAAAAGCGTCCTTGATACTGACAGGCGCTGGGTTCTCCAACGCCGATAAAACCGCCGCCCTCATCCACGAATCTACGGATAGCGCAGACCACCTTTTCATCCATCCAGTTTTCTGCGCCGCTCCATGAAGTATAGGCGTCTCCGGCATTAATAATTACTTTTATGTTCGGGTCAATGCCATCTCTTATCTGGTCAAATGTAATAAATTCCACGTCTATCGGCATACCGCTTAAGCATTCGATTACACCAACATAAGAATATATTTCCCTGTACCACAGTGCATGATGAACCTGATTAGCCATCCATCTTCTTAAGTTGCCCCAGCAGTTCAGAATACCTACCTTAAAAGGAGCTGTATATGCTTTCGTTCCCTGTATATTCTGATGTATTTGCCTGAATTCGTCTACAACTTTGCTTATCTGGTCTATAAAACCCGGCCATTCGGAGGCTAGTTTCAGATAGCCGCCATATCCGATTCTGTCCAAAGGTGAACGCAGGATTGCCCTCCTTGCCTTCAGCCAGTTGTCCTGAGCCTCGCCTATAGGGTCTCCGCCTTCTGTAAATACATCCGGAAAAAAATAAGGAAGAAGTCTTCCTTCCGTATATTTTACGCCCTTAATGTCCGAAATCATTCTAAGCGTAACGCCGTCTCCGACCGAACCGACTACGGCGTCCAGACCGATACTTTCAAAATATTTTCCGAAAGGCTCCGTTCCAATCCAATGGTCGCCCAAAAACATCATTGCTTCCTTGCCGTAGCTGTGTACGATATCTACCAGCTCTTTTGCCAGTTTACAGACCTCTATCTGCTGGAACTCAATAAAATCCCTGAATTCTTTGGAAGGCACCCGAAAAATAGAATTATGGTAGCCCTGGTCCACAATGTATTCCGGACGGAATTTATAGCCCGCCCATTTTTCAAACTGCTTTAAAATATAGGGGCTGACACTTGCACTGTAGCCAAACCATTCTACATATTTTTCTCTCTTTTTATCATCAAAGGTCAAAGTAAACTGATGGAAGAAGGTAGTAAATCTAACCACATCAACGTGGGGATTGTCTTCACACCATTTTTTTAGCTTCTCTTTTACATAAGCCTGGGTTTTGGGCTGCCTTACATCATATGTGAGCTGGTGAGGTGCATCTTTCCAGTCATTGGTAATAAAGTTGTACATATGCACCGGGTCCCATATAAGGAAGGCAAGAAAGCTGACGGTATACTGGTGGTAAGGAATGGTTTCGATAATAACTTCACCTGTATTTTCGTCATATTTCCACTTGTCCGTAGGAACCACCTCACCGGTAGTTCTGTCAATTACTTCCCACCATTCTTTGGGAGAGTCAATGGTATTTACCTTGAGCTGCTGTGTATGAAAACCTTTCATAAGTTCTATACGCAGGGTGATATCCTTGGCGGTTACGCGGTCGCTTATCAGGTATTCCTGCTGTACTTCTTCAGGATTTTTCATTGCCCAGTCATTATCTTTCCTGGTGGTATAATATGTTGCATATATTTTGGCGTCCTGACTTAAAAGCTCGCCCGGCATAGTTGTTCCGTCACAGTCACGCAGAGCATCTGCGCCTAACAGATTTTTAAGCCGTATTGTTTCATCGACCATGTCTACGTCTGTAGGCAGCGTCAGTCTGCCTGTGTTTTCGGTATTCATGTTTGGCACACTCCTTTCGGGGGGATATTTGTGAAATTGCTATTTTCGTAATTTAGATAGTTGTAAATTTTTGATGTATTGCTTATTAAAGCTTATATTTTTAGTATAGCTGAATCAATTTTTATAATCAAGAGCAGCCAAAGGTATTTCCGCAAGCATCATTTACTTTTTTAAATTTTTTCAAAAAAATATATTGACAAATGAGTTAGTCAATGCTAACTTAATATTACAAGGTTAGCGGCAACTAACTCGAAAGGAGATGAGCATATGCCATTAGTATTTGCAAAACAGGGAGAAGCAAATTTTATTAAAAAGGTAACAGGAAAAGAAGAAACCAGACTTTTTCTGGAAAAACTCGGTTTCGTAACAGGGGCTGCAATAACGGTAGTTTCTTCAATCGGCGGTAACTTAATTGTAAATGTTAAAGATTCCCGTGTGGCCATCAATAAGGATATGGCAAAGGGGATAATGGTATAGAGCAAGTATGAATGGAGGATTATTATGAAAACATTACGAAATGCAAAACCGGGTGATACGGTAAAGGTTGCCAGAATCAACGGTGAGGGCGCCTTAAAACGCCGTATTATGGATATGGGAGTCACTAAGGGCGTGGAGATTTATGTAAGAAAAGTTGCTCCGCTTGGAGATCCTGTAGAGGTTACGGTGAGAGGATATGAGCTATCGGTTCGCAAAGCAGATGCTGAGATGATAGAAGTCCAATAACAAACTACGGATTTAATTTTGGTATTTGCTTTGCAGACTCGGAATGAGTTTGAGTTTTTTAGTAAAGGAGGAGTTATAAATATGTCAATTACAATAGCGCTGGCAGGTAACCCGAACTGCGGCAAGACAACATTATTTAATGCACTGACCGGTGCCAATCAGTTTGTCGGCAACTGGCCGGGTGTAACAGTAGAAAAAAAAGAAGGAAAATTGAAAAGTGATAAAGAGATTTCGGTTATGGATTTACCGGGTATTTATTCTTTATCACCATATACATTAGAGGAGGTTGTGGCCAGAAATTATCTTATTACGCAAAGACCGGATGCAATATTGAATATTGTTGACGGAACAAATCTTGAGCGGAATCTGTATCTGTCCACACAGCTTATGGAACTTGGAATTCCGGTAGTTATGGCTGTTAATATGATGGATATAGTAAGTAAGAACGGCGATAAGATACATACCGATAAGTTAAGTAAGAAGCTGGGCTGCGAAGTCATTGAGATATCCGCGTTAAAAGGAAATGGAATACAGGATGCCATAAACAAAGCGGTAGCAGCAGCAAAATCAAAGAAAAAAACGGAAGTAGTACATTCTTTTGCAGATGCGGTAGAAAATGCGGTTAAGGCAGTTGAAGATAAGTTAGGAAACGAGATTCCAGAGGAGCAAAAAAGATTTTTTGCGATTAAACTTCTTGAGAAGGACGATAAAATCTCCGAACAGTTAAAGGTAATGCCGGATGTATCATACGAAGTTCAGATGCTTGAGAAAGAGTTCGATGACGATACGGAAAGTATTATTACCAATGAAAGGTATGTATACATTTCATCCATAATTGACGAGTGCTGTACTAAAAACAGCAAAGGGAAATTAACAACTTCGGATAAGATTGATAGAATTGTAACAAACCGTATTCTGGCGTTGCCTATTTTTGCGGTAGTAATGATTATTGTTTATGCAATATCCGTTACAACGGTAGGAACATTTGTCACAGACTGGACTAACGATGTATTATTTGGCGATATCATTCCGCCGGCTATAGAGAGTCTTCTTGAAACCATAGGTTGTGCAGACTGGCTGCAGGGATTGATTTTGGACGGTATTGTCGCAGGTGTGGGCGCGGTAATCGGTTTCGTACCGCAGATGCTGGTACTCTTTATTTTCCTTGCATTTTTGGAAGGTTGCGGATATATGGCGAGAATTGCCTTTATTATGGATCGTATTTTCCGCAAGTTCGGACTTTCAGGTAAATCTTTTATTCCGATTATGATAGGTACAGGCTGCGGAGTTCCGGGAGTTATGGCGTCCCGTACGATTGAGAATGAGCGTGACCGCAGAATGACGGTTATGACGACAACCTTTATACCATGCGGTGCGAAGCTTCCGATCATAGCATTGATTGCAGGCGCTCTTTTCGGCGGGGCATGGTGGGTTGCACCGAGTGCATACTTTGTCGGAATAGCAGCTATTGTCTGCTCCGGTATAATATTAAAGAAAACTAAAATGTTTGCAGGCGACCCTGCTCCGTTCGTTATGGAGCTGCCGGCTTACCACCTTCCTACTGTAGGAAGCGTCCTTAGAAGTATGTGGGAACGTGGCTGGTCATTTATTAAAAAAGCTGGTACAATTATTTTGTTATCAACTATTGTCCTTTGGTTCTTAATGAGCTTTGGCTGGGCTGACGGTTCATTTGGAATGTTGGAAGCAGAGCAGCTTGACGGTAGTATTCTTGCAATGCTTGGAAGTATAGTTGCACCTCTTTTTGCACCACTTGGCTGGGGCGACTGGAAGATGGCAGTTGCAGCAGTATCAGGACTTATTGCAAAAGAGAACGTTGTCGGTACAATAGGTATACTGTTTGGTTTTGCGGAAGTTGCGGAAGACGGTGTGGAAATCTGGGGAGAATTGGCAGGCAGCATGAGCGCTATAGCAGCTTATTCATTCCTTGTATTTAATCTTCTGTGCGCGCCATGTTTTGCGGCAATGGGCGCAATTAAAAGAGAAATGAACAACGCTAAGTGGTTCTGGTTTGCGATTGGATATCAGTGCGGCATTGCCTATCTTGTATCGCTGTGTGTATACCAGATTGGAAGTGTCTTTGCAACCGGTACATTCGGAATAGGAACAGTAGTTGCAATAGTTGTTGTTATCGGCTTCATATATATGTTATTCAGACCATATACGGAAAGCAAAACTTTGACATTTAGCTTTAATTCCAAAGCACTGAGGATGAATAAACTTTAATTTAAATATCTGGTTAAAAACGGAGGTTTTTAAATGGGTACAATAATTACCTTGGCAGTTGTTGCATTATGTGTGGGATTGGCAATAAGAAGTATGATAAGAGATAAGAAAAAAGGTAAATCCCTTCAGTGCGGTGGCGATTGCAGCCGCTGCGGCGGAGGATGCCATTAATATTTTCAGATGTAAAAGCATAGGGTGAAAAGGAGAACGGCGGCATATTCTTGTGAATGTGCCGTTGTTTCCGTGTGTAAAAAGGTGATTTGAAGAATAGAGCGCTGATTGGGCCTATTTATTAGGGATGCAACTGTTGGTTGACAAATTTCCAAGCGTGCTTGATTGTCATTTTTGTGCCTGTATACTAAAATGATATCGTTGGCGGGCAGGAAAATAAGAATAGGATATACCTGCAAACAGAATACTATATTGACATTATCATGATGGAGGAAGGTATATTATGACGCTTGGAGAAAAGATATTTAAACTGCGTACTGAAAGAGGTCTCTCGCAAGAGACGTTTGGAGACAAACTGGGTGTATCAAGACAATCGGTGTCGAAATGGGAAACAGACCAGTCGCTTCCGGAACTGGAAAAGATAATTGCACTTAGTGAATTTTTTGGAGTTAGTACGGACTATCTGTTAAAGGACACGTTGGAAGAAGATGAAAGAATGCATTCTGACAATTCTTTCAGAGCATCGAGGCTTCATTTTGAATATAAAAGTAAGAAAATTGTAAAGGGTCTTCCACTTGTTCATGTTAATTTTGGATTGGGTCTGTATCGTGCAAAAGGGATTTTTGCGTTTGGTAATATTGCGCAGGGAGTTCTGGCTATAGGGTTTATATCAGCAGGAGTTGTATCAATGGGACTGCTTACAGCCGGAATTGTTCTATCGCTTGGTACAATTGCAGTTGCGTTGTTAGTTGCTATGGGAAATATTGCAATAGGAAGTATTGCACTTGGGGCAATAACGGTAGGAATTTTCTGTCTGGGAGCTTTAAATATCGGAGAATTCAGTATCGGTGCATTGTCATATGGACGGCAGGTGGCGATTGGAGATGAGGCTCATGGGCGGATTGCGCTGGGCTTTAGCCGCGCTTACGGCGAGATATATGAGGAAGTTAGTAAATCTTATAAATTTGATTATCCTGCGATAGAAAGAATAATTAACGAGAATGTTTCGTCTTATTGGTTTCCGTTTAAAAGTTGGATAAAGGGGATTTTGCGGATGATGTGAAGTGGGGAAGGGTAACTTGCAAAAGGTTACCTTTTTTTATATAATAATTTTCAAATATATTTTCGGAGAAAGTAAAATGAGAAAAATGTATAAAATGAGTTTGTTGTTGCTCACAGGGCTTATTCTATTAAGTGGATGTGCAAAAACTGAAAATCAAAATAAAGATGAAAGTAATTCAGTACAAAGTATTGAAGAGACAGACTCTTTGGAAAATGAAGATAAGATTTCTTCGATTGTTGAAGATGACTCCACTCAGATTGTCTTTGAAGGACATGATATAGAAGGCAACACAGTTTCATCTACCCTCTTTTCGGAATCTAAACTCACGATGGTAAACGTATGGGCGACCTACTGTAATCCATGCTTAAGTGAAATGCCGGGCCTAGGAGAACTTGCGGCAGCATATGACTCAGAAGAATTCCAAATTGTAGGAATTATCAGTGATGTACAGGAAGGCGCCAGTCAGGAGATGATGGATTTGGCAGCAGATTTAATCGAACAGACCGGTGCAGATTATACGCACCTGCTTTTGAATGAGTCGTTGTATTATGCGTTGCTTACTGGTGTGAGCGCGGTTCCTACCACATTTTTCATAGATGAAAACGGAGTGATTCTGGATACTGTGATTGGAGCTATGGATAAATCTGCATGGGAGGAGAAAATAAATGCACTTTTGGAAGAGTAATAGACGGTTTGCGTGGCTGTGGGGAACTCTTATCGGAATTACGTTTATTGGCATTGGCATCATGCAGAATCAGTTTGCCCTAATATGGCGAAAAGCAGTAATGATATGTATGGAATGTATCGGAATAGGGTGAGATAATGAAGAAACTGCGGCTGATAGTACAACTTATTTTTACTATTTTCACGAACGGATATGCTTACGGTTTTCTTAATGGGAAAATATATCAGGGGAGTTTTAAATACGCCTGCGTTCCGGGTCTGAACTGCTATTCCTGCCCCGGAGCCATTGCCTCCTGCCCTATAGGAGCGTTACAGGCATTGCTTAATCAGAGAGGATTTAAGATTCCTTTTGGGGCGCTTGGATTTTTCTTTATTTTTGGAAGCATTTTTGGGCGCTTCGTCTGTGGGTGGCTGTGTCCTTTCGGATTGGTGCAGGATTTACTGCATAAGATTCCTTTTCCTAATAAGCGCAAAAGACTGCCTATGCATAATATTTTAAAATACGGAAAGTATGCAGTTCTGATTTTTTTAGTATGTATTGGTTCGATGATTTTATTTGGAGGATTTGCAAAAATTCCTGCATTTTGTAAATATTTATGTCCATCCGGGACTCTTTTTGGAGCAATACCTCTCATTTCTGCAAATGAATCTCTTCGCAGCCAGATAGGGGGACTATTTTTTTGGAAGTTGGGAATTCTGTTTTTTATCCTGATTCTTTCGATAAAAGTTTATCGGCCTTTCTGTCAGTATCTGTGTCCGTTAGGGGCAATCTATGGCTGGTTTAACCGTTTCAGCCTTGTACAGATTTATCATGAAAAAGAACAGTGTATTTCCTGTATGGCATGTGAAAAGGCGTGTCCTGTGGCGCTTTCGCTTAGTGAGATATCTACATCTCCGGAATGTATACGGTGCGGCAGGTGTGTGGCGGCTTGTGGTAAAGGATGCCTGCATTTTTCCGGTAGGGGAAATTTTGTTATAGAAAAAGTAGAAAAGAATCCTGATATAAGATAAGCATATCAACCAATATAACACGGAGAGTAAAATAAAATGAAAATCAGACAAGCCACCTCAAACGACATAAAATCAGTAGCAGACATCTATAACGACATCCATACATTAGAAGAAGCAGGAAGTCTTTCTATCGGATGGATAAGGGATGTTTACCCGACAGATGAAACAGCAAGACAGGCTTTGCAAAAAGGAGAACTGTTTGTTGAGGAAGATGATGATAAAATCGTTGGCGCAGCAATTATCAATCAGCAGCAGGTTGATGCGTACCAAGACGGGAAGTGGCAGTGTGACGCCTCCGATAGTGAAGTTATGGTATTACATACATTGGTGATATCGCCGCAAGAATCCGGTAAGGGATATGGAAGAAGTTTTGTGGATTTTTATGAGCAGTATGCTTTGGAACATAATTGCCATTATCTTAGGATGGATACCAATGCAAAAAACAGTCAGGCAAGGGCTATGTATAAGAAATTGGGTTATAATGAAATAGGTATTGTACCTTGCGTGTTTAATGGAATAGAGGGAGTTCAGCTGGTGCTTTTGGAAAAATTAATCCCGTTTGAATGTAAGTAAATCAGTGGCAGAGGTAATTGGCTTTTGACATTTTAGCCATCTTCCCTTGTGCCGCGAAATATTTTAAAGTATAATTTTATAGAACGTATCGTAAACATATCGGACGTTCCGGGGATGATTGAAACCGGAGTGCAGATTTTAAATTTTCAGCTTATGGAAAGGACGAGCTTTTTATGATAAAGGTAGCATTTTGTGATGATGATTTGTCTGCATTAAATGAAATCAGAGTCTTGATCGACCGGTATTGTGCGGACCGGAATCAGGAAATTATATGTATGGATTTTAACAATTCATTGGAATTATTAGGTGAAATTGAGAAGGGACTGTGTCCGGATATTTTATTTCTGGATATTATTATGCCGGGTGAAAACGGAATCAACGTGGCAAAAGAGATTCGCCGGTATGATAATAATGTAAAGATCATCTTCCTGACTTCATCCGCCGAATATGCGGTGGAATCCTATACGGTCGGGGCATATTTTTATCAGCTTAAACCCATTTGCGAGGAAAATTTTTTTAAACTTATGGATGCGGTTATTTCTGAATGTGCGGATGTACTGCAGAGTAGTCTGGTTCTGCAGAATAAAAGCAATATCACGCGAATTTATCTGGAGAAACTGGAATACTGTGAAGTTATCGGACGCAATTTATTATTTTATATGGAAAACGGAGAAATTCTGCAAGGCAGCGGGAGTTTGGATGAACTGAGTGATAAGCTCACGCAGCATGATAATTTCCTACGTCCGCATCGTTCTTTTTTAGTCAATATGGAATATATCCAAAATATTTCTTACAAGGCGATCATAATGGATAATTCGGCGCATATTCCCATTCCGCATGGAAAATGTTCCGAGATTAAGAACAAGTATCTCGAATACGCGTTCAGAAGAAGACAGGTATTTATATCATGAGTGTTATATATTTGAGCAATTCTATTGCCGTGGCTGCTTTCGGCATAATCTTGTCCGCAGCGTTCTGCGATATTTTCTGGACGTGGCGGAAGCGTCTGATTATAATGGGCAGCATGGCTGCAATTCTGTTGTTTCAGGGATTTTTTTATTTTTGGATTGGCGCGGATATAGTTGAGTATACATATCCGCTGATCACACATTTTCCCCTAATCATTGTACTTTATGTTCTCAGTAAAAAGAAGCTCTGGTCAACGATATCGGTACTGACGGCGTACTTGTGCTGCCAGACCCGCCGTTGGCTGGCGTTGCTGATTGTTGCAATATTCTCAGGGGACGCGATGATGCAAAATATAGCAGAGCTGGTTATGACATTACCGCTGTTGTTGATTTTGCTGCGGTTTATTGCGCCGTCCGTGCGCTCCGTCTCACAGCGTACTTTTGTGGCACAGTGGCAGTTCGGTCTGGTGCCGGCACTGTATTATGGTTTTGATTATCTGACGAGTATTTACACGAATCTGCTTCTGGACGGCGTTCTTGTCGTGGTGGAATTTATGCCGTTTGTATGCAGCGTGGCATATCTGGTATTTGCCGTTCACTATTCAGAAGAGGGAAGAATCCGCAGTCAGCTTGAAGAAATGCAGGGCATTTTGAATCTGCAGATTACGCAGGCGGTTCGCGAAATTGAAGTCCTTCGTGAGTCACAGCAAAAAACCAGAATCTATCGTCACGATTTACGCCACCACCTGCAGTTTGTTTCATCCTGTATTGAAAACGGGAGGCTTGAACAGGCGCAGGGCTATATTCGTGAGATTTGTTCGGAAATAGAGATAGAGACAGTGACAGTCTACTGTGAAAATGAGGCGGCTAATTTGATTTTCTCCGCTTTTACTGTCCGTGCAAAAGACTCTGGGATTCCGATTACGATCAATGCAGGAATTTCTCAGAGTATTTCAATTTCTGAAAGCGATTTGTGCGTGCTTTTGTCCAATGCATTGGAAAATGCTTTACGCGCCTGCCGAAGGCGTAAGGAAAGAGGATTATCAGGAACGATTGAAGTTTATGCGTATGAAAAGAACGGAAAATTCTTCCTGCAGGTTATTAATTCCTGTGAGGAGGATATTATTTTTGAACACGGGCTGCCCGTTACGAATAAGCCGGGACACGGAATCGGTGTACGCAGTATTTGCACTGTTGTTGAGCGGTATAACGGTATATACAGTTTCTCAGTTCAAGATGATAAATTTATTCTGCGGGTGTCGCTTTGAGATGATGATATGACAGGTATTGAAAGGAAATTTTATCTATGATATGATAATCTTGTTATAATAATAACAAGGGGGAAGCCTGATGAAACTTGTAGTTTTGGAAAGAAACAGTGCAGGTACGGATGTAGATGTGTCCTGCTTTGAGAAGTTTGGCGAGGTTGTATATTATCCGAATACCGTAGAAAATAATACGGCAGAGCGTGTCAAGGACGCAGATATAATTATTGCAAATAAAGCGCCATTAAATGAAAACACACTTAAAGATGCGCCGAATGTAAAGCTAATATGCCTTTTTTCAACGGGATATGACAGTGTAGATGTGGAGTATTGTAAGAGCAGGGGAATCAGGGTTTCTAATGTTGTTAATTATTGTACATCGGCGGTTGCGCAGCATACCCTTTTATTGGCAATGATGCTGTCGGAGAAGATAACTTATTATGATGAATATGTGAAGTCCGGAGCTTACAGCGCACAGGATAGATTTTCACATTTTGACCGGGTTTTTAACGAGCTGGAAGGAAAGACCTGGGGAATTGTGGGGATGGGCAATATCGGCCGTAGGACTGCGTCGCTTGCAAGGGCTTTTGGATGCCGGGTTATATTTTATTCTGCTTCCGGCAAAAGTACCTGTACAGAATATGAAAGAGTGGAGTTTGATACTTTATTAAAAGAATCGGATATTTTGTCGTTGCATTGTCCGCTCACAGACAGGACTAAATATCTGATAAATAAAGATGCTTTGGATAAGATGAAAAAAACAGCGATTCTTATCAATGTGGCAAGAGGCGCAGTGGTAAATACGAAGGATTTATATCAGGCGCTTGTGGATGAGAAAATTGCGGCGGCAGGTCTGGATGTTTTGGAGAAAGAGCCGATGGAAGTTTCCGACCCGCTGTATCAGATAAAGGATAGTACGAGATTAATCATTACTCCGCATATGTCTTGGGCAAGCGTTGAAGCGAGAACTCGTCTTGTAGGAGAGGTTGTAAAAAATATAGAGGCGTTTTTGAATGGAGAGGACAGGAATAATGTATAACATAGGAGGGTGAAACATGGGAATTGTAATTAAAAATGCACTGGTTATTGTTCCGCAGGGAACGGAAGATGTTATTAAGGAGACAAGTCTTTATATTGAAAAAGACAGAATTGCCGGAATAGGGCAGGCTCCGTCAGGCTTTTGCGAGGATAAGGTCATAGACGGAACGGACAAGCTGATTATTCCGGGTCTTATCAACTGTCATACACATTCTTATATGTCTTTTATGAGGAATGTTGCGGATGATCTGTCATTTATGGACTGGCTTTTTGGAACTATCGATCCTATCGAGCAGCAAATGACAGACGAGGACACGTACTGGGGAGCTAATCTGGCAATTATTGAGATGATGAAGAGTGGAACAACCTGTTTCAATGATATGCAGATGAATATTCACCAGACTACAAGAGCCGTCAAAGAGTCCGGTATGCGTGCGGTTATTTGCAGAGGGCTTGTCGGAAACGGAAACGATGAGGGCGGTCAGATGAGACTGCGTCAGGCGTATGAGGAGCGGGACGCGGCGAAGGACTGCGACAGACTGAGCTTTTTGTTGGGGCCTCATGCACCGTATACCTGTGATGATGAATTTTTGAAAATAGTGTCTAATGAAGCTAAGAAGAACGGCATGGGAATCCACATTCATCTTTCGGAAAGCGTAAGTGAGATTGAGCAGATTAAGGAGAAGTACGGCTGCACACCGATTGAGCTGGCGCAAAAGACAGGAATTTTTGACGTTCCGGCGATTGCGGCACATTGCGTTCAGGTAACGGATGCAGATATAGATATTTTAAAAGCCCACAATGTCAGTGTGGTAACAAATCCGGCAAGTAATATGAAGCTTGGAAACGGTTTTGCACCGATTGCCAAGATGATGGAAAAAGGTGTAAATGTCTGCCTTGGAACAGACGGAGCGGCAAGTAATAACTGCCTGAATATGTTCCATGAGCTGAGCCTGCTTACCTTAATTCATAAAGGAACCGGTAAAACTCCTCAGTGTATCAGCGCTAAAGAAGGCTTCCGCATTGCTACAATAAACGGAGCAAAAGCGTTAGGGATGGAAAAGGAAATCGGCTCTATCGAGGTAGGGAAGAAAGCGGATTTAGCAATTCTTAATCTGAATACGCCGTCACTTACGCCTAGAAATAATCTGATTGCGGGACTTTCTTATTCTGCGAACGGCTCAGAAGTGGATACCGTTATTATTGACGGAAAGATTACTATGGAGAATCGGAAAGTACTGACAGTAGATGAAGAATTGGTTTATAGCAAAATAAATGACATCATTGTCAGAATGGGGTTGGATAAGAAAGTTTATTAAAGAAATATATATTTGCAATTTAAATATATATAAGCTAAAATAGTCTTTAAAATGAGGATTATACTTTTAAATATCTGAACTGTAATCCAAACAGTGATGATAGGACAGACGACCATCACTATAATAAAAATTCGGCTGGTCAATGATTAAATTATTATTAATGAATGTAGGAGGAAAAAATCATGAGTAGTGAAATCAGAGACATTAACTTAGCCGAATCAGGCGAAAGAAAAATCGAGTGGGTTAAGAGAAACTGCGATTTACTCCGTACCTTGGAGCAGGAGTTTTCCGAGTCAAAACCATTTGCAGGAAAAAAGGTAGCTTTATCGGTACATCTGGAAGCAAAGACCGCTTATCTGTGCTTAGTGCTTAAAGCAGGCGGAGCAGAGATGTATGTAACAGGTTCTAACCCATTGTCTACCCAGGATGATGTTGCGGCAGCCCTTGTTAAAGCTGGTTTGGAAGTGCATGCATGGTATGATGCAACTCAGGAAGAGTATGAGAATCATATCCGTCATGTGTTGGAAGTCGGACCGAATATTATCATTGATGACGGCGGAGACCTTGTAAATATGGTGCATAAGGAGATGCCGAATCTGATTCCTAATATTATCGGCGGCTGTGAAGAGACGACCACAGGTATTATCCGTCTGGAAGCCATGAATAAGGCAGGCGAACTTAAATTCCCCATGGTGCGTGTAAATAATGCGGATTGTAAACACTTATTTGACAATAGATACGGAACAGGCCAGTCCGTATGGGATGGAATAAACAGAACAACCAATCTTATAGTAGCAGGTAAAATCGTTGTTGTAGCAGGTTACGGCTGGTGCGGAAAAGGTACGGCGATGCGTGCAAAAGGTCTTGGCGCAAGAGTTATTGTTACGGAAATCGACCCTATTAAGGCGATTGAGGCTGTTATGGACGGATTTGATGTAATGCCGATGAACGAGGCAGCTAAACTCGGAGACTTCTTTGTTACCGTAACAGGCTGTGACGGCGTTATCGATAAAGAGGATTTTGCAGTTATGAAGGAAGGCGCGATTCTTTGTAATGCCGGTCACTTTGACTGCGAAATAGATATGGCATGGCTTAAGGCTAATGCCGTTGAAACAAGAGAGCAGAGAAAGAATATAATGGGTTACAAACTTCCTACAGGACAGTGGATTTTCGTTCTTGCCGAAGGCAGGCTTGTAAATCTTGCAGCAGGCGACGGACATCCGGCGGAAATTATGGATATGAGTTTTGCAATTCAGGCACTTTCCGCAAAGTATCTGGTAGAGCATGGAAGTGAGTTAACAGAGAAGCTGATTGATGTTCCCGTAGAAGTCGATAAGGATGTTGCAAAGCGTAAGCTTGCTTTCCTCGGAAAAGAAATTGACGTTCTGACACCGGAACAGGAGAAATATTTGAACAGCTATTCTTTATAATAAGTACATTGCGTATGAACTCCTCTTGTATTCTTGAAATATAAGAGGAGTTTTTTACATTATAGGAAAGTTCACAAGTGCGAAGGGGTGAATCAATGAATAATCAAAAAGAAGAAGTATCAAGATATAGCGCAGGGGAACTGATTAAGAGATTTCTGCCATATTACCGGAAGTATTGGACAGTCGTAGTTATTGATTTATTCTGTGCCGGGATGACTACAATATGTGAAATGGTGCTTCCTATGATCATACGTTATATAACGAATACGGGCATGAATGATATAACAGCCCTTAGTGTGAGCGTTATACTGCGGCTTGCGGTATTGTATTTAGTACTTAGGATAATTGATACAATGGCGAATTTTTATATGGCGTATACCGGACATGTTATGGGAACCAAAATTGAAACGGATATGCGCCGCGATGCTTATGCTCATCTGCAGAGCCTTTCGGATACATATTATAATAATACAAAAGTCGGCCAGATTATGGGGCGTATTACCAACGATTTGTTTGATGTGACCGAGTTTGCGCACCATTGTCCGGAGGAATTTTTTATTGCGGCGATAAAAGCAGTAATTTCATTCATTATTTTATCAGGGATAAATTTATGGCTGACGATGATTATTTTTGCGGTAGTGCCGGTTATGGTTATCGTTTGTACGACTATAAATTTACGCTTGCGCGCAGCGTTCAGGCAGCAGAGGGTCCAGATTGGCGAACTCAATGCAAGAATAGAGGACAGTCTTCTCGGACAGAAGGTTGTCAAGGCATTTACTAACGAGGAAAAGGAAAAAGAGAAATTCGAGGAGGATAATCAGAACTTTTTCCGGATTAAAAAGAAAACCTATAAGTTTATGGCGGCTTTCGGAACAACGACAAGGGCTTTTGACGGTCTTATGTATCTCGTTGTTGTGGTTGCAGGCGGTATTTTTATGGTAAAAGAGCTGATTGCACCGGGAGATTTGGTAGCATATGTTATGTATGTCTCAACCTTGATTGCAACGATAAGACGTATTATAGAGTTTGCCGAGCAGTTCCAACGCGGTATGACCGGAATTGAACGGTTTGTAGAAATAATGGATAGCGATATTGAAATTTATGATGAACCCGATGCAGTTCCATGCAGCAATGTTAAAGGTGATATCAAATTAAATAACGTATGTTTTGAATATCCGGATGACCATAACATTGTATTCCGTAATTTAAATCTGGACATTCATGCAGGAGAAAAGATTGCGATAGTGGGACCTTCCGGCGGCGGTAAAACAACCTTATGTAATTTAATTCCGCGCTTCTATAATATAGACGAGGGCGAAATTATTCTGGATGGGAAAAATATCAAGAGTTATACTTTAAAGAGCCTGAGACAGAATATCGGAATGGTGCAGCAGGACGTATATCTTTTTTCCGGAACTGTTTATGAAAATATCGCATACGGCAGGGAAAATGCAACGAGGGAAGAGGTAATAGAAGCTGCCAAAAAGGCGGGTGCGCATGAGTTTATAAAGGAGCTGAAAGATGGATATGACACATATGTCGGTGAACGGGGCGTTAAGCTTTCCGGAGGACAGAAGCAGCGAATCAGTATTGCAAGGGTATTTTTGAAAAATCCGCCTATTCTGATTTTGGATGAGGCGACCTCGGCGCTTGATAATGAAAGTGAATTTCAGGTGGCGAAGTCGTTACAGGAGCTGGCAAAAGGCAGGACGACAATTACGATTGCACACAGGCTTTCAAGTATCCGAAATTCTGACAGAATCCTTGTTTTGACAGAGGAGGGAATAACGGAAGAGGGTAATCATGAGCAACTTCTCGAAAAAAAAGGAATGTATTATCATTTTTATGTGACAGCTAACGAATTAAAGTAAAATTTTCAAAAAATTTATAAATAAAATAAAAAATTACTTACATTTTCAAAATTTTGGTGTTAAACTAATATTAGCGGGATTTGCTAATAAAAGGCTTGAATAGCTTATTTTCAGCGTCAGGAGGAAGATGCATGTTTGAAATTGGTGAATTAATTATGTGTGGAGGTCATGGTGTTTGCCGTGTTACGGCTATTACGGGGAATCCGATTGATAAGCTGGATAAGAAGAAAAAATACTATATTTTAGAGCCTGTTTTTGAAAAGGGAAGCACTATTTATACACCTGTGGACAATGAGAAGGTTATTATGCGTAAAATCATGAATGAGAAAGACGCAAAGATGCTCATAGGTGAAATTCCCGAAATTGAGACGGTTTGGATTAAAGAAGAGAAAAGCAGAGAGCAGATGTATAAGGAAGCAATAAGAACTTATGACTGCCATAGCCTTGTGCAGATAATTAAGACTCTATATCTTCGCAAGCAGGACAGGGTACAGCAGGGAAAGAAGGTGCTTTCATCTGATGAGCACTATCTTAAGAAAGCAGAAGAACTGCTTTATAGTGAGATGTCACTGGCATTATCTATTCCAAAGGAGAGCGTAGAGGAGTATATTGCTGAAGAGATTCATAAGAATAATAAATAAAGTTTATTATTAAATTAAAAAGACTGCCCAAAATAAATGTCATGTATTACATTTGTTTCAGGCAGTTTTTACATTTTATATTATAGTAAGAATTGAAAAGGATTACTAATTTCCCGTAGTAGGCTGTTGGGGCGCCGGTGCCGCTGCTTGCGGCTGCGCGTTATTTTGAGCAGGCTTAGCTTCCGCGTGATGTGGATGGCTTCCGATTACATTTATAGCAGAAACACATACAGTCAGAATTTCTGCCTCGACCTGTGTGGAAAGGGTGTCAAACCGATGAAGAATAGCGCCTCTGCTCGTACGTGCATACTTAGGAGACAGGCGGTTAAGTGCATAAGTAGCCATGTCCAATTTGCAATCATCGCAAGCACATATATTGGGCATTGTAGGAAGCAGGCGGTTGAGTGTTTCCTCTACGGTGTCTTCCATAAGATTCTTTAGTCCGTTCATCTAAATCCCTCCACAGTAAAAAGTGTATACTTATATGTTATAACTTTTTTGATTTAGAATCAACAATTATTTTTACTTTAATGTAAAAAATGTAAAAAAATAAACGATTTTTTAGATACTAATTTTATATTTTCAACAAAAAGTCTCAAAATACCGTAAATACCCTCTGTAAG
>CAMWKB010000041.1 GCA_947174705.1 uncultured Lachnospiraceae bacterium
AAAATAATATTTTGATATTCAAAATATTTATTTGAATAAATAGCAAATGTTGCAAAATGAATAATTATATTAATTCTATATAGAAAGGTTAGGTTTCATATGGGTAAAATAGCATTTATGTTTCCGGGTCAGGGAGCGCAGTATGTTGGAATGGGTAAAGATTTTTATGAGCAGATTCCGGTTTGTAAGGAAATGTTTGAACTGGCAGGTAAGGCCAGCGGTCTGGATGTAGAGGCGCTGTGCTTCGAGGAGAACGAACAGATTAATATTACTGAATATACACAGATTGCTATGCTGGCAGCAGAGGTTGCCATGCTGAAAGCTGTTGAGGAAAAAGGAATTAAACCTGATGTGACAGCGGGACTTAGCCTTGGTGAATACGGGGCGCTTGCGGCAAGCGGGGTTATGACGCCGGAAGATGTCTTTAAAATAGTAAGAAAAAGAGGTATTTACATGCAGGAGGCCGTACCGGAAGGCGGAGCTATGGTAGCGGTGCTTGGATTGGATACTGAAGTTATAGAGAAAATATGCGAGGAAGTTGACGGTACAGTGTCAATCGCCAATTATAACTGTCCCGGACAGATAGTTATTACTGGTGAAGAGGGAGCCGTACAGGCAGCGGTTGCCAAACTGAGTGAGGCCGGCGCCAAAAGATGCGTTACATTAAAGGTAAGCGGTCCCTTCCATTCACAGATGCTTACAGGAGCCGGTGAAAAGCTTGCCAAAGAGCTTGACGAAGTTGAAATTCATGATATACAGATTCCGTACATAGCCAATGTTACGGCAGACTATGTTTCCAACAAGGAAGACGTTAAGCCGTTATTACAAAAGCAGGTTTCATCTTCGGTCAGATGGCAGCAGACCATAGAGAGAATGATAGCTGACGGAGTTGATACTTTCATAGAAATAGGACCGGGTAAGACTTTGTCCGGCTTTATGCGCAAAATAAATCGCGATATGACGGTTATAAATATTGAGAAAGTAGAAGATTTAGATAAGCTTGCAGCTATCTAAACCGGTTAGAGAGGAGAACATAGATGTTATCAGGAAAAGTAGCTCTTGTTACGGGAGCCGGACGTGGAATCGGACGTGAAATCGCACTTACATTGGCTCAGTACGGCGCAGATGTAATCGTAAATTACAACGGTTCCGAGGAAAAGGCAAAAGAAGTGGTACAGGAAATAGAGAAAATGGGCAGGAAAGCCGTTGCAGTAAAATGTACGGTAGCTGATTATGAAATGTGCGGAAAAATGATAAGCGATATGATTGCAGAATTCGGTCATATTGATATTCTGGTAAATAATGCGGGAATTACCAAGGATAATCTGGTTATTAAGATGACAGAGGAAGATTTTGACGATGTTATTGCAACCAATTTAAAAGGTACATTTAATACAATTAAGCATATGTACCGCCCTTTTATCAAGCAAAAAAGCGGAAGAATAATCAATCTTACTTCTGTTACGGGAATTCTTGGGAATGCCGGACAAGCTAATTATGCGGCTTCTAAGGCGGGAGTTATAGGTCTGACCAAGTCTATGGCAAGAGAGCTTGCAAGCCGTAACATTACGGTAAATGCGGTTGCTCCCGGATATATTGATACCGACATGACACAGGCAATGACAGATTCAGCAAAGGAAGCCACACTTGCGCAGATTCCGTTAAAAAGAGTTGGAACTCCTAAGGATATTGCAGAAACGGTAGCATTTCTTGCAAGCGATAAGGCGTCATATATCACCGGACAGGTTATTTCGGTAGATGGCGGAATGGCGATATAAGAAATATTGAGAAAATAGAAAGGGGTAGTATTACGATATGAGCAGAAGAGTAGTTGTAACAGGTATGGGAGCGATTACGCCAATCGGACTTAGCGTGGATGAGTTCTGGGATGGCGTTAAAAAAGGCCAGACAGGTTTTGGCGTAATTACCAAATTTGATGTGACGGATTATAAATGTAAGCTGGCAGCCGAGGTTAAGGGTTTTGACGGCAAAAATTATATGGATTTTAAAGCTGCTAAAAGAATGGAGCTGTTTTGCCAGTATGCTGTAGCGGCAGCTAAGGAGGCTATGGAGGATTCCGGTCTGGATATGGAAAAAGAGGACCCGTTCCGTGTGGGCGTTTCCGTAGGTTCAGGTATCGGTTCACTGCAAAGTATGGAGGGAAACCATTCCAGATTATTGGAAAAAGGACCTTCCAGGGTTGAGCCTTTGATGGTTCCGCGTATGATTTCCAATATGGCAGCAGGAAATGTATCTATTCAGTTTGGACTTAGGGGAAAAAGTATAAATGTAGTAACAGCCTGTGCAACGGGAACCAATTCCATTGGTGAAGCATACAGAACCATTCAGTATGGCGATGCGGATGTAATGGTTGCAGGAGGAACGGAAAGCAGTATTACACCGATTGGAATCGCAGGCTTTAGCGCACTTACCGCACTTACAACTTCAGAGGACCCTGCAAGATGCTCCATTCCGTTTGATAAAGAAAGAAGCGGTTTCGTTATGGGAGAGGGCGCAGCGATTGTCGTATTAGAGGAATTGGAACACGCCAAGGCAAGAGGCGCTAAAATCTATGCCGAGGTCGTAGGTTACGGCTGTTCTTCCGATGCTTATCATATTACATCGCCTATAGAGGACGGTTCCGGAGCAGCTAAGGCTATGGAATATGCAGTAGCGGATGCAGGTGCAGATATGAACGAAATAACGTATATAAATGCACATGGAACCAGTACGCACCACAACGATTTATTTGAAACAAGAGCCATTAAACTTGCTTTTGGTGAACATGCGAAGAATATCAGGATTAATTCTACCAAATCCATGATAGGACACCTTCTTGGAGCAGCAGGCGCGGTAGAGTTTATTACCTGTGTAAAAGAATTGCAGGAGGGCTATATTCATAGTACGGTAGGCTATAAAGTTCCTGATGAAGAGTGTGATTTGGATTACTGCATTAGTCCTGTTGAAGAGGAATTTACTTATGCCCTGTCTAATTCATTGGGCTTCGGCGGACATAACGCAAGTCTGCTTATTAAAAAATTTGTGGATTAATTACAGAAAGACGGTAATTGTTAAATATTATTGATGAAAAGGAGTAATAAGAATGTCAGTTTTAACCGCAAAAGAAATTATGGAGATAATTCCTCATAGACAACCCTTTATGCTTCTTGATACAATAGAAGAGTTAGAGCCTGGGGTAAAGGCTGTCGCAAAAAAATGTGTTTCATATAATGAACCTTATTTTGCAGGACATTTTCCCCAGGAGCCGGTTATGCCGGGAGTGCTTATTGTAGAAGCATTGGCGCAGACCGGAGCAGTGGCTATTCTAAGCCAGCCGGAATTTAAAGGAAAAACTGCGTACTTTGCGGCGATTAATTCAGCCAAATTCAAGGGCAAGGTAACGCCTGGAGATGTACTTACTCTGGAAACAGAAATAATAAAGGTAAAGGGACCTATCGGAGTGGGTTCTGCTAAGGCATATGTGGACGGCAAGCTGGTAACGGCTGCAGAACTTACTTTTGCAATTGGTAATTAGGGAAGGATTGGATAGAGGAATGAGAACGAGAATCATAGGAACCGGAAGCTGTCTACCTGAAACAGTTGTGACAAATGATGATTTATCCAAGATAATGGACACTTCCGATGAATGGATAAGCAGCCGTACCGGCATCAGGGAGCGCAGACTGGTTAAAGAAGAGACTACGGCGTCCATGTCAATAAAGGCTTCTATGAGGGCGATGGAAAATGCGGGAGTGAGCGCTGATGAGATAGACCTTATAATTGTGGCTACTATTACCGGCGATTATGTCACTCCGTCTACCTCATGTGAGATACAGGCAGCCATTGGAGCTGACAGGGCGGTTGCGTTTGATATTAATGCGGCATGTTCGGGTTTTATGTTTGCCTTACATATTGCGGATGCTTATTTTAAAAGCGGAATTTATAAGACAGCGCTTATTCTTGGTGCTGAAACTCTTTCAAGAATTATGGACTGGAATGACAGAAGTACATGCGTATTGTTTGGAGACGGCGCAGGAGCTGCCGTAGTACGTGCCGACGAAACAGGTCTCCTTGCATATGACCAAGGCTCGGATGGTGCAAGAGGAAAGGTGCTTGCCTGCCGGAATAGGAAAAATAATAATCCATTGGTGAAAAAACCAATGGATATGGAATATACAAGTATGGACGGACAGGAAGTATATAAATTTGCCGTTACTACTGTGCCCTCATCTATAAAAAGGGTTCTGGATGAGGCAGGTCTTAAAGTAGAAGATATTGATTATTTTGCACTGCACCAGGCCAATATCCGCATCATTCAGTCCGTAGCCAAGAGATTAAAGGTATCCGAAGATAAATTCCCCACAAGTTTAGACCATTGTGGAAATATTTCGGCTGCAAGCGTACCGATTTTATTGGACGAAATGAACCGGAATGGCTTGCTTAAGCCGGGAATGAAGATTGTGCTTTCAGGCTTTGGCGGAGGACTCACGTGGGGTTCTGCGGTGCTTGAATGGTAGTTGTATGAAGACTCTAGTGTCGCTGGATTGCAGTCCACACACCTGAACCAAAGAGCGACAATATTGATAATATAAGCAGTATTACAAAAACCCAAGACGGAATGTAAGTAGGTTTTTTAATTCTTACAGGCACAAAACCCTTGTCAGTGCAGTAATTAAACCATGCATTGGCAAGGTCATTATTTTGTATACAATCCTTAGGAATGACTATGAACTGTCTTGAATTTTTTCTCATGAAATAAAACGCATTATCAGTTTCTGCCAGCCAGTCGGTATCATTCCATGGTGATACTACTTTCCGTTTATTTGCAACAGTATAAGATATTCCGATATCGTTGCACCATACATCCCATCTGCCCAATATATTGCTTTGTACGGCAATTTTTTCCATATTTTTCCGTATTTGTTTTTCAGGATCTGTAGTCAGGCTGCGGATTATGAGCAGAAAGAAAAATATAATTGCCGTCGTATATGTTAGCAGGTTGCCAAGCCCTTCTAAGTTTAAGAATACTATCATAAATATGCTGGAGCATAGATACAGTATGAATTGTAACATAATCCGTTTGGCTTTATTGGGGGAGTATGCACGCATGGCTTCGACAGCTTCTTTCTCCGTTTCTACCCATCTATCCAAATCCATAGTAAACGAAAAATGGAAATCTTCCGTTACAGGCTCCTGTGTTTCAGAGTTGGAGCTATGTATAGGAAATCGAAGCATCTGGGTGAACTGAAACTGTTCCTTTTCATCTGAAAATACACGCATTGGTATAGCATACCACGCCACCTGTGTCTTTGTCTGAACTATTCCTAACAGCAGCAGACGTTTTCCCGGCTTTATAATACTGATCTGTCCATAGGGAATTTCTGCATAACCGTTGCCGCTGCTTTTTAACATCCCGTCTTCAAGCCAGATTGTCTTTTCCTGCAGATGTCCCTGTTTAACGGACATGATATAGACGTAAATTACATCAATTAAAACAAACACCAAATAAAATAGAAACAATTCTATCGGAAAATGGCGTGGCGTAAAGATTATTATACAATATAAGAACAAGAGAGCCAAAAATAACATATGAAAAGGTCTTCTTCGTTGACGGTCCAGTAGCATCTTGACGCACAATTCCAACAATTCAGTCTTAGTATAGGTAAAAGTATATTTTTTCATAGTATTGCCGCCCGCATATTACTTATCGTTAAGAATAAGTTCAATAGCTTTACTTATATATGTCAAGTTTGCAATATCACTTTCAGACCATTTTCGGGATATTTCACTTTTTTTGTAGTAAGCAATATAGCCTTCATGCTTCTTGAAATTCATCTTATAAATTAAAGCTACTTTTATACCTTGTTTAGAAAGATAATCATATGTCTGAGGACACATATGCTTTATCAGATCGACTTTATCTATTACTGCCATACCGTGTTCATTATAAAGGTGGACGAAATTTTCCTCCTTTACATATTCGACCGACGGCTCGATAGGAGTAGCATTTTTATCTGCGCGCCAAGAGCTGTCCATTACCATTTTCTGGGAATCACCATAGAATAGATATACCTCATCCAAATCAAAGGTGTTTCCGGTATCCTGCAGCATAACATTTAAAGAAGCTAATGTCTGATTGATCAGATATTCCATCATATGCATTACAAGATATTGCTTGTTCTTTTTCTGTATGGTACTTATAGGAGAGCTGACAGGAGCGCCCTCGGAGAGTACGTCCCCATGAACAGCTGGCTCATAAATAATATAGCGGTTCTTACCCTTTTGTTTAGCACGGTAGAGCATTTTATCCGCAATCTTAAATAATTCGTCATAAACAACCGAGTCGGTAGGATAAGTCGAAACGCCGATAGAGCAGGTTACCTTCGGAATATCTTTACGATCTTTATATATCCATTCTACATTGCTTCTGACACTGCGGAGTACGCCGCGCAGGTCGGAAAGATGATTTAAACCCTCTAAGACAATAAATATCTCATCTCCGCCGATTCTGCCTACCAGACCGTTGTCGCCAACCGACTCCTTTATGACGCTTGACACAGTGGCGAGAACTTCGTCTCCGAACAAATGCCCCAGAGTATCATTAACCTGTTTGAAATTATCAATGTCCAATATACAGATATTTACATTATGTTTAGGTCTACGATGTAAAAGATTTTCCGTGTATTCAATAATTACTTTTTTGGCAAGTAGACCGGTTGTCACATCTCTTTCATAATCGTCGTGCAGATGTTCACTTTTGTTGGAATTGTTCAAACATTGGATACAGCCAAGTACAATAGGTTCATTATGAGAGTTTAAAACGGTTCGTCCTTTTATAAAATGGATATCATGTTCAGGGTCTATGGATTCATCCAAAAGAAGGAGCTTGTGCTCAAAAATCTTGGTTCCGCTTGCAATATTTTCACATAAATCATTAAAGTCAGAGATATGTTCTTTTTTTACAAGTTCGTTATTAAGAATGGTTTCGCGAAATTTATCAAGCGTTCCACGGAAAGAAAATACCCTGTTTAAGCTCCCACCGTTAAAAATCTGTAAATAATCCTTGTTTTTATCATATGAAAAAAGGTATTCATTCCAAATATCAAGAAACTCGTTACAAATATGGTTTTCATCATAGAGGGAGTCAAGCTTTTCATCAAGACTATCTATATCAAGGATTTTGATTTCAATAAAATCTGAATCTTCGCCTTCAAGCGAAAACTTAGAAAGTTCAGCCAGGACATGGTGATATCGCTTAGCAATAGTCAGAATACGGAGTACCAACATGATTGGCTCGTCAAAAGTGAGCTGCGCAAATATCTGCTTAAGGCGCTCTATGTCTTCCGGATGTATGTTACCTGCAAGAGACGCATAATTCTCATAACCTATATATTTATAAAAATTCTTATCAGCTTTTTTAATTTGTAGTCTCTCGTCAATAATAGCCGTAATATTATATAAATTTGTCATTTGCCATACCTTTCTTCACATCATTAAAAGTGAACCATATTTATACGTGCCTATAATGCTATTATATTTATTGTATGTTATTTTGGTTATTAAAACAATATTTTTTTGATATTTTGCACCAATTTTTTGCCTAAATTTTTTACTGATATTAGTATACCTGGGTAGCTTATTTATTAATAAATACAGCAGAGCGTTCATAAACTGTTAATAATAGCAGTGGGGAAGAGTACGTATTCATTCGGGGAGACGTGCTTATATGGCTTATGTTAAATTATATTTGGGCAGCAATGATAATAACGGGCGTTATCTATGGCGCTTTTACCGGTAATATAGAAGCGGTATCTAAGGCGGCGCTGGATTCTGCAGGAGAAGGAGTTTCTTTATGTATTACCATGATAGGAGTTATGGCGTTGTGGGTAGGGCTAATGGAAATTGCACAAAAATCCGGCTTAATTGCGGGCATGACAAGAGGGATTTCTCCGTTTATAACCTTTCTTTTTCCCAATATACCACGCAATCATCCGGCGAGGGAATATATATCCACTAATCTTATCGCCAATATCTTAGGCCTTGGCTGGGCATGTACACCGGCGGGGCTTAAGGCGATGGAGGAACTGGCGAATTTGGAGGCGGAGAGGGGGAATCCGGAGTATGTGTCTGATGCGGGTGCAGGGAAAAAAAATGTGGTTTTCAGTAAAAAAGAGCGGTCAGCATCGAAAGAAATGTGCGATTTTTTGATTCTGAATATTTCTTCGTTGCAGCTTATTCCAGTAAATATGATCGTATACAGGCAACAGTACGGAAGCGTGAATCCGACTGCGGTGATTGCGCCGGCGATTGTGGCGACGTTTATCAGTACGGCGGTTGGGGTGGTGTTTTGTAAATTGAGAGGCAGAAAACGAACTGGACTATGAGCTTGATAAATCATTATGATATAGGATATAATAAAGAGAAGCTTAATGTGATAAATAAGCTGCTTAAAACAACAGAGAGGAACATAAATTGATAAATATTAAAAATTTACAGGAATACTATAGACAGGACAGGATAATTATAAGTATTCATGCGCAGGAACGATTGAGGCAAAGAGGAATAAAACAAAAAGATATAAAAAACTGCATTTTGTCAGGAGAAATTATAGAACAATATCCCGACGATTTTCCGTTTCCCAGCTGTTTAATATTTGGATATTCTATTTGTGGAAGTGTACTTCATGTTGTGGCGAGTGATGAGGGGACGGCAGGTCGAATAATTACGGCATATTATCCGAACAAGGGAAAGTTTGAGGATGATATGAAAACAAGAAAGGAGCATAGACAATGAAGTGTACAAGTTGCAAATACGGAGAAATGCAGGAAGCAGTTACAACATATTTTACACAATTAAATAACTGTTATATTATTATTGAAAATGTTCCATGTTTAAAATGCAGTCAATGTGGTGAAGAATTCTTAGTTGCATCGGTGGCTGAAAAAATTGATGATATTTTGGATAGCGTGGAAAAAATCACCAGCAAAATCTTCATTCTGGATTATATGACAGCAGCATAGAATTACAATATTTTATAATATACTTTTAGAGAGACTGCCCGAACCCGAACAGCCTCTCTTTTTATATCATTCATCACTCCGCTTCCCTAAGCCTCTCCACAATCGACTTCCCTGACATAGCCCGGTAAGCGATCAGCGGAAGTAAAACTCCAAGTACCGCAAATATAGGCGTAATTATCACAAACGGCGTTATAGCGAATTTATAAGTAAAAAACCAGAATACACTGCTTACAACATTTGAGAAAACCGGTCCTGTAACAACAATCAGGATAAAGGACAACAGGACGGACCCCAGTGTAAGGATTTCACCTTCGGCAATAAGCATCTTTTTAAGCTGGCTGCCGGTCATGCCGACTGATTGGAGAACGGCGAATTCCCTATGGCGCGAAACAATGCTTGTGAGGAAAGCGTTTAAGAAATTCAATATGCCGATAAATCCGATAATGAAGCTGAGAACACTTCCGAGGATCATAAACATATTTACAAAAGAACTAAAGTCCTCTGCATATGTTTTACGGCTTTCGTAATCATAACGGGGCATTACATTTTCTGTTAAATCAGCAATATAGTTCTCCATATCGTCTATTGCATTTTCATCCATATTGAATGCATAATACATAACTGAATCGGTTCCGGTATCCCGCTTAAAGGTTTCCGCCCCAAGCACAAATTCATCTTGCAAAAGCATATAGCGGTATGTCAGCGAATTAGGGATTACCACTAGCGCCGCCACCTCATATTCAACCTCATGATAACTGACAGAACGTGCCATCCAGGGGTCATCAGGGCCGATGGCGTCAAAGCTGTCATAGACTTTACCGGTCTGCGGATTATAATATTCGCACTCATCTGTGTACCGGATTATGACTTTGTCCCCAAGTTTAGCCCAGTTTGTATCTTGATAAAGATTTCCATTATCGTCATCAAAATATTGTGCGGCTATATAGTTCCCTCCACCATTTAGCTTGGATATGTCTCCTTCGGCTACCTTAAGCTGCTCTAAGCAGAAAGGTTCCATTCCATAAAGCTGTACATCGTTTAGGATCATATCATCTTTTTTCTCTGAAGAATCAATAATGCTGTTTACGTAATCCTCGTTATATCCAAACGTGTTAAACATGTCAAGTATATGTTGCTTGGGAGTAAAAGTTTCTATAGTACTAGTGGCGGTTTTCCCATAAGTGCGCCCGCTTCCCGTTATTCCGCTTTGTTCGTTTATGATGCTTATTATATCTTCTTCCACACTATCATTATTAAGATCCATAATGTGGCCCGCCTGAAAGAAAGCGGCATCGGAGAGCATAAAATCTACGTTCATTCTAAGGCTTACATATTTATTAATATCAAAGCCCTTGACAAAAGTGACTGTAATAGTCAATATAACAACTGCCAGAGAAAGCGAAATTATAGTAACTAGTGTTTTTTTACGGTTGCGCCCCATGTTGGCGAATGCCATTTTATAAATGGAAGCGCCGGTTTTGGCGTTGCGGGTGGTCTTTTTGCTGTTTGTGCCCTCTGAATAGCGAAGGGCTTCAATCGGAGATACCTTTGCAGCCATTCTGCTTGGTTTTCGACATGAAATAACAACTGTTATCAGAGAAAAAAGGGCAGAGGCTATAAAAATCAAAGGATTGACGGAGAGAGCGCCTTCCATAATCCCGTTTAAATTAGAGATTACAAGCGGGGTTAGAATAGCGCCTGTTACATATCCAATGATAAGTCCTATAGGGATACCTATAACTGATAAAAATATAGCCTGCAAAAATATTATACGTTTGAGCTGGCGGCCGGTTGTGCCTATGGTTTTGAGTAAGCCGTAGAAACGGATATCGTTGGACACCGAAATCTGGAATACATTATAAATGATCAGGTATCCGGTAAAAACAATCAGAAGCAGCATCATAGCAATGGAAAGCAGGGTTGGCAAATCCATGCTGCTTGAGAGCTGTTCACTGGCATAGCCCCAGTTTATACCGATGGGCATATAATTATCCTGTGAAGCGTCGTCTGTTTGATATCCATGACGCTCCAAAATGGTATACATATCCTTTTCTATATGAGAGGAGTTCTTAAACATTATATCCAAATTATAGCGTCCTGTCATACCGTCCAGACATTGTGTGTCCAGATTCGTCAGTATTTCATCTACGCGGCTTTCAGGCAAAATTACGTGGCTGGCTATAATTGCGGTATCGTATTCCCACCAGCCGCAAAGCGTAAAGGTTTCTGTTGTTTCGGTTCCGTCAACATTAAAGGTCATAGTGAACTGGGCGCCGATTTCGGGTTCGATTCCAAGCAGTGACAGAACCTGCGTATCCGTTGCCGCTTCGTTTGTTCCTTCTTTGGGGAAACGGCCTTCTGTGGGTTTTAAGAACATCCATTTGCGGCAATTTGCATCAGCCCAGCTTAATTCTACATGTGATTTATTAAAAGGCTCTTTAGAGGGCATACCAAGATATTTTCTGAGTCCGTATTCTTTTATGAGAGGATCTTTCCGCAGTTCTTCACACTGTTCTGTTGTAAGATATTTAAAGCCGGCGTGCGAGTAGCCGCCAACCATACGAAAATTGGATTGTTCAAAGCCGTATACAATAGACATTGAAATGGTAAATAGTGCGGTAAATAAGATTGATGTCAACGAAATTGCGATAATGGCAATAATATTTCTTGTTTTAGAAGCCTTCATGCTTTTGAAACTGATATTGCGTATGCATTTTCTGTTAGAAACATTAATATTCATTTAAATAACCTCCCTTCCATCAATCTGCAGCATTTGCGCTGCGTTTACCTGAAAAGGAACTGTCTTTCCCTACGATACACCCGTCTTCAATACGGATAATGCGGTCGGAAAGCTGGGCGATTTCTTCATTGTGGGTAATCATTACAATGGTCTGCGCAAACTTATGGCTGGTAATCTTAAGAAGTCCGAGCACATCCTGAGAGGTTTTGCTGTCGAGATTTCCGGTCGGTTCATCCGCCAGAATGATAGCCGGTTTTGCCGCAAGTGCGCGCGCAATCGCAACACGCTGCTGCTGACCGCCTGAAAGATTATTAGAGAGGTTCTGGAGTTTGCTTTGCAGTCCCAGTGTCTCTATAATGGAATCAATGTATTTTTTGTCTATTGTGCCGCCGTCAAGCTGAATTGGCAGTACAATATTTTCATAAACGTTAAGTACGGGTACGAGGTTATAATTCTGGAAAACGAAGCCGATTTTACGTCTGCGAAAAATGGTCAGCTCCTCGTCCTTTAAGGAAAAAATATCTTTGCCGTCCACGGTGACGCTGCCGCTTGTGGGGCGGTCCAGACCTCCAAGCATGTGAAGGAGGGTGGACTTGCCGCTGCCGCTGGTTCCGACTATAGCAACAAACTCTCCTTTTTCAACCGAAATATCGACACCGTCTAATGCATTTACCGCATTTTCGCCGCTGCCATAGATTTTTTTAAGATTTGATGTGGATAAAATGCTCATAGTATCTCTCCTTTATAAAAATAATATCTTTTTATAAAATGAATTTTACTACCTTGTTCTTTCAAGAATCTTTCCGCGGCAAAAAAGATTCTTACAGTTTTGAAAGATTTAATAATATTTGTTATTTTTTATCTAATGGAAGGAAAACCGAAAAAGAAGAGCCTTGCCCGGGTTTTGATATAAGCTTAATATATCCACCCTCATTGGCAATTATTTCTCTTGCAAGATATAGGCCGATACCTATGCCTTCTTTATCAGCCACCTGTGACGAACGGTAAAAGCGTGAAAAAATCTGTGCTTGTTCTTCTTCCGCAATTCCGGGTCCTGTATCGATGATTTTAATATGGCAGAAAATTTCATAAATAGAAGCTTCAATTATAACGCTGCCGGTTTCGGTGTATTTAATCGCATTATCAATGATATTGCAAAGGGCTTCCAGAGTCCATTTTTCGTCAAAAAAGGCTCTGATTTCTGTATTTTGTTTCTTTTTTTCCGGAAAAACAATTTCAAACTTTAATCCCTTGCTGGAGGCCTTAGGTGCAAGCTGTATATATGCCTTCTCGAGTAATGGAAGCAAAGGTTCGGATTTGGGATGAAGGGCGAGGATGCCTGTTTCCAGTCTTGACATTTTTATAAGGGATATGATCAGAAAATTAAGCTTTCCGGCTTGGGCATTTAATGCCTTGGCATAATTAGCGCTTGTTTCGTCTAAATCCTGTTCCTGCAAAAGCTCGGAATAAAGAACTATATTGGAAATAGGGGTTTTAGTCTGATGTGAAATATCAGAAATCAGAGTCTTGATTTTTTCCTTTTCATAAGCGGAATTTTTGACTGACAGCTCCATATCGGCCAGATAGCGGGCAAACTTAAATTCCAATGCAGACAACATTGATTCATTGATCGTATCCGTATTAAAATCTCCGGCAATCGCCTGGTCAAGCATATCGTCCATTCTTTTCATAGTGCGTCTGACATGTATGATATTAATAACGGCAGCTATTATAAGGGCCAGCGCACTGACAATAAGTATATTAATTCCTGTAGAACTAAAGCCATTCATATTTATAACCTTGTGCCTTTCTTAACTTGCGGTTGAAAATTTTTAATTTTCAGCCTTCCCATATATAACCGATTCCATAAACCGTCTTAATGCAATCCTGTGCCGATAATTTATCACGCAGTCTCTTAATTGCTACGGATAGTGCATTTTCATCAACATATTCCGCACCATCGGTCCAGACGAAATCGATTAAACGGCTGCGCGTAAGCGTAGTGCCGGCATTTTCGGTAAGAATATGAAGAAGTTTCTGTTCTGTTTTACTAAGTTCTATAGGAGCATCTTTGCAGTAAAACTCCATTTTGTCAAAATCAAATATATAGTCGCTTGAAACATAACGGTTGTTATTGACGCTGGCAGTAGTATCTGAGTTCACCCTTCGCAGCTGTGTCTGGACTCTGGCGCGCAGTACGGCAAGGCTGAATGGTTTGGTAATATAGTCATCTGCCCCTTGTTCCAAACCTGCCACAATATCGCTTTCCATATCATTTGCAGTCAGCATGATAACGGGAGTGGGCAGGGCTTGTTTTATTTCTTTGAGAAAGTCGAAGCCGTTTCCGTCAGGGAGGTTGACGTCCAGGATTATAAGTGAATAACTGGCGCTATTTATTTTTGCCCTTGCTGCCTGTATGCAGTTGCAGTTTTCGGCGGTGACGGTGTCTGAGGAAAGAGCGCGTACCAGGCCGGCAGAAAGGGCGGTGTCGTCTTCGATGATTAGGATTGTTTGCATGAGGTCCTCCGGGGGTATTATAAATATCGAATGTTATATATTGGGTTGTAAAGTAGTTAATATAACTACTACACAATAATATCATGCAAAATTAGGTTGTACAAGTTATGAGAAGATATATGAGGTATAAGCGCTACTGTTCTTAGAGATAGTTTAGAGAAGCCATTGCTATTATATTAAATTAAAAATGCAGCGTGCTAAAAAATGATATAATACGACAAATAATGGCACGGGAAAGGATGCAGTAGGATGAGAAGAATGAAAAAGAATTTAATAGCAGTATGTGTTGGCATGATGCTTTTGGCAGGGGTGACGGGATGTGCTAAAACGATGGAGTCATCACAGCAGACGCAGGAGGAGAGCGAAACAGACAGTAAATCAACGCAGGTAAAGACAGATAGCAAGACAGGCGATAATGCAGCCCAGGAAAAAGGAGAAGCAGAGAAGCCGGAAGAGTCTGGTGAAAATCAGAAAGACACCTCTGCAACTAATGAAATCGGCGCCCAAGCCGGAACAGAATTTCTTTCCGGGAAAATACAGAGCGTAGAGGAGGACGGCATGATCATTGCACAGACTACTATACTGGAAGATAGTATGGTCACGCTGGTAGATGAGAAGGATGCAAAGAAAATCTCTGTGGAATTTACTGAGGATACAAAGGTGGAGCACTGGACAATTAAGGGTGGCGGTGCGGATATTGACAGAAAGGATGCTGTGCTGTCAGATCTTACGGCAGGAATGGGAGTGGAAATGGAAGGATATTACGAGGGAGAAGCTTTTGTGGCAATTCGGGTGTTGATTGAAGAGTATGTTTAAGCTTGTATATTTTTATAGGATTTTCAAAAATAACAGTCGCAATAATTTTGACGAAATATGTAGATTGTGCTATCATACTATCAAACTATAATGAGGAGGGACAACTTAATATGCAGTACGAAATAAAAGGCGGCGCCTTTCCGGTTGTTGTATGTCAATTGGAGAATGGCGAGAAAATGATTACTGAGAAGGGCTCTATGGTATGGATGTCTCCTAATATGGAGATGGAAACCAGCGGAGGCGGTATTGGCAAGATGTTTTCCAAGGCATTTTCCGGTGAAAGCATGTTTCAGAATATTTATACTGCCAAAGGCGCAGGCATGATTGCTTTTGGTTCCAGTTTTCCGGGCAGAATCTTACCTTTGAGCGTTGCGCCGGGTAAGAGCTATATTTTGCAAAAGAGCGCATTTTTGGCATCAGAGGCAGGAGTGGAGTTATCCATTCACTTTAATAAAAAATTTGGAGCCGGATTATTTGGCGGCGAAGGCTTTATTATGCAGAAGATTTCAGGTTCCGGAATGACATTTGCCGAGGTAGACGGAGAATTGGTTGAATATGAGCTGGCTGCCGGACAGCAGATGATAATAGATACAGGTAACGTACTTGGCTTTGAGGAAGGCGTATCTATTGATATTCAGCAGGTTAAGGGACTCAAAAATAAACTGCTTGGCGGAGAAGGTTTCTTCAACACCGTACTTACCGGCCCTGGTAAGATATGGCTTCAGACAATGCCTATATCCAGTGTTGCATCATCTATCCAGCCATTTATTGTAACCGGAAATTAATGACTTCGGTTTCATAAAAATTATTTTGCCTGCATAAATTTTAATGAGAGAATTTATGCAGGCATTTCTATGACTCAGCTTTTTACCCATTTTTCCAACATTATTATTCCGGTAATCATTTTTTATATTGTAGCATACGGCTTAGCATCTAAAACCAATGTCTATGAGGATTTTATCAAGGGTGCAAAGGACGGCTTTCATACGGTTATACAGATTATGCCTACCTTAATCGGTCTCATGGTTGCTGTTGGAATTTTACGCGCCTCGGGCTTTCTTGATTTTATTGCAGGAATATTTTCGGGAGTGGCCGGACGACTTGGCTTTTCTTCGGAATTAGTACCGCTTATTCTTATTAAAATGTTCTCTTCATCGGCGGCAACGGGACTGGTGCTCGATATTTTTAAAAATCATGGCCCCGATTCTCTTCTTGGAATGACCACATCAATTATGATGAGTTGTACGGAGACGGTATTTTACACTATGTCGGTCTACTATATGGCGGCAAAAGTGACAAAGACCCGCTACACCCTTACCGGTGCGATTCTGACAACTGTGTCAGGTGTGGCGGCAAGCATTATTCTGGCAGGACTTATGTAAAAAGATTGTGTACAAATCTCATGGTAAAACGTCTATACTAAAACTATTCAAACTATTTGACCGTCAAACTATTTTTTGCTAAAATAGGTGCAGATATTTATAAATGGAGATTGGATATGGATATTAATACTGCGCTTAATGACGTTTTAGTCAAGCTGTTCCGTAATATTAATACAATTGAGGAACAGTCTATGAGAACGGAAGAATATAAAGATGTTACAACCAATGATATGCATGTTATAGAAGCAATCGGTATGGACGAGCAGAAAAATATGACTACTGTTGCCAAGGCCTTACATGTTACCACAGGAACCTTGACGATTTCTATTAACAGCCTTGTAAAAAAAGGCTATGTAAGCAGAGTCAGGAGCGAAGAAGACAGGAGAGTCGTGCTTGTGTCGCTTACAGACAGGGGAAAAGGAGCATTTCTCCACCACCACCATTTTCATGAGCAGATGATTGAAAGCGTTGTAGAGCAATTTTCCGAAGAGGAAAAGGAAATATTAGAGAAAGCCTTAACCCGTATCAATAAATTTTTCCTTTCACAAATCAGCTGATTCCAAATTTACTGATTCCATATTTTCAATCTTCATTATGAACCGTATTTTACCGTATTCATTAATCTTTCAAGGGTTCTATAGTCAGCCGGACCGTTATTTAGTATAAATGCGTGGAATCGGTTTGGAGTATACGCACTTCCCCATGAAGCCTCTGCTTTTTCTTTTAATTCCATGATTTCCAGATAGCCAAGATAATATTTTAAGTAATTACATGGTTCTTCCACTATGTACTCATAGAGCTCGCGTATTCCCTCTTCATCCGTGAAGCCCATAGCCTTAAGGATTTCACAAACTCTCTCATAAGAAGCACCATCATAATGAATAATAATATCCAGAATTGAATAAATGCATAATTGAATCTGGCGGTTTAATTTATCTGCCGTATATACATATTCCGATTCCGGATGCGACGTTTTGCTTAATTCTATAGCGTAATCAAAGGAATTGAGCTCGGTGTACATTGCCCAGCCTTCCACATAGCCGCTGTAGTTTAAGATACTTTGCACCTTTGCAGTGATTTCATCATTTTTATGATGACTGTACACTGTCTGATACAGATGCCCCGGATAGCCCTCATGGGCTAATGTAGTAAAAAGAGAGAGGCCGTCTGTAGTCTGCGTTGTATTAATATAAATTACATTTTCGCTTGAATCGTCAATGGGCGGCGTCATATAAAAGGCCGGGGCGGTATACGGTGCAAGTGCGTCGGCCACATATTTAACGCTGTATGATGTGTTTTCCCCATCATAATAAGGAATATCCGGATAATCCGCTTTCATCATTTCGCTTAACTCAGACAGCATACTTTCCGCAGTAAGAGCAGGAAAGTCTATATCCGTAGAAAGCGAGGAAGTTCCAAGCGCGGGATATTCTTTGAGTAAAGAAAGAAGCGCGGTATAATTTTTCTCAAAGTCAATAGACAACATTCCTTTAATTTCATCAATACTATGATAAGAACCTGTTGTCAGGCGTAAGTCTGCCTTATAATATTCTTTACCGTTAGGATGACAGGCAAGTCCGCGTGCCTCTCCACCGCGTCCCTTTAGCAGCGTCAATTCATCTGCGAGCTTGTCATACGCAGGAGCGATGACCGTAGTAAGAAGCCGTTCATTCTCGGATTGAAAATAGGCGGACCTGCTCTCATCTATTAAGTTTTGCGTAACCAGTTTGTCAAGTCTTTCCTTAAAAGTTACTTCCAGAAAATGCGTACCTTCTTTAAGCTCTCCCGGATTCATAAGCATTACGCATTGCTCTATAATCTTATCAGCGGCGGTATCCGACATAAAAAGCCCATGTTCCGCCTTTTCCTGCTCATATAGTATTATACCGTCTAAATACTGCGGAATCTGAGAAAGGATGGAAAAATAGTTTTTGATATCTTCCGTAGAAGATATACGGTATTCCGCTAACAATATAGGCAGTTCGGACTGCACGCCCGAGGAAGGTGAGAGCGGTTCGTCAAAGTATAAATAAGCTGAGCATTCTTTTACGGCAGTCAGATATGTGCTGAGAAGAACGTAAGCATACTTGTTAGTGTCCGACATCATCTTAGGACGGAACTTTTTAAGGGTAGTAAGGGTTTCATCGATACTTTCTAAAGTTTCGGTAAGCTGTCCTGCATGGTACACCGGCAGGGTAAGGGAACTTTCGTCTATTCCGTACTTAGAAGCATCCATCAGGGTATAGTGAAGTGTAATAGGATTAGAAGATAGCTCTGATACAAAGAATTTGTTTATGAATTTTTCAAAACGGGCGTCTTCATGAAAGCAGCCGTAAATAAATAAAGTTAATATAATAAAAAGAAGTAATATGACAACGGCACCGAGCCATTGTCTGGGGGAAAGTTTTTTCTTCAATGATAAAAAGACCTTTTTCAAAGATTTCATTTTAATATATGCGTCCGTGTGCTAAATTAAAACCATATTAAAAGACTACCTGGTCGCGTCCGTTTGCTTTGCCTATATAAAGTTTCTCATCGGCTTCTTTAAGAGTGACCTCTATATCGCCGTTAAAATCATACTCGGCGAGCCCAAAAGTCATGGAAACCGAAAAGTTTTTCTCGCCTGCATAAAATTGCATGGCTTTGATATTTTTTCTTAATTGATCTAATGATACAAACGCTTCGTCTCCGTTACGTGAGGGAAAAACTATAAGAAATTCTTCTCCGCCCCATCTGGCAATAAAAACCTGTTTCCTCAATGTGGTTTTCATGGTTTGTGCAACCTGTTTTAAGACAACATCCCCTATGTCATGTCCGTAATTATCATTAACTTTTTTAAAAAAGTCAATGTCGCCGATTGCAAGACTGATAGAGTCATGTTCATTTGATTTTACAAGCGCTGCCATATAATCTTTGGCCTTGCGCCGGTTATACAGTCCCGTTAAGGCGTCGGTATTGGCCTGACTTACCAGTTGATCGTTATAGGCTATAAGTTTGCCGTCCAATACCTGGGAATCTTTACTGAATATATATGCAATAACGGAAGTACACCAAAAAATAGCAATGGTATTAACGAGCTGCAGTGCAAAAGTTAACGTTGTGTCAAGCTCTATTATAGAAGGTCTTGTGTGGCACAAAAAATACAGGTAAATGCGGAAAATACAGAGTGCAATCGCATAACATATTTTCAGACGGTATTGAGCATAGCCTGAAAAAAATGACAATATCAGCATGACAACAATAAAATGCTGTACGCCTACATCCCAGCCAAAATAGTTTACTATAGTAGTTACCCAGATAAGCGTAAGGATGTTGAGGGTATATACAACAGTTCTTGTTTTAGTATGATAGGACATTATCAAAATAAAAAGAAACGTTATAAAAGAGGCAATTAGAATCAGCATTACGAATATATTTGAAATGCGTATGTAAATAATGCCGCTTACTGCAACGTATATAAGCATGGATATTGTGATGATCCGAATCGCTACAATTAATTTAGGAGATTCGTTTGCCTCGCCGGTATCCTTATTGATAAGCTCTGCAACCTTTTGAAACCACTGATAAATCATGATATATTATGCCTTTCTTTAAGCTAAATAAACTAAAGTATATATATTATATTTATG
>CAMWKB010000042.1 GCA_947174705.1 uncultured Lachnospiraceae bacterium
TTATTATATTTAACGAATAATGCAGATATGTAATGTACAATCTATTACATAAGATGCTTATGATTGAAGAAAGGGCATGATTGTATTGATATATGAAAATTTTCTTCCCGACAGATTAGCTAAATTAAGAATGCAAATGGGTATATCCGCACGCGATATGTCTTTATCACTGGGGCAGGCAAACAATTACATTAATACGATTGAAAACAGGAAATCACTGCCTTCCATGCAGTCATTTTTCTACATTTGTGAATTTTTGGATATCACCCCGCAAGAGTTTTTTGATGAAGGAAACTCCAATCCGCAAAGACTAAAAGAATTTATTAATGAAGCAAAAAAGCTTGATGACCATTCATTGACACTCATTCTCGGCATAATAAAAGAATTAAATAAATACAAAAAAAAGTCAGGCTGAAAAGCCTGACTTACAGAAATCTGTAATAAAACATTCTCTATATATCCAACTGCATCTCAATCTCCGATTCCGCCTGCATTTTAAACTCCTCAATCTGAACCGGATTAAGTTCCGGAAGGTCTTCCAGTGATTTGACCCCGAAGCTTCGCAGGAACTGCTCTGTAGTACCAAATAAAAGCGGACGGCCCGGCGCGTCTAACCTGCCTACCTCCGTAATTAAATCAAATTCAAGAAGGCGATTGACCGCATGGTCGCAGCTTACGCCACGCACTTTTTCAATCTCAAGCCTTGTAACAGGCTGCTTATAGGCAATGATTGAGAGCGTTTCAAGCAACGTCTCTGTCAGCACGAATTTCTTAGGAGTCTTGGCAATTTTAATCAGATACTCATAATAATCGCCTTTGGTGCAAAGCTGTACTGCATTGTCCAATGTAGTCAATTCAATTCCTCTGTCACTATTCTGGTATTCCTCCGACATTTCTTCAAGAATTGCCTTAGTGGTTTTATTATCTTCCTCTATGACGCTGGCAAGCCTGTCAATCTCCACCGACTCTCCCATAGTAAAAAGTATTGCCTCCAATATGGCCTTCGCTTTTTGTTTTTCCATATTAATAACCATGCCTTTCTCTTAGACCGCCTCTTTAGACGTTATCACTATGTCCGAAAAGATATCCTGCTGCTCAATCCCAATCTTACCTATTTTCATCAGCTCTAAGATAACCAGAAACGTAACAATAATCTCCATCTTACTATTCTGCTTTTCCAAAAGCTTACGGAAACTAAAGCTTCGGTGGCACCTGATATAATCCTCTATGTAAACGGTTTTTCGTTCCATATCAACTTCGTCTTTTTCAATTTTGCCAAATGTGCTTCTGACAGGGTCAATCTTATCTTCCTGCCTTTTCATAACGGATTTAAAGATTTCCTGCAGTTTGGCAAGGGTCATATCGCCAATCAGCTCCTCATAATTAACAGGTTCTACATAATCATTGACTTCTTTTGGCAGGGTCGGCTTTTTATAAAAACATCTCTCTGCCTCCACCATCCTGTCCTTAAGCTCATATGACATATATTTACACATCTTGTATTCCAACAGCTTTTCCACAAGTTCGGCTCTCGGGTCCTCTTCCTCGCCCTCTTCGTTAACTTCCTTGGGTAAAAGCATACGGCATTTGATGTCAATAAGCGTCGCCGCCATTACAAGGAACTCGCTCATGACATTCATATCTTCGGTTTCCATCTGCTTGATGTAATCCAGATACTGCTCCGTAATTTCTACAATCGGAATATCATAAATATCTACTTTATTTTTATCAATTAAATGCAATAACAAATCCAGAGGTCCCTCAAAAACCTCCAGCTTTACAGGAATAGCCATAGCTTGTCCACCTTTTGTTTCTTTCTCTGCTTATCGCTTTGGTTTCAACTTTACAAACACCAGCTCACCCGGATTAAAAATCCTGATTGGAAGCGTATGCGTTCCAAGCCCTCTGCTTAGAATCATTACGGAATCATTATACTCAAATCTGCCTCCGTCATAATGCGGAAACAATGTCAGTTTCGGAGATACCACGCCGCCCAAAACAGGCAGTTTCATCAAGCCGCCATGCACATGCCCCGAAAGTACCAAATCCGCCCCCCACTTCGCATAGTCCGCGAAGTAATCGGGATTATGGGCAATCAAAATCTGGAAACTGTCCGTATCCGCCTTACCCATAAGGTCGTTTAAATGATTTTCCGGCATTACCTTATTGCGAAACTTGGCAAAGTATCGTCTGTCAAGCTGCAAACCGCATACATTGATATTAGAAGACGGCAGTCTTATACTTTCGTTAATTAAGGGCTCTATTCCGGCTTCCCGCAGAGTATCCATAAACTTTTCATATATATTCCCGAATTTATCGGGCAGGGACGCCACATGGTGTTCGTGATTCCCTATTCCGTAATAGACGGGATATTTTCGCGCAAGGTTTACCATAAGCGCTTCTGCAGTCTTGTACTTTTCCCCTCTTTGCGCAGTAAACATATCGCCTGCCGTAATAACCGAATCGGGTGAAAGTCCGTCTATTGCCTTAATCAGCTTTTCATTCTGTTCGCCGAAGGATTTATTGTGTAAATCCGACAAAAGCACAAAGGAATACTCTCTGCTTATCTTTTTTGACTCTATTTCATAAGAAACCACTATGAAACGATTACAGTCAATATACATAACCAGTAGGAAAAAGCAGATCAGTATGCCGATAATAATCATTATAATTTGGAGCATTTCTCTTCTCCGGACTATATTTCTATATAGTTGTGTTTCATATTTATATAAGTTCGCGATGCTATAAAGTATATCACAGATTATATGGATATCGCAACGGAAAATTGATATACGGGCGATAAATAGCGGTAATTTTCGGCATTAAACAGGCGGCAAAGCCTTTACACCCTGCCGCCATCAATATTCTCATCTTTTAACCGACTATGAAACCAGGTATCTAGCCCATACCCTTTTCAAATAATCTTTGTATCCTGCCTTCTCAACATCCTTAGCCGCGATAATTGACACACTTCCGATCCGGTTTCCGTTTAACTTATAAACAGCTTCACCCACCGCATAGCCTTCCGCAACCGGAGCTTCTATTATATCCGGAAGCCTGATTTCTTTCTCAATATCATTTAAATTGTTTCCGGCAGTATCTAAGAAGTTAAACTCGCCTGCATAAGCAAGGTTAACATAATCTTCCACTCCGCCGTGTATCTTCTGTGCAGGAAGAGGATCCTTATTTTCATCGGTGTACATCTTGCTGACGCTATATCCGTAATTCAGAAGCGAAATTGCGTCTGAAAATCTCGAATTGTTATCGGGCGCTGCCATAATTACTGCAATCAGTTCCATTCCGTCTTTATTCGCCGTTGCCGACAGACAATACAGAGCCTTGGATGTAGAGCCGGTTTTCAGTCCGGTTGCCCACTCGTAACGCTTGAGCAGCTTATTAGTGCTGGACAGGGTAAAAACGGACGTTCCTTGCGACGTACGGTGCTCCATATCCTCCATCCATATCTTGGTATACTTAAAAACTTCCGGATACTTTGTAATCAATTCCCTCGACATAATCGCTACATCTTTGGCCGAAGTATAATGGTTATCCGAGTCCGTAAGTCCGCAACAGTCTTCAAAATGGGTATTTTGAAGTCCAAGGCTATCCGCCTTTTCATTCATAAGCTTTACAAATTCCCCTTCACTGCCTGCTATGTATTCCGCGACCGCTACGCTGGCATCATTCCCCGACGCTACCGCGATGCATTTTATCATGGTCTCTAAGGTCTGTGTCTCCCCTTCTTCCAGAAAAACCTGCGAGCCGCCCATCGATTTGGCGTGGGCGCTGGTTGTAACCGTATCTTGTAAACTGATTCTGCCATTTTTCAGATGCTCAAAAACAATAAGCAACGTCATAATTTTTGTAATGCTTGCCGGACTCCTTTTAGTATTCGCATCCTGCTCACATATTACCTGACCGGTGGAAGCCTCCATAACGATATACGAAGGTGCGGAAACCTCCGGCGCTGCATAAACCTGCATCGGCATCATATATGTAAAGATATTTACACATAAACAAAGCAGCATTAAAAGGCTTAAAACCCGTTTCTTTTCTTTTTTCAATACTAATCTCTCCCGTAAGTTAATCTATAACATAAATATTATAAATTCCTATAAGTTATGATAAGTTGAAAAATAAATTTTTCAACCGCGAGTTTGTGCTTACGCCCAAACATCGCAGTTATTAACACAGTTATCCTCTGTTTTTATCCCATAAACGTACAAAATCCCTGAAATGAATCAGGGATTTGCTTTAATTAATTGTATTTACGTTTTCTTGCTGCTTCAGATTTTTTCTTACGTCTTACGCTTGGTTTCTCGTAATGCTCTCTCTTACGAATTTCCTGCTGAATACCGGCTTTCGCACAGCTTCTCTTAAAACGACGTAACGCACTATCTAAAGTCTCGTTTTCTTTTACGATTACGTTTGACATTCCGCACCTGACCTCCCTTCAGTCCCTAACAAGTAACTCGACTGATTGGGTTATTTATGCACATAAGTACATAGTGTGCCAACACACAATATAAATTATACCACATTTTGGATATGAGTCAACCACTATTTTTTATCTCCTATTCATGATACACTGAAAAGAAAGGGAGGGCATCATGAAAACAGTCGGCATTATCGCAGAATATAATCCGTTCCACAATGGTCATAAATATCAGATTGAACAGGCTAAAAAAATAACCGGAGCCGACTACTGCGTTGTGGTCATGAGCGGAGACTTTGTGCAGCGCGGAACGCCGGCTATCATGGATAAATTTCTGCGCACCAAGGCTGCCCTTATGTGCGGCGCCGATTTAGTTATAGAACTTCCGGTGTATTACGCTACGGCAAGCGCAGAGTTCTTTGCAAGCGGTGCCGTCTCTATCTTAGACAAACTCGGCGTTATTGACAGTCTGTGTTTTGGCAGCGAATGCGGCGATATAGAAATCTTATCCGCCATATCCGACGTATTTATATCGGAAAGCGAAGAGTTTAGAGCCGCATTAAAGCAAGCCTTAAAAAAAGGTGATTCATACCCCAAGGCAAGAAACTACGCCCTATCTGCTGCCGCACCGCATTTAACAGGGCAGTTAGAGGTTCTAAATCATCCTAATAATATACTTGGTCTGGAATACCTTAAAGCCCTTAAGAAACGCAAAAGCAATATAACGCCATACACAATTACCCGGCTTGGCTCCGGTTATAATGATACGGACTTAAATACTTCCTACAGCTCTGCTCTGGCAATCCGCGAGTCCATTACACAAACCCATGATATCCAATCTATAAAAAACCAGCTGCCCGACTTTTCCTATGAATTAATAAGTCAGGCTTATTTAAAAACCTTACCAATTTTACCGGAAGACATTTCCCCGCTCCTTCATTACAAATTATTGATGGAGCGCGATGCAGGCTTTGAAAAGTACTTCGATATTGACAGCGATTTTTCTGACAAACTGCAAAAATACATCCCTGATATGGATGCCCGTGCAGATATTTGCGATACTTTAAAAAGCAAAAATATGACCTATACCAGAGTCGCGCGTAACCTTCTGCATCTATTGTTAAATATTTATCAATCAGATACAGATACCTACCGCTCCGAGGATTTTGTGTACTATGCAAGGATACTTGGTTTTAAAAAATCCGCCTCACCGCTTCTATCTGCAATAAAATCTGCGTCTGCCATACCTCTTATCTCAAAGCTTGCTGACGCAGAATCTTATATTGAATCACCAAACGGCCTAAGTATGCTAAAGGCTGACATTCAGGCAAGCCATTTATACTCGCTTATGGTACAGAATAAATTTAATCAGAGTTTTCAGAATGAGTATACCAGACAGATTATTATCATTTGACTATCATTTAACTGCCATCTGATTATCATTTAGCTGCCAGTTTTGACACCGGGCGTAATCCAGCTTTTCCTAATGCAGAGTATTCCTGTTAAATCCGCCAAAAACCAGCCGATAGGAATCGCCCACCAGATTCCCCAGACTCCGATGGATGGATGCGGCGCAAGCAAATATGCCAGCAAAACCCTTGTTCCCAAAGAAATTATTGTCAAAACCAAGGACATTTCAGGCTTTTCTATGCCGCGGTAAAAACCGTACAGTAAAAACAGTATTCCGATTCCGCAGTAAAAGCTGCCCTCTACCCTCAAATATCCCACACCTGTCCGTATAATCTCTACTTCCGAGTTGTCCACAAAAATCTGCATCAGATACGGGGCAAGTATGAAAATAAGCGCTGATACCGCAAGGCAGAATGACGCGGAAACTTTTACCGCCTTGCGTATGCCCTCCCTTACTCTTTCCATCCTGCCGCCGCCGTAGTTTTGTGATATAAAAAGTGAAAAGGCATTTCCAAACTCCTGTGCCGGCATATATGCGAACGAATCAATTTTAACTGCCGCCGCAAAAGCTGCCATAACGGCTGCCCCGAAACTGTTTACCAGTCCCTGTATCATCAGAATACCGAAGTTCATTACCGACTGCTGCACACACGCAGCCGCGGAATTTCTCACCACTTCCAATGTCATTGTCTTACTAAGTATAACTTCCTTAGCTTTGGGGCGAAGTTCTTTTTCCTTAAACCATACATAAACACCGATACCAAGCCCTGATACCGCCTGAGAGATTATCGTCGCATATGCAGCTCCGCCAACGCCTTTTCCAAGCACTGCCACAAATGCAATATCCAGTGCAATATTCAATACTGCCGCAATTCCAAGAAAAAATAACGGTGTTACGGAATTTCCTATTGCACGCAGCAAAAAAGCAAAGTAATTATATAAAAACACAAAAAATATCCCGCTGAAAATGATCCACACATATTCCCTCATAAGCGCATATATTTCCGGCGGCACACGAAGAACACGCAGAATAAAATCTATTCCCGCAAATACCAGAATGTTTATTATAACAGTTACCGTCACAATAAAACCAAATGACGTTACCATGCTGCTTTTCAGCTGCTTCTTATCTTTCCTTCCAAACCATACCGAATAAACGGTTCCGCTCCCCATGCACAGCCCTATGATAATTGATGTCAAAAAGGTCATAAGCGAATATGCGGAACCTACCGCGGCTAATGCATCCGGTCCTAAAAATCTACCGACAATCAGCGTGTCGGCTATGTTGTAGCACTGCTGTAACAGGTTACCCAGTATCATGGGATATGCAAATAACAGCAATGTTTTTGTCACATTTCCCTGAGTTAAGTCTTTTTTCATAATCTATTTTCCATTAAACCAATAAAATTTCCCTTTAAAGCAATAAAATTAAAAGTTTCAGTTCAAATTCAATACCATGCATTCATCAGAGTCAGTAAAGCCCAGCTTTTTATATAATGCTCTTCCCTCTCTAGTTGCATCCAGGCTTATCTCGGTTGCGCCCTTTTCCTTAGCCTCATCTATCAATATTTTCATCATCTGCATGGCAATTCCCTGTCTGCGGTATGCCTGATTTGTATACACATTCATTAAATGCGAGTACAGTTGTGTGGTTTCCGTTAGTAAAGTATTCTTCGCTGTACTTTAGAATTTCGTCGCTGAATATATATCCGGGCGGAAGTGTATTTACTTCTCTTAATGTTTCTAATCGGATTTGCATAAATAATTTTAGGTCATTTGAGTCTGCTATGCGTATGGTCATTTTCTTTTTCCTCCATATGGAATTGTAGCACGAAAATGTGAGAGAGGCTAGGTATAACTTAACAGAGGAATCTATGTTATCACTTTGCACAAAATATCATTTACTCCCTTATTAATTGATGTTATGATTATTCTAAATTTATAACAATATTTTACCGGAAAAGCAACGATATAAAAGGAAAACTACAAATGACCACTTTCAACACCACCACCGAAACACTAGACTTCTTAAAAAAGTACAAACTGATATCGGAAACCGCCAGCGAGATATCCGAATTTTACTATTTTAAACAAGAAAGCAATACTCCTGTTATCTGCGAAGTAACAGGCTATGATGAAGCTTTTGACACATGGGCATCAATAACAATTAAGGTCGGTAATGAAGTAATTAATATTCATTCTGACTATCTTCTGGATATGAAAAAAAGAGGGCGCGCTTTTCTCAAAGCAAAACCCTCTTCTACTCCGGCAGCCAAACGCGCTCCCGCTTCTTATGTTGTTCTTGATTTAGAAACCACCGGCTTTAGCTCTAAAAATGATTCTATTATAGAAATTGCAGCAATTAAATGTACATATAACGCTCCTCAAGATTCGCAGACTGCCCTGCCGGAGCAGACCATTTGCGAGTTTAACGAGCTTGTCAAAACTGTTTCCACTGTTCCGCCAAATATCACTAAGCTCACCGGTATAACAAGCCAAATGTTAGAAGATGCCGATTCAATTGAGACCGTACTTCCTAAATTCATAGACTTTATCGGAAACAGCAAGCTTGTAGGTCATAATATCAAAGGTTTTGACATGCATTTTCTCAACCAGGCCTGCCTTAATTTAGGTTTGCCGGAGATAAAAAACAGAGTCGTTGACACATTGCCGCTTGCAAAAAAAGCTTTACCCAACCTTGCTAACCATAAATTGTCAACCATCTGCAATTTCTATGGTATAGACGACTCTAATGCACACAGGGCTTTGGCTGATTGCTATATGTGTAATGAATGTTATAAGCGGTTGAAGCAGGATTGACCAGTTATATCTCACTCCGTAAGGCTTCAGCCAAATTGCTGCGCAGTATCTGTTTCCCGCCGATATAATAGCCCAATGCAACAAAGCCAAATATCGCAATTATAAATATAAAAACCGGTATATAAGGCGCCTGCATCCAAAACTCCCTTGGATTTAAATAACTTGCCTCTATCATCAGTTCCGTAAATATCACTGTAAGAGGCAGTGTGATAAGTACCGGTCGTCCGGCTATCACCATAATTTCTATGAAAAACATTTTCTTCATGCTGCCCGGCGTCATTCCAACAGATGCATATCGCGCGAACTCACGCCTTCTTAGGCGTAGAAAGCCCATTGTATATGAAAAGACATTGGCAATACCGATTATGGCAAGCAGCGCGCAAAACGCGCCCACGATCATCTTATATCCCCAGATAAGCCTGTCATTCGTTATTTTTTTCTGAATACGGTTTTCGGTTTCTACCTCATATTTCTGCCTTATTATTTCAGCCGCGGTTTCCTCCAGACCCAAATCCATATTACCTAAAATACGAATATAAACTTCCGGTTCAGCGTCTATCAGCAACCCTTTTCGTAACGCCTGCTTAGATACATTTTTCCACAAAGATAAAGGCATAACATGCACCAGCGCATAATCGTCATATTCCTCTCTGAGTACAGGCACATTCTGCGTATATCCAAGTACTGGTATTTCTATATTCTTCTGCAGGATTGTACGACTCTGGTCTTCTTTCACAAAAGGGATGTACTTCGGGTAACGGAAATTACTGTTTATACTATCCCATATACGATTTATAATGACCGCACCGTTAAGGGCTGGTTCAATACCGGCCTGACAGCAATATTCAATAAATCCTTCATCATCCATTATAACTATAGGCGCCTGGACACAATACAATTCTTCATTGTCTGCGCTGCTGCTATCTCCTGCCAGAGCCTTCAGTCCGCCAAGCGCATCAACCTCTTCACTTATCCAATTCTGGTTAACATAACTCAACATCTGCACCTTTTGATATATTACACAGCTATCCGCCCCCTGAGCATTTTCCGCCTCTTTAAGCTCCTCTATTAAATCAAACTCCTCTATTCTGACATCTTTTACCGTCGCCATTACATCCCAAACGTCCTGATATCTGGCAAAATAGGTATAGCTCGTGCTGATATCCGACAGTTTAAAAAAGCACAGCATAATACTAAATCCGAAAAAAGACAGCGTCAGCGACAATGCCGATGTTCTAAGCGCCTTCTTTTGCGACTTGAGCGAATTACCTGCCAGTTCACCCTCTATTCCAAAAAGCAAAAACAGCAGCCGGGAATGTTTTCTTCTTATCATCGCAGTCTCATAGTTACCCCGGACAGCCTCCAAAGGAGTTAATTTGGCCAGCTTTCCTGCAGGAATCCATGCGGAAATCAATACCGTCAGCAAAGAAATCAAAATAGTCAGCGCTAATACATACGGATGATACCTAAAATGTGTATAATGCCGACCCGTCATCTCACCTGCAAGTAAATCCATCATACTAAAAGCGCCAAAACCGCCTGCCACTCCAAGTAAAGTACCAAACACAATCGGCACTATGCAAAGCGCAGCCGCCTCCTGAATCAGACAACTGCAAATCTGTCCAGGCGTCGCTCCAATACCGGACAAAATCCCTAATTGCTTAATTCTTGCATTCATAGATACCGCAAACGAATTGTGAATAACCACAACTAATGATATAGCTACAATAAATACTATCGCAGCATAAAACGGCAGTATTAATCTGGGAGCAGGATCATTAGGAATCCGAATGAAATACATGGATAAAAGCTGATAATTATACGTAATCTCCTCTTCATCCAAGCCAAGTCCGTCGGCTATCAATGTCATATCCTTATATATCGTTCTCGGATTTTGAAAATATATGTCTAATACGCTTATATCATCCTTAAATTCACTGTTCTGCACAGATATAATTTCCTCATACGATACACCGTACATCTCACTTATTTTTTCATTGACAACAACCTTCTCTACATTTGACATATTGTTAATAAAAAGTAAATCCGTCTCATTAAGTTCTGCAATTATTCGCCCCTGCCAGTCACCCTCATTCAATACTATCTCTTCAATATCATATAACCATATATTGTAAAAAATACTGCACAGCAGCGATAAGAAAAATGTCGCAATCAAAGCTGCGACCATAATTGATACGCTGGATGAGCGGTTTTTCCTTATAAAACTACTTGAATAATCTTTCCACATATTACAAGCCTTACCTTCCTTTCATTTTTAACCTGCTACTGTTTCTTGTCGCTGATGATGCGCCCATCCTCTATCGTCACAATCCGGTCTGCTTCCAATGCGACTTTATCATCATGAGTAATCAATACAATGGTCTGGTTAAGATTTTTATTGGATATTTTCAGCATATCAATAATTTCCCTACTGTTTTTCCTATCCAGATTACCTGTCGGTTCGTCCGCTAACAACAACGCCGGACGATAAATCAAAGAACGGGCAATAGCGGCCCGCTGCTGCTGTCCACCCGAGAGCTGACCCGGTAAAAAGTCCAGCTTATCGGCAATTCCAAGCGTTGTAACTATCTTGTCAAAATACTCTTCGTTAACTTTTTTCTTATCTAATAAAAGCGGCATCAGGATATTCTTACGACTCGTAAGTGTCGGTATCAGATTATAAAATTGATACACCAATCCTACTTTTCTGCGACGAAATATTGCGGCCTGCGTCTTATTCATAGTGGAAATATCCGTATTCTCCACAACAACCTTACCCTCTGTCGGAGAATCCACACCTCCGATAATATGCAGCAACGTAGATTTCCCCGAACCGGAAGCTCCGACAATCGCAACAAATTCCCCTTTTTCAACAGACAAATCAATCCCGCCAAGAGCTGCGACCTTATTCTCACCGCGCCCGTATGTTTTTCTGATATTCTCACATCTTAAAATTTCCATATTTACTCCTTTCCGTATGCAAAATTATTTAGGCGTTTGTGAAACACCTTGGCCGGGGTGTTTCACAATTACCTGCTACAACGCCATTATAGCAACGGAAAGTGACAGCTTAGTGACTGTACATTCTTATTTCAAAACAAGCTCCGCCCTGTGGCAGATTATATGCGTTTACACTTCCGTTTTGCAACTCAATAATGGATTTGGCAAGAGAGAGTCCTATCCCTATTCCCTCTTTTGAAGCCCGACTTCCCCTATAAAACCTTTCAAAAAGTCTGGGAATTTCCGACGGTTCAAAGCCCGCTCCCTCATCCCATATCAAAACCTCCGCATAAATAGGATTTGATGAATATTCGCAGTGTATGCTTCCGTTATCCGGAGAATTTTCCATACAGTTTTTCATAAGATTAATAACTGCTTCCATTGACCACTCCATATCTCCGTAAAATTCTACGCCGTCCTTATATGGAATATCAACTGCGACCTTATTCTCATTCATCATTTCACTAAGATTCTCCGCGGCAAGGGTAAGCAGCGTGTAAATGTCCACCGGTTCATAATCTAATTTCAAGACACCTGCATCGATTTTAGACAAGGTCAAAAGAGCTTCCTCAAGTCTGTTAAGCCTGCCAAGCTGTTTCTTAATACGGTTTACATAAATACTATTTACCGTCTTTTCCATAAGCTGTATAGATAGAAATGCCGCCGTAATAGGAGTCTTGAGCTGATGGGCAATATTAGCCAGATTGTCTGCATATCCTGCTTTAGATGAAATTGCAGCTTCCTTAGTCTGATACAGGCTTGTAATAGTCTTGTACATTTCATCCTGAAGCATTGCAAACTCGTCCTCTTTGTCTTGTAATACCATACCCTCAGTGCCAATATTGACCTTTTCTAAATAATCAGTCAGCTCCGCTATCCTAATTCTACTGTATTTGTTCATATACAACAGTGCAAAAAGAAATCCGCAGACTGTCATTAAAAATACCGCTGCGGAAATAAGTACAAAACCGGTCGAATCGCTTTTTCCAAATTCTCTGATTCCGTATCCGTATGTTGACAAGAAGCTGCTGTCCTCAATTATATGTCCGGAAAAATTTTTATATTTTTTTAACGAAGATAACACTAACTGCTCAGCCTCGGGCTCCTCTTCTATCATAAGCTCGCAAAATGCCGACATATTTTTAAAAACCGACCTGTTATATTCTCGTATAAAAAATAGCAGCATCAAAAAAATTCCTATAAAGCAAAGCAACACCGGTAAAATAATTACGGTTTTTCGTTTATCCATCTTTTTCATACGCTATCCTCCATCCGATAACCAAAACTGCGTATAGTCTTAATACATGCCGGATTATGCAGCTTTTCCCTAAGGCGCTTCATTGTTACCGTTAAGGTATTGTCATTCACGAAATTTCCGCTGCTATCCCATATCTTTTCTAACAGATTACTGCGCACTACAGTCATTCCCTTATTTTCCATCAATAATAAAAGCAGCCTGTACTCCGGCTGGCTGAGCATAATTTCCTCCCCGTCGCAATAGACGGATATCTTTTCCGTATCAATCATAATATTGTCGCAATAAAGCCGGACTTCCTTAGCCTTTCCCGCTCTGCGAAGCAGCGCCAGAATACGCGAATACAATACTTCCAGCTCAAACGGCTTCACAACATAATCATCCGCCCCGTCACTAAAAGCTGAAACAATATCATGTGAGTCTCCGCGTACTGTTAAAAATATAATCGGCAGCTCCTTTAACCTGTCGCGAATCCAACGGCACAGCCTGTCTCCTTCTCCGTCCGGCATATTCCAATCTAACAAAACAATTTCCGGTACATGATTTCTTATCGCAGCTTTGGCCAAGTCAACGGTTTCTAAAACTGTTACACTGCAGTTTTTTGTTTCAAGATATTCTTTAACCGCCTGAGCTATATTTTGTTCGTCTTCGATGTAGTATATTTCGGTCATGTTTGGTTGTCCTTCTTCCTCTTTTTATGCTAATTTATTTTCGCTCGCAATTCCTAAAATGCATTACCGTCACAACCTATTCGCATCTCCCCACTCACACATCCCATCCAAAATCGGAATCAAAGACTTTCCGCGCTCCGTCAGGCTATATTCCACTTTGGGCGGAATCTGCGGATATTCTTTTCTGTTAACCAGCTTGTCTGCTTCCAATTCTTTTAAAGTGGAACTTAATGTTTTGTATGATATATCCCCAATATACTTTTTCATTTCATTAAAGCGTACAACGCCGAATTCCATTAAAGTATATAAAATAGTCATCTTATATTTGCCATTAATTAGGGATAAAGTATATCTAAATCCCGTGGTTTCAAGACATTCATTAGCAATACAGCGTTCACTCATTTTAATAACCATTCCTTTCTCTTAGTTCGCCATACTATCATTTAGGTAAGTATATAACTCAAATGCCAGTATCGCACTTAAATGTGCGTACTTGATTTACTTACCATTTATACTATGATTATAGTATCAAACATAAATAAAATCAATCCCACAGTATAAGGAGGATAAACATTATGGGAAAAAAAATAGTAGTAATAACGGGAAGTCCCCGGAAAAACGGCAACAGCTTTGCTATGACAGATGCTTTTATTAAAGCAGCCGAAGCAAAAGGACACACAGTTACACGCTTTGATGCCGCATTCAAAACCGTGGGCGGCTGCCATGGCTGCGAAACCTGCTTCTCCACTGGAAAAGCCTGTACTTTTGATGATGATTTTAACACTATTGCTCCGGCTATTCTGGAGGCAGACGCCATTGTATTTACTATGCCGGTTTATTGGTACTCTATCCCTTCACAGATAAAGGGAGTTATTGACCGTATATTCTCTCTGGTTGTCGGTGGAAAAGACATTGCGGGAAAAGAGTGCGCGCTGATTACCTGCTGCGAAGAAGACGATATGACCGTTATGGACGGCGTTCGTATTCCTATTGAACGTATGGCTGCTTTAAACAAATGGAAAATGATTGGAGAAGTTCTAATTCCGGGCGTACTGAACGTCGGAGATATTAATAAGACCGATGGCTGCAAAAAGGCGGCTGAGTTAGCTGACGCAATCTAAGAAGCTGATATTTATCGTTCTTGCAACACTGCTATATTACCAGACAATAAGCGGTCAGTTAAAAACCACTACTGACCGCTTAATTTCATTAACTATATCAGACTTGCAGCGCCTATCATCCCGGCTTCGTTTCCAAGCGCTGCTATTTCAATTTCCGGAAGCTCACCTTTATCGCCTCCAAAGCATTCTTTTTTCATAATATCACAAAGAGGCTCTACAAGCCTTTCTCCCTGTCCGGAAAGTCCGCCACCCAGGAGTACAAGCTGTGGCCGGAAAATATTTACAATATTTACAATTCCGGTTCCCAATCTGTTGATAAATAAATCCACAACTTCTTTTAATGCAGAATCGCCCTCTCTTGCACCTTCAAAAATTTCCTGCGGCAACATTTTTTTACCTGTAGCACGCAGCGCGCTTTTCACAAGGGCGGTTGCGGAAGCATATGCCTCCAGACAACCCAATCTTCCGCAAGTGCACGGCTCTCCGTTTTCTACGATTACCATATGCCCAAGTTCACTGCCGCCGATTCCACCTCCGCTAAAGATATTTCCATCCAGAACAATCCCTCCGCCGACTCCGGTTCCAAGGGTAAGCATGATTACATCCTGACATTCCTTTCCTGCCCCAGCAACAGTTTCCCCCAGCGCAGCACAATCCGCATCATTGGCTATCCGGATCGGTATGGGAATAATTTCTCCCATTTTCTTTGCGATTTCAACATTTTCCCACTTTATATTGTTGGAATAACGTACAATCCCATTTTTTCGGTCTATGGTTCCAGGTACTCCGATACCGGCGCCGACACACTGATCAATGGCAATTCCCTGTCTTTCAAGAAGCTCCAGCGTTTTCTGACCGATTTCCCGAATAATTTCCTCTGGAGAACGCGATGCATCTGTTTTCATTTTTTCACAGACAATAATCTTCTGATGGATATCCACCAGACCAATCTTAGTATCTGTTCCTCCAATGTCAATCCCAATCCGGACCGGCGCAGCCTTCTCACGAATCGTAGTAACCAGCGCGTCGCAAATGCCCTCTATTGTATAGTTTCCTTCTCCTGCGGACAGAAAAAAACTGTCTCCTTTCTTGAAATCCAGCTCCTCTTTGGCATCTGAAATCGTACCTTTCCCATCCAATATTAGAATACTGGCAAATGATTCCTCTGAAACATTTCCCTCCATTTTTTTCATGACTTTTCCGTCAAGGTTCAGTTTGTCTACGGTAAAATAATCACAGTCGGCAATATGGGGATAACTGCTTTTATCCTTCATAATCGGAACCCGATTGGTAACTGCGAGCGCTTTCTCAATATGCAGGTCCCTTTTTCTGCCATCTTTTCCGATTCTGCCATAATCATATACACGGTAAGTCACATTGGAATTCTGCTGTATCTCTGCAATCAGAATATCTTTTCCAATCGCATGAATGGTTCTGGACTCAATAAACAGCACATCGCCTTTTTGAACCGGAACTGCATTCAGCACCTCTAATAATGTATCCTCTTTAATTCTCTTTTCAAATTCTTCTTTCGTAATCTCCCTTTTAAATCCATAGTACAGGAATGCATCTTTTCCGGCGTCCATGACATACCACATTTCCGTCTTCCCGTACTGTCCTTCATTTTTCAAGGCATACCGGTTATCCGGGTGAACCTGAATCGATAAATTATCCTTCGCATCAATAAATTTCGTTAAAATCGGGAAATCACGGAACCTCCGGCAGTTAGTTCCCAAAACCTCTTTTCCTTCTGCATCGATATACTGCTGCAAAGTCTTTCCTGCATATTCTCCATTAGCAATATACGACGGACCGTCCGGATGACAGGACAGCTCCCAGGTTTCAGCCAGTACATTTCCATCATACTCTTTTTCGTATTCTTCTTTCAGTCTGCTGCCTCCCCAGATATAATCCTTGCAGCTTGGCTTTAATTTTAGAATGCTCATATATTCCCTCCAATATCTGAGCTTAATTCTATCGTATATATATGAATTTATCAATCTACAGATTTACTTCCTTCATCTCCTCCCACCGTCTATCCCCATTCAAAAACCCAAAAGTCTCCTCATCCCGAAACGACTTCAACAAATTTTCCTTAAGCTCTGCCAGATACTCCTCTCTCGCCTCCCTGAATGTCATATGTTCATACAGCGGTGCCTTAGAAAAAGAGTAGATTTCGTCAATACTCGCAAGCATCCTCTGCATAATATCAATAACCTTATCCGCATCTTTTTCTACGGTTGCAAGTTCAATTCCATACGAAACTTCGTAATACTCTCCCATTTCGAAGACCTTGGCAAGCGCGCTTTGCTTTTCAACCATTGCATGCGCCTTGTCCATATTTTTTTCTTCCATTGCAAGCATATACATCTCTTGAAAAAGTGCGTTTGCCTGCTGGTACGTTGAAAACAGCAGTTCTTCATATGCCTTATAGGCTTCATCCTTTCTGTTTGTCTTACTGTAAATCCTTGCCTGCTTCCGTTTCTTTTCCGGATTCTGCGTGGAAAAATATGCCAGATATTCCTCCGCCTTCTCATAATCTTCCTTATTAAGATAAAAAGTAAACAAAGAATCTGCCGCCAAAGTACGGACTTCTTCATCGTCGCTCTCAAGCGCGATATTGTACCAGTGGACTATTGACGTTTCGTATTTATCTAAAGCCATAGCATCATCTTTATCTGAGACGTCACCACCAGCCGGCTCACCCACATCAGCCATCACACGCCACCCATTCAGTATTACCGCCACCTCCAAAATCAGCATCTCACAGTTAGGATACTGCTCCAGCTTTTCTTTGGCCCATTCGAATACTTCATCATATGATTTTTCTTTTAACATGGAATCAACTTCATAAATAATGTTTTCTATCTCTCCCGGTGTTAATTCCTCACGGAATGAGAGCAGGGTGTCCAGTGAAATATCAAGCAATCTTGCAATAGGTGCAAGAAGCGTGATATCCGGATATGTCACTCCGTTCTCCCACTTATTTACTGCCGGAGTCGTAACACCTAAACGGTTTGCGATTTCCTCCTGCGTCAATCCCTTTTTCTTTCTATACGTGCGTATTACCTTACCTAACTGCATAAAGAAACCTCCCTAAATTTGATAAGTACAAAGGCCTTTGTCTATGTATATCCTACCAAAAATAAAAGAGGTTCTCAATTGATTCATTGTTAACTAATGTTCTATTTTTTTAACCACTATTTAATCTGCTTGAATCTATATTCCCTATACATTACAGGAATTAGTACCGCTGACAGCACGCCATACAGCACAAAGAGTATAGGTATCGCGCCTACTACTTTTCCGCCCAACTCATACAAATCAAAATATTTAACCGCATCGTAAACCTGCAACAGTCTATCCGGAAGCAGGCCCAATATCTTATTGACTGCATTACTGTCGATATTGCTTAGGAACGACGGAATAAAAATTATCACAAACGGCACCATGACAGAAAGCACCGCAGAGCGCGTCTTAGCAGACACCCACATAGTCAGAAAAGCGATAAACAGACAGCCTACATAACCTCCCGCAATTATGAGCAGATACTCCTGCCATACCTTAATATTGTAAAAGCTCTTCCAGCCGAACCTGCCAACCTGAACCGGACAGTTCCAGCCGTCAATACCATGATACGTAAGCACAACCGCCGAATACAGAAGCATCATAGCCCAATAAATCACCGTAGTAATATTAAATCCTGCCTTAATTTTTGCTGAAACCGCCTTATTCCTTCCATAAATCGATGAGAAAAAGATTGCATCCGCTTTCCATGTAAACTCGTTTGCAAAGATACCTGCGAGCAGATATCCAAGCACAAGCATCGTAATCATTATAACCGTTGGTGAATATAGAAAAAGCTGGGCCCATCCCTCCAAATAATCATAATAAAAAGGCGTTTCCAAATCCTCATACTGTTTTATGAGATACGCTTTTTGCGCATCCGAAAAACTAAACCTTCCGTTTCCCTCAAGCCACTCTTTCAAGAGCCTGATTCGGTTTACATAAAATTGCGACATATCCTCGACTTTCAGACTGTCAATCTTATAATAATCAGACTCGCGAAAATGGTCGGCAAATGAATAATTAATAAGCCAGCGGATTTCCATAAATCCCTGCTTCCAGCCGTATGCAATATTATTCTGCCTATAGTCTTTAGACTGTTCCTCCGGGGTTGCGTTAATCCTGCCATTTTCCTCAATCACAAGTTTAAGTTTCTCCTCGTCAAGCATCCCCGCCCATTCTTTTTGAGCCGCTTTAAGTTTTAACACCGCTGCCTTTCCGCTCTGCGCCACTCCGCTTTCATCTATAAACTCGGTTCCCATAGCGAATCTGCAGGTCATTGCAAGAAGAACCAAAAGTATCAGAATGGAAATTTTGCTTCCCGTCTTTAGGAAAACCTTTTTTATCTCGTATTTAATCATCAGTCTCACCTGCCGTTTCCCCAAAATAATATAAAAACACATCCTCCATTGTCGGCGTTTCCAAAACCGCGTTTGGTACAGGCGGATTTTCTGACAAAAGACGAAGCTCGGCACCTCCTTGAACAGCCTTTATATTAGAAGTCTTATATGCTTTTATATAAGAATCAATCTCAGACTTTGGAACTTCTACTCTCCATACCTTCTCCGGCATGGCTGCAATAAGCTCCTGCGTGGTGCCTGACATTTCAATCCTGCCATTATGCATCAGAAGAATTTCTTTGGCAATATATTCAATATCCGAAACAATGTGGGTTGATAACAAAACCAAACGTTCTTCCGACAATTCGCTGATTAAATTACGGAAACGGATTCTCTCGTTCGGGTCAAGCCCCGCCGTCGGTTCATCCAGAATTAGAATCTGGGGATCATTCAACATGGCCTGCGCAATTCCTGCCCTTCGCTTCATTCCGCCGGAAAGCTTCTTCATTTTCTTATTTCTTTCCTTTGATAATCCGACCTGTTCAATCAGCATCTTTGCACGCTCTTTTGCCACTGCCGGGCGAAGCCCCTTAATTGAAGCAATATATAGAAG
>CAMWKB010000043.1 GCA_947174705.1 uncultured Lachnospiraceae bacterium
ACATAATACAGATAGTTCAACGCCGAATTATGTTCTGCATATTTGTACAATTAATAAATGCATCATAAGATATACTTTTTAGCCTAAATTAATCAAAATTTGTTTTGCAGTATAACGCATATTTCTGCTTATGTCAATTAAAATCGTAAGCTCATCTTATCTTATAAGGGCAAAAATAAAGGGCACAAAACAAAGTGCAGACAAGAAAAACCTTTAATCGGCAGACCCATTAGTGTATAATTATATAATTATAAGATAAATTACGGAGGATATGCGGATTGGACAATTATCAAAATGCGGCATTGGGATTAAAACAGGTGTTCTCCGGAAAGCTGTGGCTGACGATTTGTGAAACATTATCTCCCATAGTATTTCTGGCGTCTTGGTTTTTCTTAGGTGACGGTGGCTTCTTTTTTATGTATATCTTTTACTTTGGAAGGATATTGTTTCCTGCTATATGTGTGGCAGGCTTATATAGAACGGGAAAAGATATAGGCACCTGCAAGATAGCTGCGGTGCTGTGCTTTGCGGATGTCGTTGCTCTGGTGTTAAAATATATATTGCAATCCGATGGCCTGGATGATTTTACATACGTTATGTCTATTGCAGCACTAGGCATAAATATGTATGATAAGTATCTGGAAGGAGTTGCTGCATGGATTGACATAACTGCCGGTATTGTACATTATGTTGCGCCGGTTCTGATAATGTATTTCGTGTGTACGTCTGTTGCAGCAGTCATGAAAGAGTTGGCGAAGGACGAGATATCCAAATTCGGTCGAAAGGTCTTGATAATAAATTTGATTACGGGTATATGTTATACGATAGATTCGTTTTTGCCGTTGCCAATTCTTACTGATTTGATCAAACTTGCAAATTTTGTGGCAGCCATTTTTTATCTAAGATTTTTGTATAGGAGTTATCAGGCTTTAGATACATAAGATTCATCGTCTGTCAATAATTTTGTCTATCAATCCAAATTTAAGTGCCTCCGTGGACGATAAATAATTATCCCGCTCCGTAGCCACTTCTATTTCTTCTATGGTCTTTCCTGTATTATCCGCCAATATCTGATTCAGTCTTTTTTTGCTATGCTGGATATGGTCAGACATAATCTTTATATCTGTTGCCTGTCCTTTAATACCACCTCCATGAATTGCCGGCTGGTGTATCATAATCTCTGCATTCGGCAGCGCCATACGTTTTCCCTTTGTTCCTCCTGCAAGCAGAAACGCTCCGAAACTTGCTGCCAATCCCAGACATATTGTGGAAACATCACATTTGATATACTGCATGGTATCATAGACTGCAAATCCTGCCGATACCGAACCTCCCGGACTATTTATATAAAATTGAATATCCTTTTCCGGGTCCTGTGCTTCTAAAAAAAGTAACTGCGCAATTATAAGACCCGCAGAATTATCATTTACCTCTTCCCCTAAAAACACAATCCGGTCTGACAGAAGCCTTGAAAATATATCATAACTTCGCTCTCCTCTGCTTGTCTGCTCAACTACATATGGTACTAGACTCATGCTGCCTGCCTCCTTGTACATACAAATGAAAGGTTTACATAATTCTTTTCCATGCACATATAAATTTTGCTTTGTTTAGGTAAAAATACTCCTGCTCTTCTATATTCCTGCGGCGTATATATATAAACCAAACGAAATGCTTGTGTAAATGCCTGTTGCGATGCATAGCCCGCCTCAAAAGCAATCTCTACTATAGGGCGTTCAGATTCCGCCAGCTTTCTTGCCGCTTCATCCAGCCGCCTGCCCTGAATATACTTATATAGCGTAATCCCTGTATTATTTTTAAATGTCCTTGCTATGTAAAACTTTGAATAGCTAAATTCCTGTGCTATTTTATCTAATGATAGTTCTTTGTCCAGATTGTCCTCAATGTATGAAAGTATTCTTTTTGTTATTGATTTATCTTTCATATGCTGCCTCTCCTTTTTGCTCATTCTTGGTTTTCATTTATTATAGCATTGCGAGTTTAGAGGTGTCTTAATAAAAATTGCCCTTTTTTAATCTTTAAGCAATAAAAGAGCCAACCAAACCGTATCACGACTTGATCAGCTCTCAATTTAAGCTATTTCAAAGCATTATAGTAGAACTTCTAACAAATACTTTAGAATTTACCAGCCTTAGCAGCTTCCTCAATACTAACCGCAACAGCAACTGTAGCTCCAACCATCGGGTTGTTACCCATACCAATCAGACCCATCATCTCAACATGCGCAGGAACTGATGAAGAACCGGCAAACTGTGCATCTGAGTGCATACGTCCTAATGTATCGGTAAATCCATAGGATGCAGGACCTGCAGCCATGTTATCCGGATGAAGTGTACGTCCTGTACCACCGCCGGATGCAACTGAGAAGTATTTCTTGTTAGCTTCTGTTCTTTCTTTCTTGTATGTACCTGCTACCGGATGCTGGAATCTGGTCGGGTTTGTTGAGTTACCTGTGATAGAAACATCAACATTCTCTTTCCACATAATAGCAACGCCTTCCGGAACGGAATTTGCACCATAGCAGTTAACTTTAGAACGAAGGCCATCGGAATATGCGATTCTCTCTATTTCTTTTACTTCGTTTGTATAAGGATCATACTCTGTCTCAACAAATGTAAATCCGTTAATTCTTGAAATAATCTTAGCAGCGTCTTTACCAAGACCATTTAAGATAACACGAAGAGGTTTCTGACGAACTTTGTTAGCCTTCTCTGCAATACCGATTGCACCTTCTGCAGCTGCAAAAGATTCATGACCTGCAAGGAATGCGAAACAGTCAGTCTCTTCCTCTAATAACATTTTTCCTAAATTACCATGTCCAAGACCTACCTTACGGGTATCTGCAACGGAACCCGGAATACAGAATGCCTGAAGTCCTTCACCGATTGCTGCAGCAGCATCTGCTGCTTTTTTGCATCCTTTTTTAATAGCGATTGCAGCGCCTACGGTGTAAGCCCAGCATGCGTTCTCGAAACAGATAGGCTGGATTTTTTTAACCTGCTCATAAACATCTAAGCCAGCATCTTTTGTAATTTTCTCAGCTTCTTCGATAGAAGAAATGCCATAATTATTTAATACAGAATTGATTTTATCAATTCTTCTTTCATATGATTCAAATAAAGCCATCTTATCTTTTCCTCCTGTTTATTATTCGCATCTGGGATCAATAATCTTTACAGCATCATCAACACGGCCATACTGTCCGCAAGCTTTTTCATATGCTGTATTAGGATCATCACCTTTTTTGATGAAGTCTGTCATCTTGCCAAGACTTACGAACTTATAACCGATAATTTCATCGTTTGCGTCAAGTGCTATACCGGTTACATAACCTTCAGCCATTTCAAGATAACGAGGACCTTTCTTCAAAGTACCGTACATTGTACCTACCTGGCTTCTTAAGCCTTTACCTAAATCCTCAAGACCTGCGCCTACAGGAAGTCCTTCCTCTGAGAAAGCAGACTGTGTACGACCGTAAACAATCTGTAAAAACAGCTCTCTCATTGCTGTATTGATAGCATCACATACAAGGTCAGTATTGAGAGCTTCCATAACAGTCAGACCCGGTAATATTTCTGATGCCATAGCTGCTGAATGTGTCATACCGGAACATCCGATTGTCTCAACCAGCGCTTCCTGAATAATTCCCTCTTTAACATTGAGTGTCAGCTTACAAGCACCCTGCTGAGGAGCACACCAGCCTACACCATGTGTTAAACCGGAAATATCTTTTACTTCTTTTGCCTGAACCCATTTTGCTTCCTCTGGGATTGGAGCACAGCCATGATGCACACCCTGTGCTACAGTACACATTTCTTCAACTTCTTTTGAATAAATCATGTGATAACTCCTTTCGATTATGTATATAGTATTTGATAACAGACCGTTTTCCACAATCTGTCATAACCGCTGCTTATATTTTCGCACACTACACACAAAAAATCCAGTTTTTTCTATATATAAATTATAAATTTTCAATTAAAAACAAGTTATGATAAATCTGAGCAATCACGCCCGTCCGTTATGATAATATCATGCGGTCATTGGAAAATTCTCCCCCGCTGACTTCCTCGAACTTGGAAAGAAGGTCCGAAACCTTAAGATTCTTCTTCTCTTCTCCTCTTACATCATAAATAATCTTTCCCTCATGCATCATAATAAGTCTGTTTCCATGCGCAATAGCGTCTTTCATATTATGGGTTACCATAAGCGCAGTCAGATTATTTTCTTCGATTATCTTATCTGATAAAGCAAGTACCTTAGCTGCTGTTTTAGGGTCTAAGGCTGCCGTATGTTCATCAAGAAGTAAAAGTTCGGGCTTTTGCAATGACGCCATAAGAAGGGTAACCGCCTGTCTCTGTCCGCCTGAAAGAAGACCCATCTTAGTTGTAAGTCTGTCCTCAAGGCCTAAATCCAATGTCTGTAATTTCTTTTTATAACGCTCTTTTTCAGCTTTGGTAACGCCCCATTTAAGGGTACGCGATTTGCCTCGTCTTGCCGCAATCGCCATATTTTCATCAATTGACATGGTTGCAGCCGTTCCGGTCATAGGGTCCTGGAATACACGCCCTAAGAATTTGGCACGCTTATGTTCCGGCAGGGATGTAACATCTTTATCCCCGATAATTATAGCTCCTTGATCGATAGGCCATACTCCGGCAATCGCATTCAGCATTGTGGACTTACCCGCGCCGTTTCCGCCTATTATGGTGACAAAATCGCCTTCATTAAGTTTAAGGTTCACCCCGTCAAGCGCTACCTTTTCATTTATAGTACCCTTATTAAAAGTTTTATGAATGTCTTTTAATTCTAATGCAAATGCCATTATGCCGCCGCCCCTTTCTTACCATATTTTCCTTTCAGATACGGAATGGAAAGGAAGATTGCAACCACTATTGCCGAGAATAATTTCATATCATCCGAAGGCATCTTGAGCCAGAGTACAAATGCGATTACAACATAATAAATTACGGCTCCCAAAATAACCGCAGCCATGTTATAAGCAAAAGTAAAACGTTTACCCGCACTTATCTTTCCAAATAAAACTTCACCGATTATAACTGCTGCAAGTCCGATTACTATTGCACCGCGCCCCATATTTACATCGGCAGCGCCCTGATACTGTGCATAAAGACCGCCACAGAGACCTACCAGCCCGTTAGAAAGCATAAGGGCAAGCACGGTATGAAAATTGGTATTAATGCCCTGTGCCTTAGCCATACTCTTATTACAGCCGGTTGCACGTATTGCCGAGCCCTGCTCGGTTCCGAAATAACAATACAATATCATTATCAAAATAATACAACCTAAAATCACACCGCCGTAAAATTTAAATTTAGAGGCAGCATCTCCCGATATATAACGAAGGGAAACCACCAGGCGATACTGGTCAACATTTATTGCCTGATTTGATTTACCCATTATATTCAAATTTATGGAATACAAAGAAATCTGTGTAAGAATACTAGATAAAATTCCCGGAATTCCAAGCGCCGTATGTAACATTCCGGTTATAAAACCAGCAGCCATACCTGATGCGAAGGCCGCTACTAATGCGATTACGGGATTTACTCCCGCACGAATAAGCATAACTGCCACTGCACCGCCTGTTGCAAGTGAACCGTCTACCGTCAGATCTGCAAAGTCCAACAGACGAAAAGTTATGTAAACCCCTAATGCCATAATTCCCCATATTAGTCCTTGTGCACACGCACCGGGCATTGCCCGAAGAAGTGACAAGGGTGATAACGAAAATGCCAGTAAAACCATGAAATCCTCCTCATATTAATTAATGTGGGGATGATTTACACATCCCCACATATTTATCTTTTTATTCTGCAATTGCTTCATAATCATCAGGAATTGTAACACCTAATTCATTAGCGATAGTCTCATTATACTCTTTAGTTACCTTAGGTGCAAACTTAACATCCATTGTTGAAACGTCAGCGCCGTTAACAAGAATATCATAAGCCATCTCTCCTGCTGTATAACCTATATCATAGTAGCTGATAGATAAGGTTGCTACACCACAGCCTTTACAGATTCCTTCCTCACCTGCGATAACAGGAACTCCTGCCGGAAGGCATACGTTATTTACAGCCTCTGTTGCAGCAGCCATTGTATTATCTGTAGGAATGTAAATTACATCACAGCTTTCACATGCGCTGGTAGCTACGGACTGAATGTCGTTGGAATCAGCTGCGGTAAATTCTTCATATTCGATACCGTCTGCTTCAAGGCATGCACCAATAACATCCGCCTGATATTTGGAGTTAGCTTCTGCTGAACAATAAAGAATTCCAACCTTCTTAACATCAGGGAAAAGCTCTAAAAGCATAGCTTCCTGTTCCTCAAGAGGAGCAAGGTCGGAAGTACCTGATACATTAGTTCCTGTTGCACCGGTCCAGTCTGAAATATCAAGTGCCGTTGCATAATCAGTAATTGAAGTTCCAAGAATCGGAATCTCATTTGTTGCAGCTGCGGCAGCCTGTAACGGAGCCGTTGCATTTGCAAGAATCAGGTCAACTCCATCAGATACGAATGTTGTACAGATTGTTGCACAGTTTGTCTGCTCTCCCTGTGCGTTCTGGAAATAGAAGTTTACATTTTCTTCTCCCAGTAAATCTACAAGCGCATCTTCAAATCCCTGTGTTGCAGCATCCAAAGCAGCATGCTCGATCAACTGGCAGATACCGATGTTATAAACCTGACCGTCAGCAGCGCTGTCATTTGAACCAGCCTCAGTCTGATTTCCTGCTGTGTCCTGTGTCTGGTCAGCTGCAGCGGTATTATCTGCCGCACTGTCTGTAGTTACGTTAGAATCACCTGCCGCACTGTTATCATTTCCACAGCCTGCAAGTAAAGCAGCGGTCATAGCAGATGACAAAAGTAATGCTAATACTTTCTTTTTCATAATAATCTCCTCCTAAAATTGTTTCTCCACTTCAACGTGTTAAAGTGAATATCCATCTTAGAAAATATACACGAAAAAAGCAATTTCGTCAACCCATAAAATATTCCGAAATATCTATGCAGTTGAGCATAGCCAATGAATTTTCTTCCTTACATTCCAACCAGCTTGCGCTGCATCTGCACCATCCGCGTAAAGAATAGATAAACAACTCTTCAGTACGCCTGCCATGCGGGTCGTTTTTATTCATATTCTTTAAAATACAATTCTCGCAAGGCGTGTCTCTTTTTTGTAATGCCTTATAGCAGACATCACCGATTTTTACATCAGGAGAAACCATCAATACTTTTTTATTAATAAAACTTATTTCATAAGTATCTGCATTAACAATGTATATATAATTGTCCATGTTATCCAGCATCTCAATCTGTGTAGCAAAATCTTGGAAACGATCCATAAGACCAAGCTGAAGCAGGTGTGCTTCCAAAATCCTGAATAACGAACGCAGCTCTTCCATAACGGAATCATCAAATTCTAACTGAACATCCTCATGGTTTTCAAATACAATCGCGCCCTTATATTCACCTTTGGAAGTAATCGGGTAATACAATATACTCTTAATTCCCTGGGACTGGAAATAGTATCTGATTTCATCGACGCTTATATCATATTCATGTATTACACTGCAGCTTTTGAATGAATCATAAAAAATCTCATATATAATATTCCTTAAATTTTCCTGTTCCTTACTCTCCGCCCCGACTTCATAGCCACGTACAGAAAATTGTACCTGTTTGGAACTTGGAAGACCGCCCTTTTCACTACTGCAGATATATCCTCTGTGAAACTTATACTGTACGGTAATAAGTTCTATTGCCGATTTAAGTGCTGCTTCAAAAACTTTATCCTCAAAAAGGATTTGCATTACCATATCTTCAGTATCATGTTTAAGCATGATTTTCTTTTCGGGATCGTAGGGCACATTCTCACTTTTTCTTAAAGCATGGTACGCCATAGTTGCAGCTGCGTCATAAATACGATAACCGCATTTTCCATTTGCCTTTGTTCTTGTAAGCGCCCTTTGGGTCTTATCCAAAAGCTCTTCATAAGTAGCTCCGTGATAAGGATATATCGATATTCCGATACTACAGGTAATATTTATGTTTTCTCCCTCATGAGGGACCTCATAATTAACCTTCTTTAATATTTCGGAAGCAATTAAATCTGCATCCGAAAAGGTATTGAGATTTCTTACGTATAAAACAAACTTATCTATATCTAATCTTCCTACGATGTCTCCGCCCTTAGCAATTTCATTTAAATAAATACCGGTCTCTTCCAAAAGATCTTCCATCTGCGCTTGTCCCAGTAATTTGCTTATACGTCTGCAGTTGTCTATATCTACAGTGATTAAAGCATTCATTACATCATCATTTTCTTCAGCAAGCGCATTCTCAATAAGCTGCTTCGCAGTATCACTATCATATATTTTAGTAAGCGCATCCCTTCTGGCACGAAGTTCCAAGGCCAATTCCTGAAGTTTCTTTTCATGAATATTAATCATATGGCCTACAATTCTTGTAACATAGCCCTCTGCACCTAAAATCGAAGTCAGGTTCACCTGATACCATCTATAATCGTTATCAAATCTTTTGGTTCTGATTTCTACGGTCTCATGTTTCGGAGATTTAAGCAGATTTTCAAAAATTCCCCTGTATATATCAACATCATCAGGATATAAGTATGAAGTGTCAAATTTTTGCATAAAACGGCTGACTATAATTTCACCTACGGCTGAATACTCACTGGAAAGCTTATAGACTAAAACATCCGTCTTGGCGTTATAATCCATCACCTTCTCGTTACCTGATTCCAAGAGTACATTCATATGCTCCGCCTGAAGACGAAGTTCCTCTTCTATATTCTTTTTCTCGGTAATATCCTGAATAACAGTCACAATAATGTATTTGGAGCCTTCTCTTGAATAAAGATTTCCCGTTACCTGAAGCCATCTGAGACTGCCGTTTCCGGTTACGGTACGAAATTCAACTTCCACCGAACCGTCATCTTTTAAAACATCCTCAATTCCCTGTTCAAAAATCGGCATATCTTCCGGAATAATATGCATCCTTACGTTCTTAAGATATTTCTCTCCTGCGGTTTTAGAATAGCCAAGCATACGGAAGAAACCGTCATTGGTAAATATCGGTTTCAAATTATTATTTTCATATTCGAAAAAACAAATTCCCGCTATGACATTGTTTACCATAGAAATACAATCTTCAATCTTAATTTCAATAGCCATACTCTTATCCCCAATACCTTTTTCTTGAATTATTCATCAGCCTAATTTTTTAATACAATTTCATCCTGGTTTTTATAAATGCTGTTTGTTGCAATAACTCCTCTTACCCTGGAAACCGGATAAATATTTGTGTTTTTTCCGATAACCGTTCCGGGATTAAGAACCGAATTACATCCCACTTCCACATTGTCTCCAAGCATTGCCCCGAATTTCTTAAGTCCGGTCTCATACTGCTGCGTTCCGGCTTTTACTACTACCAGTGTCTTATCGCTTTTGACGTTAGAGGTTATAGAACCGGCTCCCATATGGGCTTTGTAGCCTAAAATACTGTCACCCACATAATTATAATGCGGCACCTGTACTTTATTGAACAGAATAACATTCTTAAGTTCGGTGGAATTGCCTACTACCGCGCCTTTGCCGACAATAGCATTCCCTCTGATAAAAGCACAGTGTCTGATTTCGGCGTCCTCATCAATAATTGCAGGTCCTCCTATGTATGCCGACGGATATACTTTGGCGGTTTTGGCAATCCAGACATTGCCTTCACGCTTTTCATATTTTTCTTCCGGAAGGGTATTCCCAAGTTTTATTATAAATTCACTTATTCCCGGTAAAACCTCCCAAGGATATGTAACGGATTCAAAAATTTCTTTTGCTATTGTTTCATCTAAAGTATATAGCTCTTTTATTGTAACACTTTTTAAGCCTTCTGACATCCTTTTTTTGCCTTTTCCTTTCCATTTATTATTTTATTACTTTCTTATTTCTTATAAAATTGTGAAGCATAACTAAATCTTGCATTGAGCGCCGTCTGATTATTCATCTGCTTCACCATATTGGTTCTGCGCGTGACAAAATCATCCAGTTTAACCATGTATTCATCGGCTGAAATAGAGCCGTCAGCCACCAGATTAAGGCCTTTTTCCCAGCTTGCGGTAAGTCTTGGGTCAAGCAGGGGTTTTATCGACGCGGACACTACCTCATATATCATCTCTCCAAGCAGCGTCGGAGTAATTATCTGTGTCTTTTTATTAAGGTTAAGATACTTTATATTTACCAGTTTCTTTAGGATTTCCGCTCTGGTTGCCGAAGTTCCTATACCGCTTCCTTTAATCTGGGCACGAAGCTCCTCATCCTCAATAAACTGCCCTGCATTTTCCATTGTCAAAATCATGGTTCCGGAATTGTATCTTTTAGGCGGGGAAGTTTCTCCCTCTTTAATCGTAAATTCACCGTAAGGAAGTTCCGTTCCTTTTTTTAATGAATTCAGTGCTTCCATAAACGAAGCGTCACAGGCTTCTTCCGCGTTTTTATCTTCGTTTTCATCCTTTTTATCTTCATCATCATTATCTGCCTTCTTTTTTGCAAAAGAAAGCTGGGACGCCTTCAAATATCCGCTCTCAGCAAGGACTTTAAAGTTTGAGAAAAAATACTCTCCCTTTATTTCTATTTTAAGTCCTATCTTCTGATAAATTGCCGGCGGGTAGAAAATACTCAAAAAACGTCTTGCAATACATTCATAGACCTTAAGCGCGGTAGGCGTTAAGGAATTTAAGCTGTTAAAGCCCTGCCCTGTCGGAATTATCGCATAATGGTCGGTAATCTGCTTATCATTAACATATCTGGTCTTTGCTATATTTTTATAACTTCCGCCTGCAAGTACCTCTTCTGCCAGTTCTTTTACAACATTATACTGACGCAGTCCGCCTATATTCTTATGTATTTCCTTAGCTACTGCCGTAGACAACACTCTTGCATCGGTTCTTGGATAAGTAGTTAACTTTTTTTCGTATAGTTCCTGTGCTATCCTAAGCGTCTCATCAGGACTTATCTTAAAAAGCTTGGAGCAGTCGTTCTGAAGCTCCGCAAGATTATATAAAAGCGGCGGATTCTTGGTTTCTTTCTTTTTCTCTATGCCGGCTAACTTAGGCGCCGGCGCAGGCTGTTCATCTAAGAAACTTATAAACTCCTCAGCTGATTTCTTCTCCAAAAAACCGTTGTCCTTATAAAGAAGCGGCGATGCAAAATAGCGTGAGCCTTCTACAGCCTTCCACTCGCAGTCACACTTTTTGCCCTCTATTTCTATGCCCGCTAATACACGGTAAAAAGGTATTTTTACAAACTCTCTTATTTCGCGTTCCCTGTTCACTACCATTCCAAGTACGCAGGTCATTACCCTTCCGACAGATATGACAGCCCTGTCAGTTTTTAAATAAGTCTTGACCGGATATGAGTATTTTAGTGTCAGCACTCTGGAAAAATTAATACCCATAAGATAATCTTCTTTGGCCCTGAGATAAGCAGCGTCGCCAAGATTATCATATGCCGAGAGGTCTTTTGCTTCTTTTATTCCTCTAAGTATTTCTTCTTCTGTCTGTGAATCAATCCATACTCTCTTTCGTACTTTTCCGTTCACATTGGCCTGCTGTTCAACCAGTCTGTATATGTATTCACCCTCACGTCCTGAGTCGGTGCAGACATATATAGTTTCAACATCTTCACGGTTTAACAGTCCGCTTACGATTTTAAACTGTTTTTTTACACCGTCAATCACTTCATACTTGAATTGTTCCGGTATAAAAGGAATAGTATCCAAAGACCATTTCTTATATTTTTCATCATATGCTTCCGGATAACTCATTGTAACAAGATGCCCGACGCACCATGTAACTACCGCTTCGCCGGATTCCATATATCCGTCTTTCTGGCTCATATTGTATTTAAGCGCCTTGGCAAATTCCCTTGCCACACTGGGCTTTTCCGCAATAAACAAACTTTTTCCCATAATTCCTCATTTTCACACTATATGTCTGAAATCATCATAAGCCTTAAGTTAGGTTTAACTTTCGCTTCCAGATTAAGTTTCTCGTCAAATCTTGATGCCGTATATAGATAAATATAGTCCGCATTTATTCTGGCCTGCTTAGCACAGTCCAAAATCCACTCATAATCCGCATAGGTTAACATGGGTTTCTCCCAGTTACACATACCTATTAAGGTTTTACCATCCTTATCCTGAGCAATCAAATCAATAGTGCCTTCTTTTCCGACCCATTCCCCGCTGCTGTCAAACCTAATCGGAAGCCTGCCGCGCTCGTTTAACTTTTCCAGATGCTGGCGGCAAACCTGCGTAAAATACCCTGAAACATACTTTTTAAAGTCAGGGTAAATATATTTATTATAAAACTCACCCACTGACAATGTATGCAGGGCGCTCATATTAGGATACATATATGTAAAATAAAAGTCTACAAGCGGATGGACAATGCGGTAAATTCCCTTCTGCGCATTTTCCCTGCCTGCCGTATCGAAGGAGAATACCTTTTCCACAAGCTCAAGTTCAATCAGGTTCTTAAGATATACGCTGATTTTTGCCCGCGAAAAATCTGTGTGCAGGTATATATCGTTCAATTTGCATTTTCCGGATGCAATCGCTGCAAGAATCGTATTATAAACACTTGTCTCCCTAAGCTGTTCCGCCACTATCCGTTCCCCTTCAGCAAAAAGGAAGCAGTCCGGATTTAGGATATTACGACAGATATTCTGCTGTATCGTAAGCTTATCGTCAAACTGGTTCCACAAGCCCGGAATACCGCCTAATATAGAATATGTTTCCACACATTCTTCAATTCTAAAATCCGGAAAACGGTGCATCGTATCTATAAACGATAAATTTTTTATTTTTAAAAGTCCGGAAATTTCGTATGCACTCTTACCGAGTTTATCAAGCATGGTATTCTCCACCCACGCTATGGAAGAACTGCACAAAACAACCAGTGCACCTGACTTATCTTCCCTGCTATGCAGAAAATTTATAAGTTCCTCCATAAATACGCCGTCGGCCTTAACCATATTCTGGAATTCATCTATAACTATTACTTTCTTGCTGACGTCGCTCTCGCATATGGCGGTAAATATATCATTAACCTCCGGGAAGTCTTTATCTATAATTATTTCGTCCGCCCTTAACTGCATCCCCCATTGAAACATTTGTTCTCTGTCGGAGCAGGCTCTGGCAAGATAATAATAACCCGATTTATCCTCCATAAACTCTTTTATGAGCGTGGTTTTCCCTATGTGTCTTTGTCCGTATACAACCAGAATCTGGCTGCCTCTCTGGTCATAATACTGATTCAGATATTGTAATTCTGGCATCCTGCCTGCTAACATAACACCCTCCTCATGCAAGCGCTTTTTCTATAAGTTTCTCTATATCCTCCGGCGGCATCGGTTTGCCAAGATAGTATCCCTGTATGTTGTCGCAATCGATGGCGCTTAAATAGTCATACTGCTCCTGTGTCTCCACGCCTTCAGCAATAGTTTCAAATCCGAGTTTTTTTACCATATATATAATGGATTCGGTAATTATTCTGGTGTTTTCATCGGTAATTACAGTATCAATAAAGGATTTGTCTATTTTTAATGTATTAATAGGAAGCTTTTTTAAATAAGACAACGAAGAATAGCCTGTTCCAAAATCATCAAGAGATATCCTGATTCCTATATTTCTTAAAATTGACAGCTTCTCCGTAATCTCTTTAAAATCATCAATTAATATGGATTCCGTAATCTCAAGTTCAATCTCATTAGGCGAAACCTTATATTTATCCAGAATACTTAATACCTTATCAACAAAATCCGGCTGCTTATACTGAATCGCCGAAACATTCAAGGAAATAAGCATAGGGTAATTATATTTTTTCTTCCACTCCGTATATATCCTGATACTTTCTTCCATAACCCATGTTCCGATTGGCACAATAGTTCCGTTTTTCTCTGCAATCGGTATAAATATATCCGGCTTGATCATCTTCTCGCTTTTACTGTCTTTCCAGCGGATAAGAGCCTCCACGCCACGCAGTACCTTATCGGAAGTTCTATACTGCGGTTGGAAGTACATCATGAAATTCTCTGCAAAAACAGCTTCTTTAAGCTTATTCTCAATTGTAACCTTCTGCAAAAAGTCCTCTAAAATAGAACTGTCGAAATTCTTTATTCCGCCCCTTCCGCAAGCCTTTGACTTAAACATGACAATTTCCGCACAGTTAATAAGCTCAAGTGTCTCAGAAGCCGCATCAGGATACTGTGCAACACCCACACTTACGGTCAAAGTAATTTTCTTGCCGCTGCAAAGCACAAACGGCTCTTTAAGTCTGTCCGACATCTTTTTATAAATAGTTCCTACACTGTTCGCACCGCAGGGGTCATATATGCCAATACAGAAAATATCACCGTTAAAATGTGATACCAGAACATTTTCATTCGCAAACTCTGATAAAAACAGTCCAAACGACTGGACAATTTCGTCGCCTTCAATTATTCCCACATCATCGTTTAATTTTCTGAAATCATCAAAATCAATGAACATTACCGATACTTTTTTCTGTTCATAATATGCGCGGGATATAAATTCCCCAAGAAGGCGAATGAAATAGTTACGGTTATACAATCCTGTTAAAATATCATAATACGCCATGTACGTAAGTTCGTCATTTTGCGAATTAAATTTCGTAACATCCTTAAATCTTATAATCTTATCCTGCGGCTGTCCGTTTTCGTCATATAAAATATTGGTTTCCGCTTCAACCCACATCCGGCTGTTATTCATCTTAAAATCTACGGTAGCCGTTTTCCTTCCTTTTTTTTCTATAAAAAAGGAATCTTTAACGGAGCCGATATATTTTTCTTCCACGCAGTCATAAATCTTTGAAAAGTCTTCTTCACTTGTTAATTCAAAGTCAAAAAAGTATTTCCAGTTAGCGATGGTCTGAAAAGCATTATCAGCATAATTATAATAAAGGAAAGCCGTATTTGAAGTATCACAAATCAAATGTAATATTTTTGCATCCTTCATTAACCTACTATTCAGCGCATTAAGTGCGTTTAATTGTTCCTGTAAATCCTGCATATAGTTTCCCCCATATAGCGGTTGCTTTCTATTTCTTTGTAATATACCCCTTAGCCTTCAAAGTCTCTGCACATAAAACTGCGCCGCCTGCGGCTCCCCGTACAGTATTGTGCGAAAGACCGATAAATTTCCAGTCATAAACGCTGTCTTCCCTAAGACGTCCTACGCTGACACCCATGCCGTTTTCAAAATCCACATCTAACTTAACCTGCGGACGGTTGTCCTCTTCCATATACTGTATGAACTGCTTAGGAGCGCTTGGAAGTTGCAATTCCTGTGGAAGACCTTTAAACTGAACTAATTTTTCAATAAGCTGTTCTTTGGTCGGCTGTTTTCTGAATTTAACAAATACCGCCGCCGTATGTCCGTTCAAAACAGGTACGCGGATACACTGGCAGGTAATAACAGGCGTAGTTGCCGGAACAATTTCTCCGTTTTCTATTTTCCCCCATATCCTAAGAGGTTCTTTTTCGCTCTTCTCCTCTTCCCCGCCTATATACGGAATTACGTTTTCAACCATCTCCGGCCAGTCCTTAAATGTTTTACCGGCACCTGAAATAGCCTGATATGTAGTAGCTACAACCTCATACGGCTCAAACTCTTTCCATGCGGAAAGCACCGGTGCATAACTCTGAATCGAACAGTTAGGTTTTACGGCAATAAAGCCTCTCTTTGTTCCAAGTCTCTTTTTCTGTGATTCTATTACATCAAAATGCTCCGGATTAATTTCCGGTATGACCATAGGCACATCCGGCGTCCATCTGTGTGCGCTGTTGTTAGAAACTACCGGTGTCTCGGTTTTAGCATACTCTTCTTCTATTTTCTTGATTTCGTCCTTAGTCATATCTACCGCGGAAAAAACGAAATCCACTTCTGAGGCAACCTTGTCTACTTCATTGACATTCATTACTACGATATTTTTAACAGCATCAGGCATAGGCGTTGTCATTTTCCATCTTCCGCCTACCGCCTCTTCATAGGTCTTACCCGCAGACCTTGGACTTGCCGCAATCGTTGTAACCTCAAACCACGGATGGTTTTCCAAAAGAGAAATAAATCTCTGTCCTACCATTCCTGTTCCACCTAAAATTCCTACTCTTAATTTATCGCTCATGTATGTAAATCTCCTTCCTCATGTTTATTCCATCGTTTTCCAAATAATCTTTTTCCAGCTTAATCACGTCTTTCATAGCTTTAGGTCCCGGTGCGCCTACGGTAAGCCTCTTCTCAACACAGGTTTTAAGGCTTATCTTATCGTAAACGTCCTCCTCAAAAACCTCGCTGATGCTTTTTAGTTCATCTATTGACAATTCTTCGATACTGCTGTTTTTCTCTATACAGTATAAGACCAGCCTGCCTATGATTCCATGCGCATCCCTGAACGGAACGCCTTTTCCAACCAGATAATCCGCTGCGTCGGTAGCGTTTGTAAAGCCTGCCATTGCACTTTTTGCCATAACTTCATTATTGAATTTTATAGTGCTTATCATGCCTGTAAAAAGTGCGATACAGCCTTTTACCGTATCAATCGCATCAAACGTCAGTTCTTTATCTTCCTGCATATCCTTATTATAAGCAAGCGGAATACCCTTCATTGTTGTAAGAATAGAGACTAACGCACCGTATACCCTTCCGGTCTTACCACGAATCAACTCTGCAATATCGGGGTTCTTCTTCTGCGGCATAATGCTGCTTCCGGTTGCATATGAATCATCTATTTCAACAAAACGGTATTCGTTGGAATTCCATAAAATAATCTCTTCACAAAATCTGCTAAGATGCATCATTGTAATTGACATCGCGGATAAAAACTCTATTACATAATCCCTGTCGGCAACCGAGTCAATACTGTTAAGCGTAGGTCCTTCAAAGCCAAGCAGCGACGCCGTATAATACCTGTCAAGCGGATATGTGGTTCCTGCAAGCGCCCCTGCTCCAAGCGGACAGTAATTCATACGTTTATATATGTCCTTAAGCCTTAACCTGTCCCGTTTAAACATTTCAAAATAAGCGCCTATATGGTGTGCCAATGTTATCGGCTGGGCTTTTTGTAAATGTGTAAAGCCCGGCATGTAAGTCTCAATATTTTCTTCCATAATCTTAAGCAGCGTCTCTAACAATTCCTTTAAGAGTTCGTCCACACAAAGAACCTCTACGCGCGTATAAAGCTTCATATCCAACGCTACCTGGTCGTTACGACTCCTTCCGGTATGTAACTTCTTGCCCGCATCGCCGATACGGTCTATAAGATTTGCTTCCACAAAGCTATGTATATCTTCATATTCATCCGTAATCTCCAAGACCCCGTTTTCTAAGTCCTGCCTGATTCCGGTTAAGCCCTTTACAATCTTATCTTTCTCTTCGTTTGTCAAAATTCCCTGCTTTTCCAGCATTACGACATGGGCAATGCTGCCTTCTATATCCTGCCTGTAGAATTTCTTATCAAAATCAATTGAAGCGTTAAAATTGTATACAAGCTTGTCTGTTTCCTTGGTAAAACGTCCGCCCCAAAGCTGTGCCATCTTATAAAACCTCCGATTATTAAATCTAAATTTGATGATATCATAAAATATTTCCAATTTCAATCAAAACCGCTGTTTTTATTGCTTTTGCTTAACACAATTTTACAATTCTCTCATAAAATATCTTATAAACAAAGGGAGTGATATAAAAATGCAGCCTATTTTATCTTTAGAAAACATTTCATACTCCTACCACAATTTAAAAGGGGAAACTCCTGCTATTGAAGATATGAGCTTTCAAGTTATGGAAGGTGAGTTCCTGGCGATTGTGGGGCCAAGCGGCTGTGGCAAATCAACTCTTCTGTCAATAATCTCAGGCCTTCTTAAAGCTGAGCGCGGAAACATTTATTTCGACCCAAGCTTAACAATAGGATACATGTTACAGCATGATCATCTTTTTGAATGGAGAACTATTTACCAGAATGTAATTCTCGGACTGGAATTAAATAAAAATGTGACTAAAGAAAACACAGATTATGTTTTGCAGCTTTTAAAAGATTACGGTCTTTATTCATTCAAAGACCAAAAGCCTTCTCAGCTATCAGGCGGAATGAGACAGCGTGCCGCACTTATACGCACAATGGCGGTTAAGCCGGAGCTGCTTCTATTAGATGAACCATTCAGCGCATTGGATTTTCAGACCAGAATGACTGTTTCCGCAGACATCGGAAACATTATCCGAAATACCGGAAAAACCGCAATTCTGATTACACATGATCTATCCGAAGCCATTACGCTTGCAGACAGGGTCCTAGTCTTATCCAAACGCCCATCCCGTGTAAAATATGAATTAAATGTCTCATATGATATTGAACGCACCTCCGCACTTTCTATACGAAATACCGTTCAGTATCAGACTTATTTTAATACATTATGGAAGGAGCTGTCCGATGACACTTAATAAAAACAAAAACATAATTAACCTGACAAATCAGCAGGCATATATACTGGCCCATAAAAGACATCATCATATTATTGCATTTTTACGTCTCCTGATTCTTGTGATTTTTCTTGGCGTATGGGAATATACGACGCGTGCAGGCTATGTGGATATGTTCTTTTTCAGTTCTCCTACTTCCATAGTTAAATATCTATATCAGATGATTCTTGATTCTTCGTTTTTTAAACATACCGGAATCACGCTAATAGAAACTATAGTAAGTTTCCTGCTTGTAAGTTTCTTCAGTCTCTTCATTGCTACCCTGCTTTGGTATCGAAACAGCCTGTCAGAAATTCTTGAGCCTTATCTGGTGGTATTGAATTCCCTTCCAAAATCAGCGCTTGCACCGCTTCTAATTGTATGGTTAGGTACAGGATCCAGAACTATAATTGTCGCCGGCATTTCCGTTGCTGTTTTCGGCTCCATAATAAGCTTATATACAGGCTTTTGCCAGACTGATGAAGAACTGCTCAAACTCATTCTCACACTGGGCGGCAGCAGAAAAGACGCTTTGTTCAAGGTCATACTTCCAAGCTCGATTCCTTTAATTATCAGCAATATGAAGGTAAATATCGGACTTTGTTTAGTAGGGGTTATAATCGGAGAATTCCTTGCCGCAAGACGCGGGCTTGGGTATTTGATCATTTATGGGTCGCAGGTGTTTCAGTTGAATATGGTGATAACGTCTATAATTATCCTGTGTGCTATTGCTATGGGGCTTTATAAGATTATACAGAGTTTGGAGCATTGGTATAAGAAGATGCAGTAGGTTAAATCCTCTGCATCTTCTCATCATCAAAATATAATTCATTTGACCCACGCTTTAAGCACTCACATAATTCACCGCAAGTATTGCAAGCCCCAGCACTGCCAAAACAACTCCCGTAGCTCTGTTTAAGGTAGCTGCACTGGCCTTATTTGCAAACTTTGCCGCAATCCTTGCCCATAACAGAGTTGAAGCCACACATAAGGCCAGACACCATAAATCCGGCATGCCTCCTATGACAAAATGGCTGACTGAACCGGTCAATGCTGTAAAAGTCATAATAAATACGCTGGTGACACACGCTTTTTTTAACTCATATCCCAAAATACAGGTCACAAGCAGCAACATCA
>CAMWKB010000044.1 GCA_947174705.1 uncultured Lachnospiraceae bacterium
TCCTGAGCCAGGATCAAACTCTCGAATAAATTATGCTCCGTTTCACTCCGCAAAACTGCAAGTTTGTGCTTCGCCCAAACTCGCGCGTTGTGTAAACAGAAAACTGTCTGATTCCGGCAACAAGATAACCTTGGCTTCTCTTGTTTCCGTTATACTGTTTGTTGCTTTTCGTTCTTGCTTTTCTGAAATTCTCTTGAATTTTCAGGGTTGCATTACTGTTTGTTTGTCAAGGTTCTGTTACATTCCGTAGAATGCTTTCGTACCAAAAATGGTCCGAACGGAGAAGGAGGGATTTGAACCCTCGCGCCGCTATTAACGACCTGCACCCTTTCCAGGGGTGTCCCTTCAGCCATCTTGGGTACTTCTCCAAATAGAGCTGATAAAAATAAAATATTTGATGGAGAAAATATCTCCAGCGGAGAGGGTGGGATTCGAACCCACGCGCCCTTGCGGACAAACGGTTTTCAAGACCGCCTCGTTATGACCACTTCGATACCTCTCCGTGTGCGCATAGCTTGCTTTTTCTCAGTCAGCGCAAAAATTATTTTAACAAAAAAGGATATTAGTGTCAACAGCTTTTTTCAAGAAAATAAATTATTTTTTTCATCAATTAAAGAGCTTGCTATATTAAGGTCTCCGGGTGTCGTTATTTTAATATTTTCATATGAACCTTCTACTAATTTAACAGGATGATTTGTCAGCGTTTCTACCACCATAGCGTCATCCGTAATCCGTATTCCCTGCCTTTTTAACTCTTCTTCCTTTATAATAAGTTCATCGTAAGCTTCCTTAACTAATTTTATCGAAAAAACCTGCGGGGTCTGTACCTGCCACAACGTCTCTCTATTCGGAGTCTGCTCGGCAAAGTTATTTTTATCAACAATCTTAATCGTATCCTTTACAGGCATCCCCACTACGCAGGCGCCGTGCTCCTTAACAGCTTCGTATGAACGCAGTAAAATTTCCTTAGTAATAAAAGGGCGGGCACCGTCGTGAATAAACACATAGCCATCACCGTCTATACATTTAAGTCCATTAGCAACGGAGTGATAGCGCTCACTGCCTCCCTCCACTATCTTTTTTACTTTGGTAAAATTATATTTTTCAACAATCTCAGTGCGGCAATAGTCTATTTCGCCTTTGGCAACCACCAGAATGAGCTCATCTATAAAACTTTCCTGAAATGTATTAAGCGCATAAAAAATGACAGGTCTGTCATGTAGTAATATGTACTGTTTCTGCACATCACTGTTCATTCTCTTCCCCTGACCTGCCGCCAATACAACTGCTGCCGTTTTCATATCTATATTCATAATCACGCCCTCTCCCCCAGCCGCAGATTAGGATGCGCATTCAAATCATAGCCATGCCGTATGCCCTGACAGTATTCATAATATCCCGCAGCTCCAATCATAGCTGCATTATCCGTACAAAGAATCGGGGATGGGGAGAAAAACTCCACTCCTTTTTCGGCGCAGGCTCTGACAAGTGCTTCCCTAAGACATGAATTAGAAGCAACGCCTCCTGCAATTGCAAATTTATTTAAACCATATTCCTGTACCGCATGCATGGAATGTTCTACCAAAACATCTACAACAGCTTTTTGAAAAGATGCTGCAACATCCGCCTGACAAATAGGAATTCCTTTCATTTCACATGAATTCAGATAATTTAAAACTGCGGATTTAAGACCGCTGAAACTAAAATCATAAACCGAATCAACTACCTTGGCGCGGGGGAAATGAATTGCTTCAGGATTACCTTCTTTAGCCACCTTATCAATTTTAGGTCCGCCCGGGTATCCCAGCCCGATTGCCCTTGCTACCTTGTCAAAGGCCTCTCCTGCTGCATCGTCTCTGGTGCGTCCAAGGATTTCATACTTACCGTAATTTTTGACAACAACCAGATGGGAATGACCCCCTGATACCACCAGACATATAAAAGGCGGCTCCAGTTCTTTATTTTCTATAAAATTAGCGCTTATATGACCTTCTATATGGTGAACGCCGATAAGCGGAATTCCCGCGGCAAGGCTTATTGCCTTTGCAGCAGATACTCCTACCAAAAGAGCCCCTACCAGACCCGGTCCGTATGTTACGGCAATAGCTGTAATGTCTTTTAACGTAACGCCGGCTGATTTTAACGCTTCGTCAATAACCTGATTAATTTTTTCGATATGCTTTCTTGAGGCGATTTCCGGCACTACGCCGCCATATATGGTATGTAATGCGATTTGTGAAGATATTATATTAGAACAGACTTCCCTGCCATTCTTTACAACCGCGGCCGCAGTTTCATCACAAGAGGTCTCAACCGCCAGAATAATAACATCTTCTTTTTCCATATTATTTTGATATCCTTCCATTATGAAATATTATTGAATTAATCGCAAAATTTAATTTTAAGCCCGTAGCCTTGAACATCAATTTCGACTAGTCATCCAAATCCCAGCCAAGAATCTTCCAATGTCCGTTTTCATCTTTTCGCAGAATAAATACAACCCTGCTTGTAATCATCTTCGTTCCCTGTCTTATATTATAGGTGCAGTACAGTCTAGCACATGAATATCCGTTCTCTACAAACTCTTCTACATCAGTGCTTGCCGAAAGCTCGTATGACGAAAGCGAACGGTCTTGATTTTTCATATCATCAATGTCACTTTGTAAATCCTTAAGATACTGCTCCTCACTCTTATTGGCAACCAATTCATCATCATAAATTTCCTGAATCTTCATCGCCAGATCGTAAAGCTCGCTTTCCGTATACTTTTCATTATAGAAGCATTTGGAAATCTCATTGAAGTATTTTACGACCTCTTTAGGCGTAGGTGGATAATTTTTATTAAGGTCACGCATAAGCACAGCCTGTACCGCTGTGGATTCCACAGCTTCCTCATCGCTTTGTTCAACTTTACTTGACAGATAGTAATAATAACCGACCACAAGCGCCGCCAAAATAATTCCTATAATTACAATTTTAACAATACCAGACTTTTTCATTCTCCTGCCCTCCAATCCGAAACCCAGTTTTTCATATGTCACTTAACACAATCTCCAAAACTTATTATTAACTTTCGCTATATAATAAGTCTACACTTTTTCCATCCTTTCCTGCAATAGAATTTGGAAAAATTTTTCTGACATCGGACATAAAATCCTCCGGTTTCACTAAAGAGGGGCTGTAATGTGTAAGCCAGAGTTCTTTAACATTGGCTTCTTTTGCCATCCGTGCGGCCTCATAAAAGGTCATATGCTTATATTCTATGGCTTTCTGCTTCTTATCAGGCTCTCCGTACATGCCTTCACATATGAATAAATCTGCGCCCTCGGCATTTCTGACAATACTGTCAGTTGGTCTTGTATCAGTACAATAAGTAAGTTTAATCCCTTTTCTTGGCGGTCCAAGCACCATTTCCGGTTTAAGAACCCCCTGCTCGGTTTCTATAATTTCTCCCTTTTGCAGACGGTTCCAGAATCTCCTGTCTATACCAAGCTCCTGAGCCTTTTCCACATCAAACTTTCCGATTCTGTCTATCACAATATTGTAACCGTAGCAGATGACATTGTGATTAACTTTAAAGGCTTCTATCCTGAAACCGTCAAAATTAAGCGTCTGCTCTGCTTCGGTCAATTCCATACATTCAATCTGAAACGGAAGTTCGGGAGCTATGATTCGAAGTGATGAGACTACTTTTTCCAAACCCTTAGGGCCGATAAGAAGAAGCGGCTCCGTCCGTTCCGCATTGCCCATTGTCAAAAGCATCCCCGGGAGTCCGCTGATATGATCTGCATGAAAGTGGGTAAAACAGATAATGTCAATCGGCTTAGGGCTCCAGCCCTTTTTCTTCATGGCAATCTGCGTACCTTCCCCACAATCAATTAATATACTTTTACCATTATAACGCGCCATCAGGGAGGTGAGCCATCTGTATGGCAGCGGCATCATACCTCCCGTTCCAAGCAAACAAATATCTAACATGCGTACTCCTATCCTTCATAGGCTACGGCTACAGTAACTCTTTTCGCTCTTTAATTTCTACCGGAATACGGAATTTGGCAATGATTTGGCTGTAACATTCTTCACATAAATCAAAGCTGTGAGTTTCGCCGTCTCTTTGACCGAAAAAGCCAAAATCATGAGTAATATGAATACACTCATTTTTTAAAATTCCATTTTCTACCAAAAATTCCTTGCCGCAGCAATTGCAAGTTACTGAAACAAGCCCTGCTTCACTATTATTATATATTCTCATCTTACCCTCCTGTAATCACAAACGACATCCTGTGTACATATCCATTATACAATACGAAGTATGCAAAAACAGTGGTAAATAATGCGAAAAATGTACATTGTTATGTATGAATGAAATATTTTCTATCTTTTCCACATTATCATAGCATCTTCTATCGGTTTTTCATAGAAGTTAGGTCGAATTCCTTCGGAAAAAAATCCCAATTTTTTATAAAGATGAATTGCAGCCTCGTTGCTCACACGTACTTCCAATGTAAATGCGCTAAGTCCGTTTTTCATTCCATCTTCTATAAGATATTTGAGAAGTTTAAAACCTACTCCTCTGTTTCTTTCTTTGACATCTACCACTACATTGGTAATGTTTCCCTCGCCTGCTGCCATAATCACACCGCATCCGCCAATCACATGACCGTCACGTTTTGCGACGTAATATCTGGCGTTATCTTTTTCAATCATTTCAAGAAAAGCGTCGCGGGACCAAGGCATTGAAAAAGCTTCCCCTTCTAATTCACTGACTCTATCTACATCAGAACGCTCCATCGGACATATTTGTACATTCTCACGTTCCGCCTGCGAAAGTCTGAGATATTCCGGTGCGTGTTCTTCTCCGCTCTGTATTTTCCCCTGCGCATAATATATAGTTCCAAGCGCTCCTATGCTTGCCGCACGCTGCCTGTTCATATGTGCGGGTGCAAGCGTATAAGGCACCTTCATCAACTCTTTCATTTCTTCTTTAAATACAGGAACTCCATCTCCCAGAAAAATAACTTCCCTGCCAAGCTCATTCAGATTTTTTGCAATCTCTGCAAAAGCTACGGCACACTGCTGTCTTATTATATGCAGACTATATGCACCGTCCCCGCGGCAGTCGCCAATATGTCCAAGCCAACCAAGAGTTGGCTTTAAGCAGCCACTTGGCTCGTTGCTCGCGGGAATAAATTCATATATTCCGGTATAAACCTGACTTCTTCTCGCATCCATAATCGGACAGACTATTTTATCGGTTCCGTATAAATTATAAGCCAGACCATCCACTGTCGGCACCGGCACTATCGGTTTACCCATAGCAAAAGAAAGTCCTTTTGCAGTAGCGCTGCCTATTCTCAGTCCGGTAAACGAACCGGGTCCTGCTGCAACGGCAATCGCATCTACCGTTTCAAAATCCAGCTCTATCATATTCCTGATTTCATCCAACATAGGTAAAAGGGTCTGCGAATGTGTCTTTTTATATTGAATTGTATACTCTGCTATCAGTATATCGTCTTCCACCACTGCTACGGAAGCGACCAGTCCTGAACTGTCTAAAGCTATAAGTCTCATACATCCTCCACCGTAATACTGCGATAATCAAAACCTTTTTCCATATTTTTTTCAACGGTAATCCGTACATATTCTTCCGGAAGAAGTTCGTCTATTAAATCAGCCCACTCAACCAAACATACTCCGTCTCCGTAAAAGCAGTCCTCATATCCTATTTCGTCCATTTCCGATATATCACCGATTCTATACACATCAAAATGATAAAAAGGCAGTCTTCCTTCATCGTATATCTGTAGAATAGTAAACGTAGGGCTGTTGACCGGCTCTTCAATGCCAAGCCCTTTAGCCATTCCCTGCGTAAAAACAGTCTTACCAACGCCCAAATCCCCGATAAGGGCATATACGCAGCCGCTGCGGGCTTCCTCGCCCATCTTTTTACCAAATTCAAATGTCTCTTCGGAACTGTATGTTTCGATTGTATATTTCATAATTACAATATGGTCTCCTATTTTCACCCTAGCCGCGAATTCTGACTTTTCCAGCCGGCATATGTGTAGAAATCATTTCAATGACCTTATATTTATTCTCTCCAATATCCCGCTTTGGAAAAATGCAGGCATTGACTCTTGATGTATACACAATAATACTGTTGCTTGTGGATACTGCCTTATGCATGTCTTCCCATTTCTGGGTCTGGATTTCCCCGTCCTGCGACACTTCAATGCCCTCATCTGTCAGTTTATAGTGCAGCGGTTTCTTAAACGCCGGATTGTTCACCATCTGCTGCTTGGACTTAAGGAACAGGCTCCAAGGCTGATACAGAAGGATTACAAGCCCTGCAATCAGAAAAATTACCTGCCGGTTCATATAAGCAGTCACAAGAAACAAAGCTCCCACCACCGAGCCAATCAGCCCTGAAAAGCTGTTGAAGGTGTGATGCAGCATATAATCATACAATATGCCCGAATCTATTTTTACATCAAATTCAACCTCCATATCAACACCGCTCCTCTATCTAATTCAATCTAGTTTAAAAGCACCTACATTGCAGGTGCTTTTTTTATCTTTCAATATATTATTATACTTAAATTAAAACAAAGTTCAAGAGTTTATCATTATTTAGTCTATTCGTGTCTGAGCGCTTCAATCGGACTGAGCTTCGCCGCCTTTTTCGCAGGATATATTCCAAAGAAAATTCCGACTGCCGATGAGAAAAGCGTCGCGCCAATAACCGTAGAGAGCTTTGTCCTTGCAGTAACCCCAACAATCGAGCATACCAGATTACCGCCTAAGATACCAAGTACAATACCAATCAATCCGCCAAGCATGGTAATAATGCCGGCCTCGGCAAGAAACTGCAGAAGAATTGAACCGGTTCTTGCACCCAAAGACTTACGGATACCGATTTCTCTTGTACGCTCGGTTACGGAAACAAGCATTATATTCATAACGCCTATACCACCAACCAGCAGCGAAATTGCCGCAACAAAGGAAATAAATAAGGTAACAATGCCTAAGATGCTGTCATACTGTGCAGACATATCTGAAATACTTTGTACAATAATCTGCCCTTCGCCTCTTGTGTCATATTTATTTTCAAGTAATCTGACCGCATTCTGTGCAACTTCCGTACAATATTCGGTTGCTTCGGCAAAGACCGCCATATCGTCGAATTCCTCAATGTAGAAATAAAAGTCATTCCCCATTACGGATATTGGTACTTCCATGTCTATTCTCTGATTGGAAACGCTGTTAACTATACTTGTGGCACTGTCTTCACGAATTCCCACAATAGTAAGTTCTTTCGTAATTCCATATAAAGTAAGTTCAAAGCTAAGTCCCACCACATCTGTTGTTCCAAATAGATTAACCGCACTGCTTTCCGTAATTACGCATACACGATTTGCGCTGTCCACATCGGAAGCCGAAAAATATCTTCCCTTAATAACCTGACCGCCATTACCTGAATAATACTCCAATCCTTCATTTCCGGCCGTCGCTCTGGCCTCAAAATTTCCCTTAGGACCATTCGCTGAGCCCCAGCCGCCGGAAATCGGCGTAGCTGCTTTTACATGCTCTACTTTATCCATGATAAGGTCAAAATCTTCCTGTGCAAACCGCATTGTAGTCGTGTCCAAAGTAGTATCCAGATACAACTCTATCAAACCGCTTCCTATACTCTCCAATTCATCGTTAATCTGTCCCCTCACACCGTTTCCTATGGCCATTATCATGATAACTGAGGAAATACCGATAATAATACCTAACATGGTAAGGACGGAACGACCTTTATTGCTTTTGATATTCATCAGAGCAATCTTAATATATTCCCATATCTGTGCCATTGATTTACTCCTTTATCACTCCTGCGGAACAGCCGTAACTGCCATGCCTTCTTCCATGTTTACAGTAACATTGCTTACAATCTGCATACCCTCGTTAAGACCTTCTATAATCTCACAATAGCTATCGGATGAAATACCTGTTACTACTCTCTTTTTCGCTAAAGTTCCATTCTCAACCACATAGACGAAATCGCCGTCTTTATCACTGTTTATTACTTCAATGGGCACTGCCAGAGCCTGCTGCGAAAATGCGGTATTGACAGCCACTTTGGCTTCTACTCCAAGGAATATGCCCGAATCCGGATTCTCAATATTAATTTCAGCTCCCACTACGGCAGCGCCGCTTGCATTCGTGGTTGCCATACCGTCTATTTTGGACACTGTGCCTTTATATGTATTACCCGCAACGGTCACTTCGGCTTCCTGTCCCACCGCTATTTTTTCCAAATCATATTTGGATACGGAAACTCCTACTTTGACCTTTTCAGTGCTTTCTAAAGTTAACAGCTGAGTACCCGCCGGAAAAGAGCCGCCTTCAACCACGGACATTGCTGTTACAACACCGTCAAATTCCGCTGTAACGCCTTTTTCTACAGCTTCAATAGCTGCAATAGTCTCACTTGCATTAATGCTGTTCATCTGATGGTTTGCCTCTAACTGCTCCTTGCTGCCGCCATCTAAGGCTGCGCTTTCAGAAGTGCTCTTCTGGGCCTTCATCTCTGACTCATATGCCTTATAATCAGCTATCATTTCCTGATATTTACTTACTTCCCTCTGCCATGTTTCTATATCCTTGTTGTGCTGCTGCTCATAGGCATTGTACTGAATCTGCTTCTGTAATTCCATGTATTCATCAGAATCCGGTTTCTCCGACCATTCCATAAGAGATATCTGAAGCAAAGTTCCCTCGTATGCCAGTGCGTCCTGTTTGTCCGTAATCTTTTTGTTTAGTTGGTTTACATAATTCTCGCTATCTTCAATCTGCTGGTGCAGCACTCCAAGATTTATGTTTGCTTCGCCAAGTTCGCTTATGTATTTACTGTTCTTATTAATTGAACTTTTATATTCTCCCTCGCTTGACTGCATTTTCAACTGGGCTAACTGCTTTTCATCCGCTAATGCAGCTTCATCATAGGAAAAAAGAACATCTCCCTTTTTCACTACATCTCCCGTCGCAACATCTATATGACCGATTTTTGATTCAACCTGTGAAAAATAAGTCTTGCTCTCCTGAGTCTGCACTGTACCGCTTGTGTTCAAAGACTGTTCTATATCCTGCCTTGTCACTTCTGTAGTATATACTACAGATGCCATATTTTTAGCAGCTATTGAATTTATTACTATAAATAAAACTACAATAACGGCAATCCCGCCAAATATACTTCTCTTTATTATTTTTTTCTTTTTTGCCTTATCCATAGGTGTTCTTTCCTTCTTTTCTTTCCTGCGTTTTTCTTTCTTGGTTGTTGTGCTCGTTTCTGTTTCAATTTCCAATTCATCGAGTTTCATTTTTATAAACCTCCTGTCCTGTTTCTTAATCCGTATTTTAGTTTATTAGATTTATTTGCACTATTTATGTTTATAGGCATTTTCGCTTATATGCATTTTTGTTTATATTCATTTTTATGTCGCTTCTGGTTCATTGGCATTTTGCGAATCCTGAACAATCTTTCCGTCTATAATTTTAATGACACGCTTGGCCTGAGCTGCTATATCGTTATCATGGGTGATAAGTATGACAGTTCTACCCTCTTCATGTAGCGTCTTTAATATCTCCATAATTTCCCTGCTTGAAGCCGAATCCAGATTTCCGGTAGGTTCATCGGCAAGGATAATCGGCGGCGCCTGCGCAATCGCTCTGGCAATCGCCACACGCTGCTGCTGTCCTCCGGACATTTCCGCCGGCTTGTGATCTTTTCTTTTTTCCAAGCCCACCTTATTCAGAGCCGTATCAGCCAGCCGAAGCCTTTCGCGTTTGCCAACGCCTCTATATATAAGCGGTAATTCCACATTTTCCATAGCTGTCAGTCCTGCAATCAAGTTGAAGCCCTGAAATATAAATCCGATTTCCTTATTACGCACATCCGACAATTCGTTATCGCTCATATGCGAAACATCCTGACCATGCAGAAAATATTCCCCGCTTGTAGGCACATCCAGACAGCCTAACATATTCATCAACGTGGATTTACCCGAACCTGACTGACCGATAATCGCTACAAATTCGTTTTCACAAATAGTCAGACTCACATGATCCAATGCTTTTACCTCATTTTCTCCGGGATTGTATATTTTGCAGATATCCCGGATTTCAACTAATTCACCCATTGCTTTTCCTTCCTTAATTTGTTCGTAAAATAGGAACAATATTTAATTGATTACTAAGTATACTATATATAACGGTTTTATCCTATGGAAAGTCTTCAAAACTTTTTCTTAAATTTATAAAAAAATATTGAAGAATTTATTAAAAAATGAATACTACAATTTTAATTCATTATTTAACTCTTAAAACATACGCAATGACTTCCATATACACACTATAGTATTTTAATCTTAAGAAAAATCATTTTTAACCTTAAGTTTATCTTAATCATTTCATTATAAGTAAAAAGCAGCCTTTCCGAAAATGAATTGAAAGACTGCTTTTGTTATCTCTGGTTTATTATTCTAAATTTGCTATATTTAATTTGCTATATTAATTTGTTTTTAATTTATATTTAGTTTGTTTTCTTTAAAATCGGACTTATCTGTTTATATATAAGTAATGTTATTATTGAAACTATACCTCCTTTAATTAAGTTAAGCGGCGCAACCGCAAAACACACAAAAGTCACAATATCAGTAATCGCAGCATTAATCTGGTTTCCCATACCGATTATTGCATCGAGCGGCATACCGAATAGCTGTGCAAACTTAGGCAGGAGATAGACCGCATTGAAGGCCGTTCCAAAAACTGTCATACAGGCTGTTGCTGCTATACATGAGATAATAGCCGTCTTTTTAGTTTTATGTAAACTGTATATGATTGACGCCGGAAGCAGGAAACTGCATCCTACTACGAAATTAGCCAGCTCACCTACAAAAGCCGTAGATGTTGATTTAAATAAAAGTTTGAGAATGATTTTGCAAAATTCAATCATCACTCCGGCTACCGGCCCAAAAGCAAAGGTTCCGATTAAAGCCGGCAGCTCGCTGAAATCCAGCTTATAAAATCCCGGCGCAAAGTACACAGGTATCTCAAACAGCATCAAAACTGCCGAAATCGCCGAAAACATACCAATCATTGCAATCCTTCTTGTACTAAGAATCCTTTCTTTTGTTCCTTGTTTCTTAGCCGCAATTTTCTCCGCAACATATGCCACCACAAAAATCACAACCACTACTGCTAAAAATTGCAGTAAAAACATCACATTTTCCTGAATACTTTTTACCAATCCGTTCATTTCTTTTTCCTCCGTTTTCATTCAATTGGTTTTGATTCGGATTCGGGTGTTAAAGGTACATTTTGGCACCCGAATCTGATTAATTGATAAAAAAGGAAGACCTTCGATTTTTGCATAAAAAAATCCCCAGACAAAAAAGACAATCCGGGGGCTGTAAATAATGCAGTTTCTTCTTCCATCCAGACTATACTGTTGGTTACGGATTCTAACCGTATCAGCCGATTATGATACTGACACCGATGTCCTATTATGACATCTTGTTTGTATCATAATCGGGTCGCGGACTTGTCTGTAGGATGCATACATATTGTTTGTATACTTCCTAAGATATCACCGCCAGTAGGGAATTTCACCCTGCCCCGAAGAACCTTACCTTTTTTAGTTATGGTTATTATAATGCGGAATGGGATGGAATACAAGGGTTATCTTACAGAATTATAATGTGACCACATACGAACAACCCCTCATATGGCGGTGGATTTTAAAAAGGATTTTCCGCTATAATATTCAACAAATTTTTTACTTTTGAATCAAGTCCTGCTCCTTTTAGCAGCTTTTTATCTTTATCAGCCTGCTTACTAAATCTAATTATATACATTTACCACTCCTCATTCGGATCATACACCGAACATTCTTCCAGTGTTTCTTTTCCTGCTTCAATAATACTCTCCGTCATACCTGGTATGGAGTTTAAATATAATGTTTCCTGAATAGCATTCCAATCTTCTTCTGATATGAGAACACCATTTTTTCCACGATTGTTCGTAATCGTAATTGGTTGACTACTACTATTAACATCCGCTAATATTTGATATATATTTTCTCTTGCCTTTGTCACACTAATTGCGGTCATTATATCATCTCCTTTTTACTGCATTATGCCGTACGCATTTACGTACGGCAATACATTCATTAAATATTCTATATTAGCCGCTTCTATATTAGTATGAAAATAACCTTTAACTATTCGTAAACTACTCCCTATTTATCTTCATCGTCAGCCCAATCCTCTTCTTCGCAACATCAACCGTAAGCACCTGTACATCGACTATGTCGCCTACGCTGACTGCCTCAAGCGGATGTTTGATAAACTTATCCGTCATCTGGGAAATGTGTACAAGGCCGTCCTGATGCACGCCGATATCTACAAAGGCTCCAAAGTCAATTACATTGCGGACTGTACCTTTTAAAATCATGCCGGGTTTTAAATCTTTCATGTCAAGCACATCGCTTCTAAGGATTGGTGCGGGCATATCATCACGAGGATCTCTTGCGGGCTTCTCAAGCTCCTTTAAAATATCCGTAAGGGTAATTTCACCGATTCCCAGTTCCTCTGCCAGTTTCTTTTTGTCCTTAATCTTTTTCTCTAAGCTGCCTATTGTAATATCATTTACAGCTAAATCTGCGGCTTCTTTCTGTGCATCGTCTTGTGATGCAGCATTTAATGAAGCTCCGCTCATTGCTGCGGCCAAGGCTTTGCCCATAGCGGTATTAGTATTACGGATAACAATCTCTTTCTGCTTCTTTGGCTGTTTTTTCTTAACTGCTGCAGCCTTTTTACCGGCAGCTTTCTGTGCTGCTGCTTTTTTCTGGATTTCTTTTATGTCCGCCATTGTCAGACCCATTTTGTCCATGAGTTTCTCGGCAGCCTCGTAAGACTCAGGATGCACACTGGTTGCATCTAAAGGATTGTCGCCATCCGTAATCCGCATAAAGCCAGCACACTGTTCAAAGGCTTTTGGTCCCAGTTTAGCAACCTTTAATAACTGCTTACGGTTCGTAAAACGTCCGTTAGTTTCCCTGTAATCCACAATATTTCTGGCAATCACCTTGGTCACGCCGGAAACATACTCAAGAAGAGAGGCCGAGGCTGTATTTAAATCAACCCCTACCTTATTTACACTATCTTCTACAACTCCGTTTAAGGCGTTGCTAAGCTTTTTCTGATTCATATCATGCTGATACTGTCCGACACCGATTGACTTAGGATCAATTTTTACCAGCTCTGCAAGTGGATCCTGAAGTCTTCTTGCAATAGATGCTGCACTTCTTTGTCCTACGTCAAAATTAGGGAATTCTTCTGTTGCAAGTTTACTTGCAGAGTATACGGAAGCTCCGGCCTCATTTACAATTACATACTGTACAGGCGTATCGAGCTCTTTGAGCAGCTCTACAATAACCTGCTCAGATTCTCTGGAAGCCGTACCATTACCTACGGAAATAAGCGACACATTGTATTTTTTAATAATCTTTTTCAGTTCCGCCTTAGCTTCTGCGACTTTATTCTGAGGAGCCGTGGGATATATAACCTTGGTATCCAGCACCTTTCCGGTCTCGTCAACAACCGCCAGCTTACAACCGGTTCTAAAAGCAGGGTCCCAGCCGAGTACTACTTTTCCTGCAATCGGCGGCTGCATCAGAAGCTGTTCCAAATTTTTACCAAATACGGCAATTGCACCGTCCTCTGCTTTTTCGGTCAGATCATTACGTACTTCTCTCTCAATCGCCGGGGCTATCAACCTGTCATAGCTGTCAGTTATTACATCTTCTAAAATCGGCGTTGTGACACTATTGTCATTTTTTATAACCTTTGTGCGCAGATATTGAAGAATACGTTCCTGAGGCGCATCAACCTTAACAGTCAGGAATTTTTCGTCCTCTCCCCTGTTAATTGCAAGCGTCCTATGACCTGCAACTTTTTTCACAGGTTCCTCATAATCATAATACATCTCATAAACGCTCTCTGCTTCCTCATCTTTCGCCACGCTTACGAGTTTTCCTTCTTCCATGGTTATGTTTCTTATATAAATGCGGTAATCCGCCTCATCGGAGATTGCTTCCGAGATAATATCCTTAGCGCCCTGTATGGCGTCTTCAACCGTTTTGACTGACTTAGCTTCGTCCTCATCTTCGCGAAGATACTTAACCGCCTCTTCTTCAATAGGCGCTGACGTCTCCTGTGCCATAATAAACTCGGCAAGGCCGTCCAGTCCCTTTTCCTTAGCCACGCTCGCTCTTGTTTTACGCTTCGGACGATATGGGCGGTATAAGTCTTCAACTACCACCATTGTTTCCGCCGCGATGATTTTCTCCCTAAGTTCTTCCGTCAGCTTGCCCTGTTCTTCAATGCTGTTTAAAACCTGCTCTTTCTTTTCTTCCAGATTCCTAAGGTATGTAAGTCTCTCATCCAGATTACGCAGCTGTTCATCGTCCAACGAGCCCGTAACTTCCTTACGATACCTTGAGATAAAAGGGATTGTATTGCCCTCATCTATAAGCTGTACCGCAGCTTCTACCTGCCACTTTTCTACCTGCAATTCTTCTTTAATTTTTAAAATAATATCCATTTTTAATAACCCTGCTTCCTGAATAAATTCGTTTCTTTTGTTACATTGTGGCATGTATATAGTAGTTATATCTTTATGCCGACTATCCTATTATACTTGATTTTGGGGCTTTACGCTACTCTAATTATTATAAATAGCCTACAAAATTTTATTATGCAAAAAGCCCAGTCCCCGTAAACCAAGGACTGAGCTTTTATTCTATATTCTATATTCATTTTAATGATGAAACAATCTAATACCTGTAAAGCACATTGCCATGCCATATTTATTGCATGTCTCAATCACATTGTCATCCCTTACGGAGCCGCCGGGCTGTGCTACATATTTTACGCCGCTTTTGTGGGCACGCTCAATGTTATCACCAAATGGGAAAAAGGCGTCGGAGCCGAGGGCTACGTCGTTCATGCCGTCTAACCATGCGCGTTTTTCCTCTCTGGTAAAACGTTCGGGTTTTACTTTGAAAATATTCTGCCATGCGCCGTCAGCAAGTACGTCCATGTCATCTTCGCCGATGTACAGATCAATTGCATTGTCTCTGTCAGCACGTCCGATTCCATCTACAAACTGCAGCCCAAGTACCTTGGGTGATTGACGAAGGAACCAGTTATCCGCTTTAGATCCTGCAAGTCTGGTACAGTGGATTCTTGACTGCTGGCCTGCGCCGATTCCGATTGCCTGACCGCCTTTTACGTAACAAACGGAATTAGACTGGGTATATTTTAATGTGATCATTGCTATTGCAAGGTCAATTTTTGCCTGCTTTGGCAATTCTTTATTATCTGTAACTATATCATTGAAAAACTCGTCGTCAATATTAAGCTCGTTCCTTCCCTGCTCGAAACTGATACCGTACACCTGCTTAACCTCTATCGGCTCCGGTACATAGGAAGCATCGATTTCTATAATATTATAATTTCCTTTTTTCTTGGCTTTTAAAATCTCCAACGCTTCCGGTTCATAGCCCGGGGCGATTACGCCGTCTGAAACCTCTCTTTTAATGATTTTGGCTGTTGCGGCGTCGCACACATCAGATAAAGAAATAAAATCGCCAAAAGAAGACATTCTATCTGCTCCTCTTGCTCTTGCATAAGCATTGGCAAGCGGTGTAAATTCCATATCCAGATCGTCCACCCAGTAAATCTTCTTCTCTACATCCGTCAGCGGAAGTCCTACTGCTGCCCCTGCCGGAGAGACATGCTTAAAAGAAGTCGCTGCCGGAAGTCCTGTAGCCTTTTTTAATTCCTTAACCAACTGCCATCCGTTAAAAGCATCCAGAAAATTTATATAGCCCGGCTTACCGTTAAGTACCTTTATAGGAAGCGCGCTGCCATCCGCCATAAAAATTCTTGATGGCTTCTGATTGGGATTACAACCATATTTTAACTCTAATTCGTTCATTACATTTCTCCTTTTCCAGCAAGTTCGCTCCCACGGTCGCGCCCCGCTTTTTGTTTATACTATCGAAGTTCGTCACTCTGGATACCAGTTTCGTAATTAACCACTTACGCATGCTTATTAACAATGCGCGTCTCATACTTTCCTGTTTCAATATCAATATATCTTACAAACAGCGAAACCTTATTATCCTCATTCAAATTATCCCACACCATCTGTGTAAAGCTGTCAATATCACCCTCTATGTCTACCCAGGTGGGTTCACCTTCAAAGCTTGGCAGGGGATTTCCGTCTCCCATATATGTATGGATAAAATGACCTTCCCCGGCTACCGGATTTTCATAAGCAAATGTATATCTGTTGCAGGCCGCCGGATTTCCGTTATTGCTTTTTAAAATGGACATAGCATAATTATAGCTGCCGTTCTCAATATGCATAATTCCTGAAATACGGGGTGTATAATTGGGAGCATCCGGTTCAAACTCCCTGGTCCTAAGCGACTGTTCAAAAGTCTGCTGCTTGTCCATCAGCTCATAAATTGTATCTGTCTGGTCGCCGTTTGTAACTATCGTTTTATTTCCAAGCACTCTTACCGGAGCGTATATTATAAGACTGGGGTCTTCCAATTTAGAAGGGTCATATGCCTGAGTTCTGATACCCTCTCCATCCGTCACAAAAATACGGTTCCTGCTGTTTTCGCTTCTACCCATAATAAAGTAAGCTGTCACAGCATGTTTACCGTCCGCAGTCTTACCAATTACAATTCCTCTTCCCGGATACGCATTTGTAGATAATTCTTTCGCTAATGATACCTTGGTCATAACGTACTCCTTCCTATTCGTCTACACTATAATTAGGCGCCTCTTTGGTAATATGAATATCATGCGGGTGGCTCTCTCTAAGCGCTGCTGCCGAAATCTTGACAAACCTGCTGTTCTTCTTAAGCTCTTCTATGGTTGCAGCACCGCAATAACCCATACCGGAACGAATTCCGCCCATAAGCTGGAATACCGTATCTTCTACGGTTCCCTTATATGCTACACGTCCTTCTACGCCCTCCGGAACCAGTTTTCTTGCATCTGACTGGAAATAGCGGTCCTTACTGCCGTTCTCCATAGCTGCAATCGAACCCATGCCGCGGTATACTTTATATTTTCTTCCCTGATAAAGCTCAAATGTTCCGGGGCTTTCATCACAACCTGCAAAAATACTTCCCATCATGCAGACATTTCCGCCAGCCGCAATCGCCTTAGTCATATCGCCTGAGTACTTAATACCGCCGTCTGCGATAATCGGAATACCATATTTATCCGCCACTTCATAACAGTCCATAATCGCCGTAATCTGGGGAACGCCGATACCTGCAACTACTCGTGTAGTACAAATGGAGCCGGGACCGATTCCAACCTTGACCGCATCCGCGCCGGCTTCAATCAATGCTTTGGTTGCTTCTCCTGTTGCAACATTTCCGGCGATAACCTGTAAATCGGGATATTTTTCTTTAATCATACGCAGGCATTTAAGTACATTCTCGGAATGTCCATGCGCGGAATCAAGTACGACAACATCCACCTTCGCATCTATAAGCGCGCCTACTCTGTCCAGAACATTTGCGGTAATACCAACTCCCGCGCCGCATAAAAGCCTTCCCTGCGCATCTTTGGCAGATAGTGGATACTTTATCGTTTTTTCGATATCTTTTATAGTAATAAGACCTTTAAGGTTATAATCGTCATCTACAATTGGAAGTTTTTCTTTTCTCGCCTTTGCAAGAATCTGTTTAGCCTCTTCCAAAGTTATTCCTTCTTTGGCTGTAATCAGCCCTTCGGAAGTCATGGATTCTTTAATTTTTTTGGAAAAATCAAGTTCAAATTTTAAATCACGGTTGGTAATAATACCTACCAGTTTTCTGCCTTCGGTAATCGGAACGCCGGAGATTCTGAATTTCGCCATTAGTGCGTCTGCGTCAGCCAGCGTATGCTCTGGAGTCAGAGAAAAGGGATCAGTGATGACACCGTTTTCAGAACGTTTTACTTTATCAACTTCTTCAGCCTGAGCTTCAATCGACATATTCTTATGAATAATACCGATTCCGCCCTGTCTAGCCATTGCGATTGCCATTCTATGTTCGGTTACCGTATCCATTCCGGCACTCATCATAGGAATGTTCAGTTTGATTTTCTTTGTAAGCCATGTTGTTAAGTCTACCTGATTGGGAATTACCTGTGAATAGCTTGGAACTAACAGCACGTCATCAAAGGTAATGCCTTCGCCAATAATCTGACCCATTTTCTCTCCTCCTGATTCTTATTATTTGAATTTACGTTTGTATATAAAAGTACTGCCAGCTATAAAACTGACAGTATACTTTTCACAATCAATCGACAGAAGCTGTTACCCAAAGCCTCTATCGTTATAAACTAATCTGTAAATACCTTACGCGGCGCAATGAGCCTTATTGCCTTTAGCATATCCTCGTTAGGCTCCCATATAACTTTAGTTTCCCCTTCGTAAATCATCACATATCTACTGTCCGGATTCTTCACGACACCGGAGCTGAAATCAACGGTTTTCTTCATGGAGCGGTTCTTATAACTATCCAGACGATGGGAATTAAGCGGCGCAAGGATTTCCAGTCTGTTCATATCATATACAGCGACTTTCTTACGCTTGCTCTTAGCCATAATCTTATCAACGCTGACTTCCTTATCCAGATAAAGGTACTCGTATTCAATGTCCGCATTCATATATGCAAAATAAGCTACGATTCCTGTAGCAATAGCAACCAGAAATCCCGGAACAAAAGCAACTCCTATCAGACAGAAGCATACCGTAAGCATAATAAAAAGGACTTTTAAAAATACTGCAATAGAAGTAGCTTTCTTCTTAACAAGACATTCTACATATGTTTCACTGACCATATTAACTCCTCATTCTAACGGTATTTTTTAATTTATATAAACACATCATATAACAATTTACAAAAAGTTGCAAGAGAATGTAAAAACTTGTATTCTAAACACCTGTATTCCAAACTTATGTTCACCGC
>CAMWKB010000045.1 GCA_947174705.1 uncultured Lachnospiraceae bacterium
GCCGTAACTGCTTATCATTTGTTAAAAATAAATCGCATCCGACAGCGCAGGCTGCTGCTAACTGTAAGGCATCCATTGCTTTAAAAGCTTTATACTCTGCTCTTATTCTTGCCGCTTTTTCTGCTATTTCTCTATCTATATCTATTATATTAATCTCCAATTCTTTAAGCAATTTTTTAAACAAATTAATATATTTTTGCTCACTATTCCTGTATGGAAAAACCATATATTCTTCCACTGTAATTACAGAAGTTTCCATATCTACATCATTATCATAGCTTTCCATTAAAAATTTTTTAACCTTGTCAAAATATAATGGATTCTTCTCGTTTTTCTCAATGAAATATATAAATGGCGCGGTATCTAAAAACACTTTTTTATAACCTGTCATTTTCGCGCATCTCCTTCATATATTCATCAACATTTTGCCCTCTTTCGCTGGGCATAACATAGCTATCCCACTCTATAGGCTTTTTATGTTTCTTCCTATTAGGATAATCCAACATTGTAACAACGACCTCTGCTCCATCATATTCATGTATATCATCGTTCTCAATAACTACGGTATTTCCCCTTATGATTCCTTTTACTGCTGCTAACATAATAATAGCCCCCTATCCCAACTACTGTTTAATCCACTATCATTGCTTCTTATATTGAGTATAACTATAATCTGTATAATCATTCTTCTTATTTTGATATTATATCATTTTACTTTGAACTAAACAATCTCAACAATTAATATACTATCCACTATTCCTCCCAAGGTATCAACGGATTCTCAACCTTCTTATCCCGAAGCATCAAACTCTCCACAACCTCAGCCGCAGATTTCCCGTTAAACAAAACCTCGTTGACCTGTTCAATAATAGGAAGCTGTACGCCATATTTTTCGGCAAGCCCCATAGCAGCCTTGGCAGAATAAACGCCCTCTACCACCATATTGACCTCTTTCATCGCCTCTTCCATAGTATAACCTTTACCGATAAGGATTCCGGCGCGGCGGTTTCTTGAATGCATGGATGCACAAGTAACAATTAAATCGCCGATTCCCGTAAGTCCGGTGAAAGTTTCCCATCTTCCTCCCATTGTAGTCCCGAGTCTCGCAATTTCGGATATTCCTCTGGTTATGAGCGCAGCCTTGGTATTATCGCCGTATCCAAGCCCGTCGGCAATACCGGCAGCCAATGCAACTACGTTTTTAAGTGCGGCACCAAGCTCTATTCCAAGAACATCGGGGCTTATATATACACGGAAAACCTTATTCATAAATATGTTCTGAAGATACTGGGCAGTCTTTTTCTTCTTAGCGCCCACTACAATTGTCGTAGGAATACCTCTTCCCACCTCTTCCGCATGCGAAGGGCCTGAGAGTACCGCAACCTCAGCCTGCGGTATTTCATCCTCGATAATCTCTGATAAGGTCATTAATGTATTTTCTTCAATACCTTTTGCAACATTGACAATAATCTGTCCTTCCATTACATAAGGAGCCATATTCTTAGAAGTCTCTCTGGTAAAAGGTGACGGAACAGCCAGTACAAGCACCTCGGATTTTTTAACTGTAGCTTCTAAGTCCGTTGTAAATTCCATATCGTCCGGCAGCTTAACCCCCGGCAGTTTATCCTTATGCTCACGCTCCCTGCTGAGCATCTCTATCTCCTGCTCCATAATTGACCATACAGTCACCTTATGTCCGTTATTACTAAGTAAAAGCGCAAGCGCAGTCCCCCAGCTTCCTGCTCCGATAACACCTATATCCGCCATTTTATACGCTCCTTTCATATTGCCTACGGGCAAAACTTTCTCAATTATTTTCCTTACTGCTTCCCATCTTTTTTATGTGTCAAATAAGTCTTTCTCTCCTCGCCTTTAATAAGACGCATAATATTCTCCCTATGCTTGTAGTATGCCATAATGGTTAAAAATGCCGCAACTATGTACATTTCAATCAAATATTCCTGGCTCATTCCGAAAATCCCCATCTGTCCAAGCACCACAATTTCAATCATAAAACCGGCATAAACAATTATCGAGCCAAGCGATACATAGTGTGTCGTAAAGAAAATACCGAAAAACAGTATAACTCCTACCGGAATAAAGTACGGGTGAAAAGCAAGGATAAGTCCTGCTGTTGCCGCAATTCCTTTTCCGCCCTTAAAATGCAGATAAAATGGGAAATTATGTCCAAGTATTGCTCCTGCTGCGGCATAGATTTTTAACAGATAAATCATATCAGGGTGGGTGTCGTTAAATAAAAGCCCCGCAATAACAATCGCAAATATGCATTTCAAGATATCGCCAAGCAGTACAATAAGCCCCGCCTTAGTACCTAAAACGCGCATTGTATTAGTCGTTCCCGCATTGCCGCTGCCATAATCCCTTATATCAATACCGTGCAGCTTACCATAAATGTATGCAGTCTGAAAAAGTCCAAACACATATCCAATCAATAAACAAATAACCCGTTCCATTTACTTATTATCCTTCCTCTCCCTTATGATAAACTTAAGAGGCGTTCCCCTAAAGCCAAAGGCTTCCCTAATCTGATTTTCAATATATCTCGTATAGGAAAAATGCATAAGTTCCTTATCATTTACAAAAATAACAAAGGTAGGCGGCTTGACCGAAACCTGTGTAATATAATACAGTCTGAGCCTTTTTCCCTTATCAGAGGGCGGTTGCTGCATGGCAACAGCCTCTGCAAGAATTTCATTGAGGACGCCTGTCGCAACTCTCATAGCATGATTTTCACCTACCGCATCTATAAGCTCATACAATTTATTCAGTCTCTGTCCTGTTACGGCGGAGATAAAAGTAACCTCTGCATAAGCCATAAACGAAAGTATCTGTCTTATTTTCTGCGTAAACTTATTGGTTGTCTTATCATCCTTTTCAATCGCATCCCATTTATTGACCGCAATAATCGCTGCCTTTCCTCTCTCATGAGCAATGCCTGCGATTTTAGCATCCTGTTCGGTAACGCCCTCGGTAGCGTCAATAACCAGCACTACAATATCAGCTCTCTCTACCGCCGATACGGTACGGATTATCATATAGCGCTCCAGTTCCTCTTTAATCTTGTTCTTGCGCCTTAGTCCCGCCGTATCGATAAAAACATATTCTTTTCCGTTATGAACAATCTCCGTATCGACTGCATCTCTTGTAGTGCCTGCAATGTCCGATACAATCAATCGGTTTTCCCCAATCAGTCTATTAACGATAGATGATTTACCCACGTTCGGTTTACCGACAATCGCTACCTTGGTACGCTCATCCTCTTCTTCCTCTTTTGCCTTATCTTTATCAATATATGAGGTAATTTCATCAAGCAGTTCCCCGAATCCGAGTTTATTTACCGACGAAATCGGAAAAGGTTCACCTATTCCAAGCTGATAAAACTCGTACACATCCGGCATGTATTTATCGAAATCATCCACCTTATTGACTGCCAGCACAACCGGCTTCTTAGAACGCCTGAGCATATCCGCAACCTTGGAATCCGCATCCACAAGCCCTTGTTTTACGTCTACCATAAAAACTATGACATCCGCAGTATCAATGGCTATCTGAGCCTGCTCACGCATCTGTGAAAGGATAATATCCTTGCTCTCCGGCTCAATTCCGCCTGTATCAATGAGCGTAAAACACATATCTAACCATGTTACATCCGCATAAATCCTATCTCTGGTAATTCCCGGCGTATCCTTTACAATAGATATCTTTTCTCCTGCCAATGCGTTAAATAAGGTTGATTTACCTACATTCGGCCGCCCGACAACCGCCACGATTGGTCTGCCTTTTTTCTTTTCCATTTTTATTCCGTTTTCCTATTCTATTTTTAATATAGTATTAACAAAGTCATATCCGCTTGATTTTACAATATCTGCCTTAACTTGTAAAGCCTTTTCCACCTCTGAAATGGTAATATCATCCAGAAAATAGTCTTCACCGCTTCTAAGGACATTCTGCGGCAAAAGTATGCGCTCTCCGAGCTTCTTTCCTTTTAACTGCTTAATTATATCCTGCCCTGTCAAAAGACCGGAAACTGTAATCATCTCCCCGAAAAAGTCATTAGTAATTGCATAAACATGTATAATAATATGAGAAAAAAGTCGCATAATTTCTTCCGACATCTTAAGAATATAAGGATAAGCCAGTTTCCCTGTTATAATTGACAGCTCCTCACTTGCTTTTTCCCTAATAATATCTATATCTTCCTTAGGCGGAAGTTTAGAAACTGCGTCATCAAATTCCTCTCTAAGCAGTCTGAGCATCCCTACGCCGTTTTCAAGCTGTAAATAACCGTCGTACCTCTCACTCTCCGGTAACTCTTCTTCTGCCATTATATACCATTCATCCGAAGCATGTATAAAATGTACTCCATACTCAGGATAAAGCCTGCGCTGCCACCTATGTATGCACTCTAAGACCTTAACAGCGTCCTCCTTTTCAAAAGGCTCAAGCGGATACAAGCCCTCCCTGTACTTAGACAGCCCAACCGGAACCACAGACACACTCTCAAGATGCGGCAGATACGCTGTCAGGTCGGATATGCTGCGCTCTAACTCCTCGCCGTCGTTAATGCCCTTGCACAGTACAATCTGTCCATTCATGGTAATTCCTGCCTCATACAGCCTTTTCACACGTTCAAGTGCATCTCCCGCGAAACGGTTATTCAGCATCATGCAGCGAAGCTGTGGATTCGTAGTCTGAAAAGATATATTAATCGGAGATAAATGATAACGTATGATTCTCTCCACGTCATCATCCGACATATTTGTCAAGGTCACATAATTTCCCTGTAAAAAAGAAAGCCTCGAATCATCGTCCTTAAAATACAGCGTATCGCGCATCCCCTTGGGCATCTGGTCTATAAAACAGAATATGCACTTATTATGACAGGAACGGTAATCGTCCATAAGCCCGTTCTCAAACTCTACCCCCAAATCCTCATCATATTCCTTATCAATCTCAAGCAGCCACTCGTCCCCATCTGCCTTGCGGATTAAAACCTCTATATATTCATCCTGTACAAAATACTGGTAATCAAATATATCCACTATTTCATTATCATTAATCTTAAGCAGAATATCGCCCGGCTCAATACCCAGCTCCGCTGCAATGGAATTGGGTGCTACCGTTTTAATAACATGTGATATTTTATTCATATAACCTATGTTCCTCGTCATATATAAACTATTTTAATTAATAATACCCGAAATTCCTTGACGTGTCACTACCGTAATGATATAAAATAATTGACATACTTTTTTTTACAGATTGGAGAAACCTATGCCAAATATAGAACAATTAGAGACCGCGATGCCGGTTGCACCAATTAAATTATTAACAACTCAAGCGGCTCTTCCACTTGCTAACAGAATCAATGCCTATCTGGTAGAGTTCAGACAGAACCTTAATAACAGCTTCAAAAAAGACCCTGCTTTTTACGGATATGTTGAAGAAAACTACCTGTCCGAGGTCTCATGTCCGAGACTCGGAAGCGGTGAAGGAAAAGCTGTTTTAGACACATCTGTAAGAGGCAAAGACATTTTTATTCTTACGGACGTCTGCAATCACAGCATAACCTATCAGATGAACGGTTTTACAAATCATATGTCTCCTGACGACCATTATCAGGATTTAAAAAGAATTATATCGGCAATAAACGGCAAAGCCCACCGTATCAATGTTATAATGCCCTTCCTCTATGAAGGCAGACAGCACAAAAGAAACGGGCGTGAATCACTCGACTGCGCTTATGCCATTGAAGAGCTTATGGATATGGGCGTATCTAATTTCATTACCTTTGACGCACATGACCCAAGGGTTCAGAACTCTGTTCCGTTAAAAGGTTTTGACAATTATTCGCCGAATTATCAGTTCATGAGCGCGCTTTTACATTCACATGACGACCTTTTAATTGACAAAGAACATACTATTGTTATAAGCCCCGATGAAGGCGCTCTTGACAGGGCTGTATACTTTGCCAACGTACTCGGCGTAGATACTGGTATGTTTTATAAACGCCGCGACTACTCAACTATAGTAAACGGCAAGAACCCTATTGTGGCGCATGAATTTCTCGGTGACAATATCGACGGCAAGGACGTAATCATCATAGACGATATGATATCTTCCGGCGGAAGTATGATTGATACCGCAAGACAGTTAAAGAAAATGAATGCCAAACGTGTATTCATATGCGCTGCCTTCGGTCTTTTTACCGACGGTCTCTCCTCATTTGATGAGGCCTATGAAAAGTGCTACTTTGACCGTATTATTACGACCAACCTGTGCTATCAGCCGCCTGAACTAAAGGACAGGCCCTACTATCAGGAAGCTGATATGAGCAAGTTTATTGCTACTATTATTAACTTTATGAACCATGATGTTTCTATGTCAAATATCTATACGCCGACTGAGAAAATACATAGTATACTTGCTAAGTATAATAATAGGGAAGAGGATGCGCTGGATAGCTAGATACTAAAGAGAAAGGCTTTCGGCAGTTGAATAACAGGTCACTAGGAGCTATGAAAGTTTAGATAACACTTGTTATGATTTGGTGAGAATATTAGACAAACGTAGGGTGTAAAGTATGGATATATCCGTTACTTTACACCCTTATGTTTAATAGTACATATATATTTTCAAAAAATTTAAATCGTATGTATCAGCTTCTTAATCGCATCTTCAACATTTTTATCATTCACCATCTCAATTGAATTCTGGGTTTCGGCAAGCTTCTTCAAATCAGCATTATTAAGTGTAATAACATGCTCTCTCGCACTCTCATCACTTGGAATAACATAAGGATCCATCTCCTTTTCCAACTCGTTTAACTGACGCATAATACTGGTTATCTGGCTTTTACCTAAGTTCAGAGCATCTAACAATTCATTATAAGTTTCGGCGATACGCCCACATTCCGGAATATCGGAATATATTTCTTCAGGATTCTCCATTATGCCTGACTCGTTTCCGTTTCCATAGACATATCTGTTATCCTTGATATTCCTGTCCAGAAAATTCAATGTCTGCGTTATTTTTCCACCCTCAACGGTTATGATAAGTTTTGCCATGACTAATTCGTCCTCCTTTTAATACTGTTTAATCTGATCATCTACGGGCAAAATCCTGCCGCATATTTCTTATCATCGCCAAAGCGTTTATTAGTTATAGAATATTATAATATTAATATCGGAGAAATTCAACAGCCGCAAAACATTTATTCACTCATAGTCAATTTACTTAATTTATATAGAAAATAACTTTAAATAAAACACCCTATGTTATGATTTACTTAAAGCATAACACAGAGTGTTTTAATATACAAATACAAACGTTATTTCGTTTATGTCAAAACTTATTTGTCTTTGGTTCTCACGTCTTGATTCCTTAACGTTTAATAGTCACTTTGATGGTAGTTTTGACGTCTTTGCTTATTCCGTCGCGTCCTTCAAGCGTTACTGTTACAGGAATACTATATGTCTTACCCTTAGCTCCTGTAGTTGTCAGTACTGCATCAGGATTTTCCATATATACAGATGCATAACCACAGCCATTGTCATCATAGCTGCCGTAGCCATATACATGAATATCTGCTTCTCCGTCCTTATTACAATCAAGACCTCCATATATTCTGGATATCGTATAATAAGCTGTATCAGTTGTATTTCCATTCTTATACTTGTATCCGGCAGTGCTCAGTTTATATGTTCTGCAAAGCTCATCTTCCCAGCCTGCTCCTGCTCCTACATACAAAGTCTGATTATTATTATGAACGGTAACCTTAGGAACTGACTGTTTAGGGGTTACAGTAAATGCAGCACTGGTAACAGTGAATGTATCTCCAAATGGCATCGTAATAGTGTACTCAAGCGCAAGTTTGTATTTCTGTCCCGCTTTCAGATTCCCTATACCTATATCCGATATATATAGTTCACCATTACCTCCATAATAGCTTTGATAATTATAATCATAAGCATAATCATGATACTCAAAATAGTTACTGTACTCACCAACCAGCTTAATTTTGTCAATACTATAACCGCTTCCAAGATTGGTAAATGTGGAAGTTAACACTATATAGTTGCTATAGCTGATATAGCCATAATCATATGCTCCTTTCAGTAAGTCCAGAGTATTCTTTGTCTTAACCTTAGCTGTTACAGCTTTATTTACTACTTTTACCTTAAGAACCAGTGTCTTTAATGGCTTACTATTACCTTCAGCATCCTTATAATAAGGGGTAATCTTATAAGAATAAGTTCCGGGAGTTATTGCCTTCTCCGCACGTTTTTGGGTAACAGCAATACGATTGTTATAGTCTTTTCTTGCAATTTCAAGCTGACCATCCGCCAACAACTTGATTGACTTAGCATCTTTACCTTCGATTACGATATTATCGCAATCTATATAATCTCCTGCATTCTTAGTATATACGTCTGTATAGGCCGTACCTATTTCATTTGTATTGAGTATCAGCTGTGGTGAAGTAAGCGCTACAGTCGGTTTTGCCAGCTTAATCGTATGCTTAACTATCACAGGCTCTCTCCATGTCTCTGACATCACTTTAAGCTCAAGCTTCTCAGTTCCGCTTGTCTTAGTACCAGTATAGTTATAATCTACATAATATTCACCTGTACTTATTGCAACATTCTTATTTTGACATGTTATATCATAACTGTCAGGTGAAATATTATATTTCTCAGTTTTATTATATAACTTGAAGTAATTACTATTTTTTCCTATAGAAGGATTTAATGTTGTGCTTGCATTCTGTGATACAATTGCCGGTTTCTTATAACTATATTTAATTGTTGCCGGTACTTCACATGCTTGACGATAACCGTAGAGCTTAACTGTAAATGTTCCCTTAGCTATATCCTTTGACTCAGGCTTATTATTCTTCAGCTTAATATTCTCCGTAGAACCGTAGAATATGTAAGAAGAATTGTTATCATATCCATCATCTTCATACCAATCGGTGCTGAAACCATCACCTACGGCAGCTGTTTTATCCTTCCATGTAACACTGTCAATTCTAACATTTGTTCCCGATACCTTAATAGCTATTTCAGGATAATTGCTGGTATTGAACAGGTTAACAGTATTGTGGGATTTAATTGTCACCTTAGGAGCTTTATCAACTACCGTTACCTTAATCGGGTATTTATAGGTTTTACCCTTATTAGTAGTTACACGCAGCTCATACTGTCCGCTCTCTGCCTTGCTATTCTTAGCAGCAATTACGTATTTGTCACCATAATCATCGCTATCTTCACTGCTATAGGTATATGCTCTTAAATCGCTGCTTTCTGCATCACCCTTATATACTCTGACTTTCCTAATGTACTCACCATATACCGGAACAATTTCTATGCCGCCTAAAGAGTTGTACGCAAGTTCCCTGCCTTCATCAGTTGTGAAATCATACGCTTTATTTACAGTTACCTTAGAAGAATTAACACGAGGCGCATGATTTCTAATCTCAATGTTCAGAGTACCGGAATGTCCTGCTGCATCCTTAGCGGTAGCAGTCAGAACAGCATGCCCCTCTCCCTTGACTGTCACATTTGCTACATGATTATCTGACGTTGCAGCCACTTTTAATACCTTAGCATCACTGCTTTTCCAAGTCAGTTTAGTAGCAGTTAGTGAAGCTGAAGTTGTTGAAGGATTAATGTTCGGTGTTTTTGCATCTATTCTATCCTTCAGTATTGCCTTAACACTAAATGTTGTGACAGAATCAGCAGGTTTAACACCTCCGACTTCATTCTCGGAATATAAATCAATGTAATACTTTCCTTCATCTTTCGTTACAATCCCCTTAGAGCCGTCTGCCAACTCAAGTATAATGTTCTCTGCGTTTGTGCTTGCAACTGCCTTGAATTTATATGTCATCTTAGCGAGTACTTTATAATTACCCTTACTATCTTTGGCCCTTATAACAGGCTTAATAGTATATGTACCGGCTTTAGCTGCCTTAATGGCAAACTCCTGGCGTCCATTTTCATCCATTACACCTGTTGGCGTAACCGTAACATTGTTAACATCGGGTATAAATATTTCATATCCGTTATAATCATTATTCTTTTGATTATAATAAAATTGTCCCTGATAATCTGTATTAATAGTTAAATTAATTGAATCCTCTGTTCCTGCAGTGCCTCCAACCTCTACTATTGCATCCGGGTAATTATCTGCTGACATACCTGTCACTTTTGCCATGTTAACACATATAGTAGTCTCTCTCGGATATGCTCCGCTGTTGCATACAGCCTCAAAGTAGTAATAATTACACTCCTCGTCATAATTTCCATTTACAACAAGCGGCGTATCAGGATATTTCCATGCCCAGCCTTCAGGGCAAACCACATCGCTTAATTTGACCGCTGTGTTAGCAAGCGCATATACTTCCTTGTTCGGTACAGTTGGAATATCTACAATATGAAGCTTAACTTCTGCAGTCAATGTTTTGTCTACATTATTGGGCTTAATAGTAGTTGTTACTTTTAATGTTACATCTCCCTTTTTCAGAGGCGTAACAACACCGCTATCAGGATCTACACTTATTATATCCTGAGTTCCCGGTACAGTACTCCACTGAAGCGGTGCATCCTCAAACGGATATAATGCCTCTTCGTCCACAACTGCTCTATAACTTAAACCGGCGCCGCAGGCAAGCGTGAAACCATCACCGTTATTTATTGCCTTATAAGAAAAGTTTGATTTACTTACCTCAAAATCCGTAACATAAATATTCTGTGCCTGTGGCAATGATTCAACCATCAAAAGCGCCTTAAAGTTACCGGCTGTAAAAGTCAAGTTCGCAATTCCTGTCGCCTGACCTACTTCCAGTTTCTTCTCAGTATCGTTCCATTTAACAATCGACGCATTATCAGATGTAACTTTACAGTCTGTAACTTCCGTTACTGCACCGTTCTCAATTTTATACAAATGATAGGTCTCGACAGATTTAGTTTTGTTATAATACGATACTTGATTCAATTGTTCTTTTTCACCATTGTATTCTGCATAAATACGATAGTCGGCAACTTCCACCTCACATGTAGCTTTTATTTCAGGTTTGCCAGCCACACTAACAGTAATTGCAGTGCTGCCTGCATTCGTAGCATATACTATTTCTTCATATGCATCAGAACCATCAAACAGCATTACAACACCGGGATTTCCTGTAACCTCCCATATGAGATTTTCGTCCGCTGTAGAAGGTGTTAAAGAAGCTTTAAGCATCTGGTACAAATATCCCTCTCTAGCAACACTGCCTGCATTCAGATATATCTTATCCTGTGACAGCTTAATTGCCGTAGCAGCTGCTTTTGCAGGAATCTCAAATTCTCCTTTAACTTTCATACTATCCTTAACAGCATCAGGGTTGGGTGAGCTATAAGAATCCGAAATTACTACAGCATATTCATATGACTTACCCCAATCCATACCAGATATACTCTGGCTAAAATTACGCATTACATCAAATTCTGTTTGCCGATAGCTTGCCCAAGTCCATTCTGCTGACGTTTCTGCTTTGTCTTTATAGAAATAATGGATATATGTCTTCTGAAAATCAATATTTCCGCTAAAGAGAAGACTTATCTTAACTTCCGGAAACGTACCTGTTGTTATTACCTCTGCAGAAGGATTAGATAAAGTACGCTGGTCCGCCAAGGTCGTGAAATCGCCTGTAGAGCTTCCTGTCAGTTCATCAACATTAGTTCCAAAGCCTATTTTATAATTGTACTTGGTTTCAGGCTTTAATTCACTGAGGGTACAAACCATGCTGTTTACGTCGTAAATCTTTCTACTAAGATACCAGTCTTCTTCTCCATCTTTCTTATAATAGATCATCAGGCTGTCGCTTTCGCTGTAGTCACCACTTAAAGTATAGTTTACCACAGCCCTGGTAACTCTGCTCTCAACAGAAGCAACTTCTGCTTTACGGTTATCCGCAGTTGTCTTAAAGTCACCCTTAGCAGTTGATTTGTCAGATGCTGCCAATGCATCTCCATTAGCGCCCCAATCACTAAAGCCTATTACATATGTATAATTGGTATTTGGCGTCAGTCCATACATTTCAAACGCATAATCAGCCTCATATTCCGAAGAGATGGGATGCCAGGTATCTTCGCTATCTTTTAACTTATAAAAACCGATTACAGTATCATCTTCACTAACTGCACCGCTTACAGTACAATTGATAACCGCCTCTGTTATTTTTGCAGTAGGAGATGCTGTGATTTTACGGTCATCCGCCAATGTACTAAACTGTTTCTTCTCTGTTTTTCCGGAGTCGATCAATTCGCTTCCAGTTGAACCCCAATCGCTAAAGCCCAATACATACTCATAATCCGTTCCTGCAGGCAAACCGCTCATGGTAAACGACTTACTGTTACTATTATGGTAGTAGTTCATGGACTTCCAATTTTCTTCTGCGCTCTGCCCACTTTTCGCTTCTCTAAAGTAACCTATAACGCTGTCATCTTCATCGATTGTACCGCTTACCGTATAGTTAATGACTACACTTGTCACTTTAGCGGTTTCAGTAGAGGCTATTTTACGATCCTCAGTAGCCAGGCTAAACTCAGCTCCTGCTGATCCTGCATGAGCCTTAATCTCTGCTGCAGTACTTCCCCAACCTCCAAAACCAAGCACAAACTCATAGGTTTTGCCGGCAGTTAAATTGATTAATTTAATTTGTTCACCAATATAATACGTTTCACCAAGATCAAGCCATGTTTCACTGTCTTTTTCCCTATAATAAAATTCAAGTTTATCATCTTCGCTTAACAAACCGCCTACAGTATAGTCAATAACCACACTTGTTACCGTAGCTTTTGCTGTAGCAGTTATTGTACGGTTATCTTCCTTAGTAGTGAAATCTTTGACTTCTGTGGGATTAATTAATCCTTCTGTATCCTCATCATAATATTCTTTAACGCCTACCTGATAGTCATATTTAGTATTCGGAGTTAAGTCGGATATGGTAACTGTGCGCTTAGATGATGCTGCTTTGTAATATGTAATGTCACCGAACTTCCAAGGTTCCGCTTCACCTGTGTCTACATGTTTCCTGTAATTTACCTGCACATAACAATCATCATCAACATCTGACACAGTCACATCAAAAGAAGCTACGGTTACCTTAGTACTGGTGGAAACAACTGTTGCTTTACGTGTATCCGCAGGTGTAGTAAATTTAGCTGTTACAGTATTTACTAAGTCTTCTGCATTATAACTACTGCCAAAACCTATTAAATACTCGTATTCAGTCTCAGGACTTAATCCTGATATACTAAAGTTGCCATTTTCGGTGCCTGAATAACAGTAGTTATAACCTTTTCTTGTCCATGGCTCTTCTGCTTCGCCTTCTGCACTTACTTTTCTAACATAGCAAAGCACATATCCACCACTCACATCAGATACTGTAGTATATTCAATTGTTGCTCCGCTTGACGTAGGAGTCACAGATATATCTTTTACTTCACGTGTATCCTCAGGCTCAGCATCTGTAGTAAACGTAAGCTTAGTATCATCACTTAAAACATCTTCCCCGTCTGCATTGCGCAGTACCAATGAATATTCTGTCTCGCTCTCAAGGCCTGTAAAAGTTAATGTAGCAGTATAATCATTAGCTTTATTAAATTCTACAATCTCATTAGTAACTGGATAAGCAATATATGTCTCTGATGATTTTTTCAGAGATGCATATAATGTAATCTTTTTATCATTAGCTTTGAGATTTGTAACTTCTGCAGCTGTAAGCTTTATGCCCATACCATGACTATTATGGGAGCTGTCATCTTCATTCTTAGTCACCGTAAATGTTGCAGCATTAGTCTTAACATTTTCACGCAGAGTTGTGATAGCCCCTGGGGCTGCATAAGCATCAGCAGGCATAAGCCTATATTCGAAGTCATAACTTGTATCCGGCATAAGAACAGTCCATTCTGCCGAATTCATTTCTGCCTTATAGCCATTTTCAGAATCTAAAGTTTCTGAACCTAATTTAGCAATAGTACTTTCATCATCGCTGGTCCTCTTGTACCACATTTCAAGAATATATGCCTCAGCTAAATTACCGGATGTAGCTTCAGCCTTTATAGTCCTGATAACATCATATGTACCTACGCTATTATTATCACCGGACTCTTCTGATTTACTAAGTATGATCTCTACATTTTCACCCGACAGTTTTAAGTTAGCCTCTTTCTTCGCACCGCGAACCATCAGAACAAAATAATAGCTTTTTCCCGGCACAAGAGCGATAATCGTTCCTGTAGAAGCGCCCTTAGTGATGACTACATCTGATTTATTAAATTTACCGTTGGGCTCCTCTCTATAATAAATAGCAGCATCAGTTGTAGTTACGGGACTTTGATCATCTGCTGTCTGCACGCCGCTTATTGTATAATCCACTATGTTTTCTCCACTAGCATTTTGAGCAACTGTAAATGTCGCAAACTCCATATAAGAAACTGCTACGTCACCGGCAGTTGCTGTTACAGTTTCATTCAGCATAGTATCATCAATAGTTACATCTTCCGGATACGGAGCATCATCTGCAAACACTACGCAAACCTTAACATCATACTCTTCATTTGCCAGCAGCGCCGGTTTTTCATTCACTGCTGACAGTTCGAATGTTTTGGTATCATCGGTTTGAGTACCTTCCGCAGCAGCTCCGATTCCCTTTACAATCTCTCCCAACGCATTGGTGTACTCATAGTACAGATACGCCTTAGTCTCTGCACCTGTATAACCGGTCACCGTTGCATTCAAGGTCAGTTTACTGAAATCACCAGCTATAACTGCACTTGTGCCACTCAAAGTTCCCAGAGTCGCATCAGTCGTAAGATCAAAATCTATATCAGCCTCTGACTCCTCAACTTCCTGTACCTCCGCATTCACGGCACCAGATAATACATCATTATTGGACGACTTATCGCCCCCCCCTACTTCATTTTTCCCTGTAGTTTCAGAATCCCTGGATTCTTCTATAGATGTTTCCTGCTCAGGTGCAGTATCGTCAGACTCTTCTTCAAGTCCCTCTGTACTGTCCTGCTCTGTTACGGGTATTTGTTCTGCCGCATAGGCTGTTGCGGGCGTTTCTACTATTAAGGCGCCTGCCAGAACAAATGCCAATAGACGTTTAAACATACTTACTCCTCCTTCATATTATGTGTTTGGCAACAGTTGTCTAATGTTACCAAAATAAACTAACATATCACAGTATATAGTAAAAAGAGCTTAATTACAATGACATTTCTGCCAATAATTAAGCCCTTATCTTTTAAATTTTGTAATTTTTTATTTATATATCTCCCCCCGACCCAAAGCCGGAACCTTTATAGCCCTCCAGTCTACCGTTAAACCCGCACCAATTACATATAAAATTTGAATCATCCCCATTATAGCAGCTAAGTTTACCGCACTGACAGATAACAAAAGCCATTGCTTTGCAGAAAGGGCAGCCCGGATAATCCTTATCCGGTTCAATACCGCCGACAATCTTAGTCTGATCATAGTTTTCTCTCTTTGCGGCAGCTTCTTTTACCGGAAACGCCCATGTATATTTCCATCTTTCGCCCATTCTTTCAAAGCGTATCCCATATGTTCTTTTGCCCTCTTTGCACTTACAAAGTGCAACCCGGGCTTCCATTTTCTCAAACAAGACAATCCCCCTTTTCAAAATAGGCAAAAAGAGCCGTAATGTCATCACCGCATCCCAATTCGCTGGTTTCACTAAGCCATGCTTTAAGGTTATCGGATACAGCCTTCGCCCCATGCTCCTTTAGCAGGTCAAAATAATCACTGCAGGTCTTTTTAAATTCGTCGTCATTTTTATAGCTGTTTGCCATTCCATCCGAAGAAAGCATATACATAACAGGCAGCGGCTCGTTCCCTTCCTGTTTTTTTATAAAAGTAATTGCCTTTTTCCAAGCTTCAGATTTGCTTAGCGAATGAGTTTCAATACCCAGAATCTTGTCTGCTTCAATTATATTCTGCACGCCCATTTCCGATACTTTTACAATATCTCCGTCACCAAGCTGAAAAGCAAAAATAAATTCTTTCGTAATTACCAGTCCGATCAACGTAGTGCCGTACATTCTATATATTGCCTCTTTATCCGGAATGATTTCCCGCTTATATTTGGAATGGATTTTTAATATTCTGCGTTTCCACTCAGCATCTATCGCCTGTGCGACTTTTGTATCGCCTTCGCGTTTCAAAAACGTTAAAAGCAGTTCAGGCTGCCCGGCATATGTCTCCAGATAATCACCCATAATTTTACAGAATACATTAACAGCTACCTCTGAACCGGTCTTACTATATGGACATGAATCGCTTCCGTGTCCGTCTGCCACCGCCAGTATGAGCGTATTTTCATCCTTTTCAACCTTCTTCAGACTATCCTGACATTCCCTGCCGTTTCTGATATGAGATGCTCCCTGCACTGATTCACCGAATACCCTTCGTGTCATATGCAACATCCTTTCTACCAAACATCACCCTCTTCGATATCGTCAAGGTCAGGAATTCTACCGCCCATATCCACAATAACCGGATTAGGCTCTCCGTTTCCGTCTGCATCATCCGCATCTGCTGCAAGACTTGCCGGTGCAGACACCAGTGAAGCCGCCGTTGACGCCCATTTTATCATCTTCGTAAGCGCCGCCGCATTATTGGCCTGCAATACCAGTTCTTTATTTCCCGTGAATTCTTCCAAAACATCATCATCTGCATCCTGACCGATGGAAATTGCAATTTTTACGGCTTTCTTGCCCCAGGGAAGCCTTTTAAGCTCTGTCAGCGCTTTCTTGTAATCATCGGTAGGCTGTCCGTCAGATAACAGCACTAATACCGGTGGCAGCGCCCTGTCTGACATCGGCGGTATGGTAAGCTGTGCCGACAAAAGTTCAAATGCTTTTCCCAAATCGGTCACACCTGCCGCTTCCAAATCATCCCATGCAAAGTCTTCCACATTTACCGGATTGCTGGTCACCCATGACGCGCCCGTTGAAAACTTCAAAGTACGAATCATCAACTGTGCATTCGGATTGTTTTCCGCCGCCGATACCATCTCCGGTATCGTTGACTGGATTGCATGATTTACGGTACCAATCTTTTCACCGTACATTGAACCGGAGCAATCCACTATCCAAAAAAAATGTAACGGTCTGCTTGCCAGTTCTCCTCCCGGTCTTTTAAGTCCTGCCATAATATTTCCTCCTAGTATAATATTTTCGACACATAAATATGTCTTAATATTGTTTTCCTGCACATCTTATTTGTTGTGCTCTGGCATACTGCATTGCATAAGAGCCTGCCTCACACAGAATAGTAAAGTCTTCACGTCTTTCATCGACTTCACCGAAAGTCTGTAAAAATCCGCTTTTCTTTCCGCCGCCGATTTCGGTTACGGACCTCGGTATATAAATGCTTTTTAAGCTTTTACAGCCTGCAAAAGCTCCCTGCTCAATGCTTTTCACACCTTCCGGCAAATCAATTGTCTTAATCGAATCACAGCCCTCAAAGGCAGACATTCTGATAATTTCCAGCTCCCTTGGAAACACTACCTCCTCAAGGCTTCTGCACCAATGAAAAGTGTTTTCGTGTATCTCTCCCAGTTTATACGGAAGTTTGACTTTTTTCAGTTTCCCACAACTTGAAAAAGTATGCTCACCAATATATTTCACACTGTCAGGTATGTCTATACTCTCTAACGCGGTATATTCAAATGCTCCGTCAAATTTTGTCAAACTGCCTAATATCTTCGGACATCCGGTTGGGTCCGTGGTGCCGATACGTTTCAGGGTCTTTGGTAAAACAACTTCTTTAAGTCCCTTACAATTTAAAAACACGCCGTTTCCCAAAATCTCTATACCGCTTGATACAATTACTTTTTCAATTCCAACACAGCCTTTAAATGCATGGTTGCCTACCGCAATTACCTTTTTTCCTTCAATGACATTGGGAATTACAACCTCGTATTCGTCAAAATCATCAAACCGAAGAATCTTAATTCCTCTTGGAGTTTCTTCATATTCGAATAAACTGTCGCTTTCCACTGGGGCCCATTCTGTTTCCGCCTGTTCTTCCTCAGGCATTCTGGCAGGTGCAGAGCCGGTACCCGGAGAATTCGTTATATTATCCAGTGATAATCCCATCGCCTGAGCCCATGTAATAACCGCATTCTCGGCATTCCTCGTCCTTATGCCGTATCCCTGCTCAACAGACTTAATAAACCGGTGCAGCGCCACTTTATCAATCTGAGTCAGCGCTTTCATTTCATTTACAATACCATCGTCAAACACCATAAGTAAAGTATTTCTCTTAAGCCTGTCCTGTGGGAAAAAATCCGAAAACAGGGCTTGAAGTCTCTTCCGCTCCGAAAGAGCATCCGGATAGTCCTGTATGATTTTTTCTAAAACTTTATAATCTTCCATATCAACAGCCATGCTCCTTAATGAAATTCTCCTATCAACTGTCCAAAGTCAATCTTCGCATCTTTTGCAATGGCGGCTGAACGTCCCGATACTACCGGAACCTGTGTTCCGTCCGCTTTTATATAAGTCCAGTTATCTCCGGATAGATTCTTTATTCCCCAGAGATTCGGATTGTTCGGATTTTGCACTACTTCTCCTACTATAGTTTCCATATCACGGTTTCCGTCTGTGTGATGCTTATAAATTTTCGTGGTTGACATAAGTAATATAATACTTCTGCCAATCACAAGCTTAGACGGAACGGGTACGGTATTCTGACAGCCCCAGCATGTATGCATGACGCCGTTTTCTTCTTTTTGAGGGTCATAAAACACTTCTGCGCCACAGGTAGGACAGAGCATAATTCCGGACATAAGATTTGAAAATGTCTCCATCCATTTGCTTTCTGTTATTCTCCGGTTCGGCTGCTGTAAGCCTACCGTAAAGGATGTAGTAAACAGTTCTTTTAACTGCTG
>CAMWKB010000046.1 GCA_947174705.1 uncultured Lachnospiraceae bacterium
ACTTATTATCATCCCCCTTCTTACGTTTATGTCACCATGGGCTAATTCAGGCTCTAGGTGGCGGTGGCGAGTGGCGACTGTCTTGGCAGGCGTTAGGACAGCCGGTAACGGCTGGACTAGTAGCTGCTGAGATAGCCAATGGTAACTAAACTTATGGTGGCTGAAATCTGATAGAAATATGAGTATTATTGTGCTATTCTATTTTGGTACAAATAAGAATTATGCAAAATGTTAAAACTCTTTGCGCAAGTTCCAAAGGCGTTTGGTTGTTGTGCAAATACCAAATCAGTTATATTATTTGCAAGGAGGTGCCGATAAATGGAATTAGGAAAAAATATTTATGCTTTAAGAAAAGAAAAAGGATATTCACAAGAAAATTTGGCGGAAAAAGTAAATGTCACTAGACAAACTATTTCAAACTGGGAGTTAGGAGAAACTTCTCCAAATTCTGAACAATTAATACTTCTATCCGGTGCGTTGGATAAAAGTATAGATGAATTAGTAGGTAATGACATTAAGCATTTTTTTAAGGAAGAATGTGGTGACAATACAAAGACAATGAAAAAAAGAAAAATATATACCGGTCTTGCTTTTCTTTGTGGAACAATAGCAGGTATTTGGTGTTTCTCAGCAAACATATTCAGATATGAAGAGATGATAAGGATTATCGTAGCAGGATTGACTATAGGTTTTTTCTTAGCAACTGCATGCCAGGTTATTTTGAGTCCTGAAAACTTAAAAAAGTAATAATCGACATTATGGGAGGTTAGATTGTGAATATTAAAATGATTTTAACTGATCTTGATGGAACTTTGATTTGTTCTGATGGCAGTATATCAGAACGTACAAAATTAGTTTTGAAACGATGTCAAAACTATGGCATTTTCATTGTAATAGCCACTGCCCGGTATTGGATAGGGGCAGAACGCTATATAGAAGAAATTCAACCGGATTATGAGATTACAACAGATGGAACACTTATTCATCGGCATGGAGAACAAATATATAGCTGTAATCTTGAAATTAAAGATACAAACCAAATTGTACACGATATACTTGCACGAGATGATAAGACGGAAATAACTGTGGCAACAGGACGTCAGGTGTTTTGGAACAGCAAACACATATCTGAGTCCGAAAAATTACATAAGGCAGTTTATTGTGATTATCAGAATCCATTATCTTGCCAAGCAAACAAAATCGTGGCAGAACTCCCCAATTATGAAACGGCACTAGAAATTACAAATAAAAATCATTGCCGTTTACAGAGTTATCGCGGAGAAAACTGGTATGCTTTTTTACCGGAAAAGTCCGGTAAGGTACAGGCAATTCAAGAACTGGCAAGGATATTGGATATATCACTAAATGAAATAGTGGCTTTTGGTGATGATAAAAATGATATGGAAATGCTTAAAATGTGTGGAATAGGAGTTGCTGTAAATAATGCCGTTCAAGATGTAAAAGAAATTGCAGATTGCATCACCTTATCAAATGACGAAAATGGAGTAGCCGAGTGGCTTGCAAAAAATGTACTAAAGTAGACACTTAAAAATTTCTTGTTTCTTCCCCCGTTGAAATAGCCGGTGGTGACTTTAATAGGAGGGGCAGGCGTAGTCAGGTGTGAACCGGGCTTAGGGGCTTGGTAAATAGTCAGTTGGGTGAGCCTGTGGAAGGGAATTAGAACTTCTCGACATTCCCTTTCCAAAGTCAGCAATTTCGGAACGCCTTTTGTTCCGAAAAGGCACAACGTGCCGCTTGCGTCCGTCTTAAACAACCCTTGCAGGGAATGTCATAGAAGTTCTTATTCCCGTACAGCGGCCCACCCAACTTATTATATACCAAGCCCCCAAGCCCGGTTCATGCTGACCGCGCCTGCCCCTCCTATTAAAGTCGCCACCGGCCCCGACCCCACATAAAAAGAAGAACCCCCATCGTGGAGATTCTTCCATGTAATTTATATTATGTAAACCATTTTTATTTTTTCTGTAAAAATTCCGGAATCTTCAAAGACTTCTCTTCCACCGAACTCTTAATATCCGGCGTATGATTAATTCCCGGAATAGGTCTTGCTGCATCCTGAGCTCCCGCTGATGCCCCCTGCGGTGATACCGTACTGCGCAGACCAAGGTTTGCTGTTCCAAAGCCGCCAAGTCCTGTAGCAGAGCTTGTCCCGGTTGAAGATTTTTGCAGTGAAGTCGGTGTTATGTATGCGGATTTGAAATTAAGTCCTCCAACTCCCTTCACTTGATTTGCTTTTGCTTCAATTCCGGTTGCAATAATAGTAACATTGCAGGTATCCGTCATGCTGGCGTCGTACATCGCACCGAATATACAATTAATGTCATCGCCTGTAAGTTCTCTTACATAATCAGCCGCATCATTGGCATCGGCAAGTGATATATCACCGGATACATTGATAATTACATCGGTAGCACCTGAAATAGTTGTCTCGAGCAATGGACTTTCCACTGCCATCTTAACAGCCTCGCTCGCCTTATCATCACCCTTGGCAGTACCGATTCCGATATGAGCTATACCTTTATCCTTCATGACTGTCTGTACATCTGCAAAGTCAAGGTTGATAACTGCAGGAAGATTGATCAGGTCCGTAATTCCCTGTACTGCCTGCTGCAATACCTCATCGGCCTTCTTAAGAGCATCCGGCATGGTTGTCCTTCTATCGACAATCTCAAGAAGCTTATCATTGGGAATTACTATCAATGTGTCTACGTTGTCTTTAATCTTATCAATTCCGCTAAGAGCATTTACCATACGTACCTTTGCTTCAAATCTAAAAGGTTTGGTAACTACGCCTACGGTAAGTATACCCATATCTTTTGCTAACTTGGCAACCACCGGAGCAGCTCCGGTTCCGGTTCCGCCGCCCATTCCACAGGTAACAAAAACCATATCGGCGCCCTTTAATGCTGCAGCAATCTCTTCTTCACTTTCCTCAGCGGCCTTCTCACCGATTTCCGGCTTAGCGCCTGCGCCAAGACCCTTGGTAAGCTTCTCACCGATCTGTAAAAGTTTAGGAGCTTTACATAACTGCAACGCCTGTTTATCTGTATTAATTCCTATGAAGTCAACTCCGTCTATATTTTCATCAATCATTCTATTAACAGCATTATTACCCGCACCGCCAACACCAACTACTATAATCTTAGCTGCGGATTCAGCATCGTTTGTCTTAATCTCAAGCAAGGTAGTACCTCCTTATTATTCGCAAATTAACTCATATATTATCATATAATTATTTCTTCAATTTAGCAAGTCCAATTTTGCTATTTTCGTGCTTAATTGGCAAATTGTTAAATATTTCCAGTATATATCGGTTTGTGAAAAATTTATTTTTCACCCTGGTCAAAACTTATTATTTTAGTCTCTTCAGTGTATTCCCTCATATCCAAAGTTCCGTTTTTTCCCTCCAAATCAGGGAGCAGATACTGCAGCGCCATAATTTTTTCATCAATATCTTTACTTTCGCCCATTGCCACCCTTACTTCACCAAAAATCAAAGTGACCTGATAATCAGGTGAAAAGTAAATTTTATCCACCGAAAGGGAATACTTGTCCAGCATCTGGGTAATATTCAAAATATCCCCGAAAATCTCCTGATTTTCCACCGGCAGCGCTTCGTGGAGAATAATATGGTCAAAGGCAATGCCCGTAACCTGCGGTATACCCTCGGTAGCTTCCTCGGAAGTTTCCACCACGATACCGTCCCTGTCAAAATAAATATATCTTCCAAGATATACAATATAACCCGCTATCGCCTTTTCATATACCATAATCCTTATGGTATCCTTTGCTTCTATTGATACATCCATCTTTTCAATGAACGGAATATCGTTTATACCTTTGTCACGATATTTCAGCGATAAAAAGAGCGAATTTTTTCCATATGTTCCGTTCATTACCATTTCCATTATTTCTTCATTGGTATAATGTATGTTTCCTTCCACATATACTGTTGTAACCGTATAATTATCTATAATATAAATGTACGAGGCAAGAAGAGAAACAAGGATTATGCATAAGATGGCAGAAAGAACAACGATTCTTTTGGTCCTGCCAAAACGAACCTTCTGCTCTTTCTGCTCACCCTTTGTTTCACTGTTTTTTACAAGCCGCAGATTATGATTCTTCTTATTCACTTTCTTTACTCTTGCCTTGCCGCCCATATAATAATCCTTTGAATATAATATTAATCATTCATTTCCACAGTTCCACACACAACGCCAAGCGCTCTTAAATCGCTGCATATGTCTTCATAGCCTCTTTCTATGAAATGCCGGTTAAAAACAACCGTTTTACCGTCTGCCGCACTACCGGCTAAAACTAATGCAGCGCCTCCCCTAAGCTCATTCGCATAAAGGTTTGCTCCTTTTAACCGGTCACAGCCTTCTACAATGGCGGTATGTCCGTCGCATGTTATTCTGGCTCCCATTTTCTGAAGCTCCGGTATTATTCTGAAACGATTCTCAAAAATCTCTTCCTTTATAACGCTCGTTCCGTCGGCAAGCGTCATTGCCGTAAGAAAGGCTGACTGTAAATCAGTAGGAAAGCCCGGGTAACTTTCTGTACAAAGAAGTGCCAGCGCTTTTCTTCTCTCCAGGCACTTAACCCTGATACCATCCTCGCTCCGTACAATCTCAGCCCCCATATGAGCGGCCGCATCTATTACTGCTTCCATCTGCATACACGGCGCTTCATGTAAGAAAACTTCCCCGCCGCTGCACAAACATGCCGACAGATAAGTTCCCGCTACAATGCGGTCAGCCGGAACCTTGTAAGAAACTTCATGTAACTTCTCTACTCCATGTATAAGTATTCTGCGGCTGCCCGCTCCCTCGATTTTAGCCCCCGCCTTATTCAGAAACTCACACAGTGCAGAAATCTCAGGTTCTCTTGCCGCATTATCAATAACAGTGTCTCCTTTGGCAAGCACCGCTGCCAGTATAATATTTTCCGTAGCTCCCACACTTACAAACGGCAGGCTGTGATAAGCGCCTGTCAAGCCATTTGTCTGTGCAACAAAACCATCCTCTCTCTCATCAATGACTACTCCCATTTTACGAAGTGCTTTAAGATGCAGATCGATCGGTCTTTGTCCAATCACACAGCCACCGGGATACTGCATACTGACGCTTCCCACTCTGGAAAGAAGTGCGCCAAGCAGCATAATGGACGAGCGCATCACCCCTACGGAATCCGAGGGCATGTCACATTCAGAAAGATTCTCGGAGTGTATTATTAAAGTATGTCCGTTTCGCGAAACGTCACAGCATAAACTTTCAAGAAGTCTTAGCATATGATGAACGTCGCTGATTATGGGACAGTTTTCTATCTTGCATGTACCGTTTATTAAAAGCGCTGCCGCTAAAACAGGCAGAACCGCATTCTTCGAGCCCTGTATCTTAACCTCGCCTTTTAGAGGGTTTCCACCATATATCTGAATTGCATCCATATAAAAACCCCAAAGCAGATAATATATGACCTACTTTATCTATATGGAAAAAAATGCAAAAATTATCTTGTACTACAAATCTTTTAACCGAATCCCCTTTGCAACGCTGAGCACAAGACCTATTTCAATAAGAAGAAACACAACGGACGTGCCTCCGTAGCTTATGAAAGGAAGTGAGATTCCCGTATTCGGAATAGTATTGGTTACAACCGCTATGTTCAAAATAACCTGAATTGCAATGTGTCCAAGCGCCCCTACTACAAGCAGGGCACCGAATAAATCAGGCGCATTATTTGCAACAATCATAAATCTCCAGATGAGCATAATAAACATAAGAATTACGGCAATTGCGCCAAACAGTCCGAGTTCCTCACATATAATAGAGAAAATCATATCGTTCTGTGCCTCGGGTATAAAACCAAGCTTCTGCATACTTGCGCCTAAGCCCTTGCCGAGAATCCCACCGGAGCCGATTGCATACAGTCCCTGCAGGGTCTGAAACCCTTTTCCGCTTGCATACGCTTCAGGGTCGAGCCATGCCAGAACACGTTCAAATCTAAAGCCCATCCCCTCCATATTTGATTCCGACATTTTTACAATAGCAAATACAATAAGCGCTACTGCGGCAGCCCCGGCCAGACCTAAGATAATAAAGCGTTTATAATCAGGGCAGGCTACAAAAAGCATCAACGCCGCGATTCCCATAACAATAATTGCCGAACTCATGTTCGATGTTATTCTCCACAGCATAAGCGCTATCGGAACCGGTACCGCTAACACCGTATAAAATCCCTTACGGGTCCGGATCTTTTTCCCCATAGTACAGATCATACTCGCCAGAAAAAGTATCATTCCAAGCTTAGCGACCTCTGCCGGCTGCAGGGAAATTCCCGCTATACGCAGCCATCTTTTAGCGCCGTTTGCCTCATGGCCGAATGGAATAATAAGTAATATCAATACTACCGAAACTATGTACCCAAGTATTGCAAACCGCTCCCAGAAATGATAGGGAATGTTCGCCACAATCATCATAACCACAACCCCAAGTATCGTTGCTCCAAGCTGTTTCTTAAGATACCATGCGGAATCGCCGTTAAAGTGCAGATTTGCTTCGTAGGAACTTGTGGAATACACCATTACCAATCCAAAGCCCAATAGGAAAATAACTATGAACAATAAGCTATAGTCCATATAATTTCCGATATTCGATTGTCTACGAGATGCTGATCTTGTTGACACGTCTGTTACTCCTCTATGCTATTAACTAAGTCTTTAAATAAGTGACCTCTTTCTTCGTAATTTTTAAACATTCCCCAGCTTGCGCAGGCAGGTGAGAGAAGCACCGCATCTCCGGGTACGGCATTTTCAACACAGATATCAAAGGCTTCCTCAAAGCTGTCCGCCATTACAATATTCTTAATACCGTATTTTTTTGCACATTCTGCAATTTTTTCCCTTGTCTGTCCGATTAAGCACAGGCATTTCACCTTACCGTCAAAAGCTTTTATCCACTCATCGTATTCACTCTGCTTATCATAACCTCCGCCAATCAGGAGTGTAGGTTTACTCATTGCCCTGATGCCCTGAATAGCTGCGTCGGGATTAGTGCCCTTAGAATCGTTATAATAATCCACGCCACGCTTAGTAGCCACAAATTCTATTCTATGTTCAACCGCCTTAAAATCCCTTATGGTCTTTAAGATTATATCCATCGGAACATTCATAGCTTCCGCAATCGCAATCGCCGCCATGACATTTTCCACGTTACAAATACCTACCAGATTCATATCGTGAATGTTCATAATCCTGTATATACGCTTACCGTCCGCCTGATAAATATATTCTCCGTCAAGATACAGTCCCTTATTAAGTTTATTAACAGACGAAAAATAGATTACCTCTGCACGGCACTTATCACCAAACGCCCTTGTGTATTCATTTTCATAATTTAAGACGCATACATCAGCTCTGGTCTGGTTTTCGGCGACACGCTCTTTTGCCGCGACGTAATTCTCCATTGTATGGTGTCTGTTTAAGTGGTCCGGTGTAATATTTAAAATCGCCGAGACATTAGGATGAAACTCCTCTATGGTTTCTAACTGAAAACTGCTTATTTCAGCCACCGTAACGGTATCCTCAGTTGATTCAAGAGCCGTCATCGTGTAGGGATTTCCTATATTCCCCACCACATAGACACTCTCATAATAGGCTTTCATAATCTCGCCAACCAGAGATGTGGTTGTTGTCTTGCCGTTTGTTCCGGTAATCGCTATTACTTTTCCCTTACCAAGCTCATAAGCAAGCTCTATCTCCCCCCATATTCTTATGCCTTTACCTCTGAATTCATCTACAAACTCCGTATCCACAGGCACTCCGGGACTCAGAATAAGAAGCTCCACTTCATCTTTTACCTCATCCGGCAATTCTCCAATGATAACCTCCGCCTTACAGGACTCCGGAAGCTTCGCCAATACATCTTCTTTTACAAGATTCTCGTTTTCATCATACAGAATCGGATGCGCGCCCGCACTGCTAAGCGCCTGAGCAGCTCCCACGCCGCTGATTCCGGTACCAACTATCAATACTTTTTTATTTACTAAATCCATTTTTCTATGCCTTTCCTACTTAACTTTAATTCTATTTATCTTAAATTCCCATAAGCGCTATCAGGCACAATAATGCGGTCAGTATGGAAAAAAGCGCCACTACCCTTGTCTCCGACCAGCCGCAGAGTTCAAAATGATGATGAATAGGCGCCATCTTAAATATGCGCTTACCGCCCGATAGCTTGAAATACGATACCTGTATAATAACCGACAATACTTCTATTACATAAATAAAGCATACTATTGCAAGAAAAATCGGCATCTGCATCATATAAGCCGTCGCCGCTACAAAACCTCCCAGCGCAAGCGAACCCGTATCTCCCATAAAGACGCTTGCCGGATGTACGTTAAACAGTAAAAATCCCAACAATGCGCCGACAACCGCGCAGGTAATCGGCTCTATGCCGCTTTGCAGCCCTATTGCAACCACCGTAAAGAATGTCGCTATAAGCACAGTAACTGAACTTGCAAGTCCGTCCAGTCCGTCCGTGAAATTTGCACCGTTTACGGTACCTATAACAATAAAAAATAAAATCGGAATATTAAGCATACCAAAATCCAGATAAAGCCCTTTTACAAACGGAATCCGCATAGCAAGGGATACATCGGTATAATGTAAAATATAATACGCAAAAACGCCTGTTACAATAATCTGAAGCAGCATCTTCTGCCATGCCCTAAGCCCCATTGAACGCTTAAGTACAACCTTAATATAATCGTCCATAAAACCGATAAGTCCAAAGCCGAGTGTGACAAAAAGAATCGGGATGATCTTTGGATATTCTTTCACATATAAAATCGAAGTAACCACGACACTGACTAAAATCAGTATTCCTCCCATTGTAGGAGTCCCGTTTTTCTTAAGATGCTCCTTAGGTCCTTCTTCTCTGACAGTCTGCCCGACCTTAAGTCTTCTGAGAAACGGAATTACCATCGGTCCCAAAACAACACTTATAGCAAATGATATAATTACCGACATAACAATAGTAGTATTCATCTTCATCCCTCTTGCTAGTTTTTGAGTTTATTATAATCTATCTTATCCAAATAAGGAAGAATATTTTCAAAAAGCTGCTTTACAACCGGCGCCGCTATCTGTCCTCCGTAATATACCCCCTGCGGATTATTAATAATACAAAGTGCAAGCACCTCCGGATCATCTGCCGGTGAAAATCCCAGAAAAGAAGCAATATACTTACCGCTTCCCCTCGGAAGGGTCTGGCTTGTAGCGGTTTTGCCGCCTATACGATAGCCCTCAATATAGGCCTTTTTACCACCGCCGTTCTCAACAACCTGCTCTAAAATGTAGCGCATTGTTTCCGATGTTTCTTTCGACAAAACATTATCCTTGATTTTATAAGCAAAAGATTTACTGTCATTCCCGTCAGCCGAGACTATTCTCACGCCAAAATGAGGTGTGACTCTCCTGCCGCCGTTAACAATGGACGCCGCCGTAACCGCAAGCTGTATGGGCGTAATCTGAAAAGACTGTCCAAAAGATATAGTCGCAAGCTCCACCTGCCCTATATTTTCCTTCTTATGCATGATGGTTCCGGCTTCCCCCGGAAGGTCTATACCGGTTTTATCAAGCAGTCCAAACTGCTTAAAATATTTATAATAGTTATCTACTCCAAGCCTTAAACCCACTGTAACAAAAACCGGATTACAGGAATTCATCGTAGCCTCCACAAAATTCTCGGCACCGTGTCCCGCAATCTTATGGCATCTGATTCTTCTGTCGCCCACCATGACATATCCCGGACAGCTGAAATTATCATTTACCGTAACAACGCCGCCTTCCAGAGCCGCCGATGCTGTCACCATTTTAAATGTAGACCCCGGTTCGTATGTATCGTTTATGCAGCCGTTTCGCCACATTGCATTTAAAAGTTCCTGCTTTTCTTCTTCGCTTAAAACTGTCTCATCCGTCGTTTGCGGTAATGTATAAGGATTGTTTAAATCAAACTCAGGCACATTCACCATCGCCATGAGCTCTCCGTTTTGCGGATTCATTACTATAATGGATACGCTGTCCGCCTGCTTGGTCTCCATTGTCTGTATAGCAAGCTGCGTGGCATAACTTTGAATATTCATATCCATGCTTATGTATAAATCGTTACCGTTTACAGGCTCTATACGTTCTTCGCCTGCCTCCGGCACCTCTACGCCCTTTGCATCCGTTACAGTCAGTATTGTTCCCGCGCTGCCCTGTAAGTATTCCTCATAAATTACTTCTAAACCTATAATTCCCTGATTATCGCCGCCCGTGAACCCCAGTACCTTAGAGGCAAGTGATTCATACGGATAGTATCTTTTGTAATCCTCATCAACCTTGACTCCCGCAAGCTCATAGGCACGTACTGTATCCCCAACAGACTTATCCACATTGCTCTTTATTTTCTCTATGGACGAATATTTTTCTACGCGTTTTCGTACATATTCCTCCGATAAATCCAATTCTTTTGATAATATCCCTATAACCCGCTCAGCGTCTTCAATTTGATTATGTATGACTGATATGGTACACACAGTCTTATTGTCGGCAAGAATCTCTCCGTTAGCATCAATTATCCTTCCTCTTGCCGCTTTGATGTTTCGTTCCCTCTCGTGCAGTTCCTTAGCCTTCTGCGTATAATACTCCGACTGGAAAACCATTAAATACACAAGTCTGCCAATCAGTCCAAGAAACATCGCAAGACACAGAAACATTACTACAACGGTCTTATTTCTGTGATATGTTTTATGGGTATAATCAACTTCCTTCATTCTGCAATAAAACCTCATAAAAAGGTATTAATATAATTTATTACCGTTTTTATGAGGTTATTCATATGAACTTAATTCTTACGGTCCAAAATTATTATTATCTGAATCATCGCCCTTAGGCGGTTCGCCGATTCCGCTTGCCGCGCTTCCGTCTTCATTTGTGATCAGACTTCCTCCATTTACCACTGCGCCTGTATCTGGATCAACCAGATTACCGTTATTCGGGTCTTTAGCATATCCGGTTTCAGGGTCAATAGGGAAAGTCTTCCATATCTCGTTAGCAGCTGAGCCTGCTTGTCCCTCGACACCGCCTTCTGTTCCTTCTTTGCCGGAATTTTCGCCGCCTTCACCCTCTGCGTTTCCTTCTGTGGGTGTTTCACCTTCCCCGCCTTCTTGACCGGGAACGCCTTCTTCATCTGTATTGTCAGCTTCGCCCTGTCTTATGGCAATCTGCAGTTCTTCAAGTTCCTCTCTCTCTTTATCGGTAAGTTCTTCCGTCATAAAAATATTCAGATATGGCAGCACTTCCGTCAATATGTTTTTCACTATCTTTGTTGCATATTTAGCGTCATCCTGATATTGCACGTTTGGTCTGTCCACTACAACATAAATTGCAATCTGAGGATCATCAGCAGGCGCATATCCCATAAAAGAAACAACATACTCGTTATTACCACGTGGAAGTGTCTCTGCTGTTCCTGTCTTGCCGCCAATCATATAACCTGCCGGCCTTGCAGTCTTACCGGTTCCTTTTTCTCCTGTAACTACCTGATTGCAGTACTCTAATATTTTTTCGCTTGTAGATTCCGAAACCGTCTGCTTTAACAGCCTCGGTTCAATATTTTCTACCGTTGCGCCATCCGCAGTCGTAATTTTACTTACAACATGAGGTTCATAAAATTTGCCGCCGTTTATAAGAGAACAAAAGCCTGTTATTGTCTGAATCATTGTAGAATTGAAACCTTGCCCGAAAGAACAGGTTGCAAGTTCGGCCTGTCTCATATTATCCTTGCCATACACCAAAGAAGCTGTCCTTGCTTCCCCTGCTAAGTCAATATTGGTTTTAAGACCGAAACCAAACAAATGCTGGTAATCCACAAACTTATTTTTTCCTAATTGAAGCGCTATGTTCATAAGCACGACATTACATGAACGTTCAATCCCCTCAGCTACGCTAAGCTCACCGTCTCCATATGTACTATGACATTTAATCGGCTTTTCTCCGGCTACAACCTCCAGACTTCCATTACAAACATAACGCTCGTTTCCGGTAATCGAACCGCTTTCTAACGCTGCCGCTACTGTAAAAGGCTTGGATACAGAGCCCGGCTCATACGCATCCACAATACAGAAATTCTTCCACAATGCATTAAGATGCCTATACATTGCATCATCATTCATTGCATCTATCTTTTCCTGTGTTACACATTCTCCGGTCTTCTTATTGTTTTCATCAAGCTCCGGCATACCGATTAAGTTGTCGGTATTTCGTGTATCATTGAGGTCATATACCGGATAGTTTGCCATTGCAAGCACATTGGCGGTATCTACTTCCATAATAATGCAGCCCACATTCTGCGCCCCATTACCCTCTACAAAACCATCCTTATGTTCTTCGTTAAATTTCTTTAAATATTTTTCTACTATACTCTGGATATTAGCGTCAAGTGTAGTCTGAATATTATAGCCGTCTACGGCTGCAACCGTTGTTCTTTGCAGGGTTGAGTCATTGTTCAGGTATCCATACTCACGCCCGTTCGTTCCGCACAAAATATCATTATAATACTCTTCAAGACCATATAATCCCGAATTATCGCTTCTTGTAAAGCCTATTACATCACAGGCAAGCGAGCCGTTCGGATATTCCCTCTTATATTCATCTTCAAACCATATGCCCTTAATTTTAGAGCCGTTTTTTTCATCCTTTTGCAGCTCTTTGAACTTTTCAACCTTATCATAGCTGACACGTCTGTCTAACACATAGTATGAAGATGTGGGATGCGTTGAAATATACTCCCTTGCCGCAGAAGTATCAATGCCGAAAGCACTGCGGAGCGCATTAAGCGTCGGCTCTAAATTAGCCTTATCATCCATTAGCACCTTAGTATCAAGAATGATATTGTATACCTTGTTGCTGATTGCTAACACCGTACCGTTGGAATCCAGTATTTCTCCACGCTTAAAAGGTATTGTCACAGAGTCATACTCCTGCTGCGACAACACCTGCTTTTTATAATCCTTTCCGTTATCCCTGTTAATCAAAATCAGCCGGGCGCTAAGTCCCACAAATGCCAGTAATATTAATATAAAAAGCATTAACAGCTTCTTTTGCATTTTGATTGTAAATTTGTTAATATAACTGTACCTTGCACTTTGTCTGCTCAAATCGTCACCCACTTATTACGGAATTGAAGAAATCTGTTTCACATAATCGTTATTCTCACTCTTAAATGTTATAATCTGTCCTTCCTGTGCGTATGTCATACCAAGTTCCTGAATAGCAATTCTTCTGACCTCTTCCAAATCAACGCTGCCTGTTATCCTGTTATACGCTTCATCATTTGCCAGCTTTAAATCGTTTAATTCGCTTTCCAAGCTGGAAATCTGCTTAATACTGTTGGTAATATCAGATTGCAGCTTTATGTAATTTATCAGAATCCATCCCGTAGCAATCAACGCAATACTTAGGAATAAAACATATCCCGGACTCATATGCCAGGCTTTTTCCCTGTTTTTTCTGGTTGTGTTGCTTAATCTCTTTCTTGGCTCTCTTTCAAGTTCTCTTCTGATATCGGGCTTTGCGACCGCACTTCCATGTACGTACCTGTTTCTCCCCCTGACTGCCGCCATATTTACACGTTCCTTTCTATACATCATTTCGCTCAAAAACTCTGAGTTTTGCGCTTTTGGAGCGTTTGTTATTCTCCATCTCTTCTTTTGAAGGTAAAATCGGTTTAGACAAAACCGCCTTTCCTTTTGACACTTTACCGCATACACAAACCGGAAACTCCGGCGGGCAAGTGCATGGATTTTCACTTTTCTTAAATGTAGATTTAACTATTCTATCTTCCAGTGAATGAAATGTAATAATGCAAAGCCTGCCATTAGGATTCAACATCTCAATAAAATCATCCAATGAATCCTTAAGCACCTCAAGCTCTCTGTTACATTCAATCCGTATCGCCTGAAAAGTACGCTTGGAAGGATGTCCTCCCGTCGCTCTCATCTTAGCCGGAATTGCCGCCTTAATGATTTCATTAAGTTCTCCGGTTGTCTCTATGGGCTTGTCCTTTCTTGCGGCAATTATATGTTTAGCAATATTCTTTGCAAATTTTTCTTCACCGTAGTCTCTTATTATCCGGTACAGCTCCATCTCAGGATATGTGTTTATTATTTCTCTGGCGCTTACTGACTGCCGCATGTCCATACGCATATCAAGCGGCGCGTCATACTTATACGAAAATCCCCGGCCGGCATTGTCCAGTTGGTATGATGACACTCCCAAATCAAGCACAATGCCGTCCACTTTATCTATGCCAATTCCATGCAGCGCACTCCTTGCGTTGCAATAATTATCACGTATAATAGTTACCCTGTCTTTAAAGGGCAAAAGTCTCTCAGAGGCAGCCTCAATAGCTTCTCCGTCCTGGTCAATACCTATCAGCCTGCCGTTTTTATTCAGCTTAGAAGCGATGTTATAAGCATGCCCACCGCCTCCAAGCGTCCCGTCTATGTAAATCCCATCGGGCTTTACCCGCAGATTCTCTATTGTTTCTTCCAAAAGAACCGATGTGTGCTTAAATTCCATTCCGCTTACTGCATCCTATTCCTTAAATGCCAAGTCCGAGGTCTGCCATATGTTCGGCTATATCGTCCATGTCATCATAAGTTTCTACTTCTTCAAACCGTTCTTTGCTCCAGATTTCAATTCTGCTTGCAACTCCGATCAGAACAACATCTTTACTTAACTCTGCAAATTCTCTAAGTACATTGGGCACTAAAATCCTGCCCTGTTTATCCACTTCTACTTCCGCTGCTCCCGCCAGAAAAAAACGCACGAATTTTCTGGCATCCTTATTCGTAATCGGCAATGATTTAAGTTTTTCTTCAAATACAGCCCACTCAGCATTGTCAAAGACAAACAGACAGCCATCCAGCCCTTTTGTCACCACGAAAACATCACCAAGCGCCTCGCGGAACTTGGACGGGATAATGAGCCTGCCCTTTACATCAATTGTGTGATTGTATTCTCCCATAAACATAGCTAAGTAACCATGCCTCTCTCACTGCCATAAAGTGTCTGCCACAGTCAGTGAAATTTATTAAAATCTACCACTTTCAACCACTAAATTCCACTTTCTACCACTTTGTCTATCATTTTATAATAAAATAGCACATATTGCAAGGGAAAAGATAGGTTTTTTAAATAAAAAATTAAAAAAGCCCCTCTGTCTGTAACACAGAGAGGCAATGTACGCTAGAACGATTTAATCTTGTTTGGAAACAACAATTATATTCCAGACTATAAAATTTTCAATTATTGACGTGCTTTCTTACTAATCAACATAGATACTAACATGGCAAGCATCCCCAGAATAAGATAAACTACTGCATACATAATGAATGCAATCTCTCCCATATCAAAAAGCAACCATGTCCCTGCCAAGAATAGAATTGATGAAATAACAGGCAGACTCCATAAACGCTTAATGTCTTTTCCCGCAAAAATTCCAATGACCACAGAATATATCGGATTAACAGCATAAAAAAATATGAAACAAACTGCCATTCCGGCATCTGCCTTTATAAAGGTAACTGCCAGAAACGGAAACATCAGCATAATTACTGCTGAAATCACCAGCCAGAGTATAAAATCCTTTTTCATAAATTCTTAAATGCCTCCAACGAACTCTAGTTTACATAACTTTCACTATCATCCTTATTCTGCTTCATCCGGTAACGCACCACAATATCCGCAGCCACAGATACGATCACGCACACTGCTGCAATAGCCTGGGATACCGGAATATGGGTTCCGGTTATATAGAGCTGGTCAGTTCTGATACCTTCTATCCAAAAACGCCCAAGCCCATATCCGCCAAGGTATAAAAGCCACATTTCCCCCTCGAATTTTTTATGACTGCGGTACAGAAGCATTATGGCAATCAGAGCCAGATTCCACAGACATTCATACAAAAAAGTCGGGTGCACCTGAATATAGTTTGTGCCCTCCACAATATGAGCCGCTACATCCGCTGTAATATCGCGGTTTCTTACTACTTCGATAGGAAGTCTCATTGCCACAAGATTATTTGTATAACCGCCAAATACTTCCCTGTTGGTGAAATTTCCCCATCTGCCGATTGCCTGTCCAAGCGCCAGCCCCGGTACGCAGATATCCACAATCTGCAAAAAGCTCTGCTTTTTAACACGGCAGTAGACAAAAAGTGTTATAAACGCAGCTATTACCGCTCCGTAAATCGCAATTCCGCCGTTTCTCAGGTTAAAAATCTCAAGCAGATTGTTCTTATACATATCCCATTCAAAAATCACATAATATATTCTTGCGCCTATAATAGAAAAAATCACGGCATAAATGGCAAAATCCCATATAATTTCAGTATTTACTTTTTCCTTTTTTGCGACGTAATCTGCCATAAATATCCCGCTTAACACTCCAAATGCAATCAGCATCCCATATATCGCCACTTCAAATCCAAAGATACTGAAAGATTTAGGCAGATTCCTAAGATACAGCCCCAAATTTGGGAAAGCTATATCTGTTGCATCCATAATATCATTCATACAATATCTCCATGCCACCCTATAACTTCTTTACTTAAACATTAAATCTAAACAAAATTACATCCCCGTCCTGCACAACATACTCTTTTCCTTCCATGCCCACAAGACCTTTTTCTCTTGCGGCGGAAAGCGAGCCTTGCTCCAGCAAGTCCTTATAGTTAACAACCTCCGCTTTGATAAAACCTCTTTCAAAATCGGTGTGAATCTTTCCTGCTGCCTGAGGCGCTTTCGTACCGATTTTAATTGTCCATGCCCTTGTTTCATCCTCTCCTGCGGTAAGAAAACTCATAAGTCCGAGAATATGATAGCTTGCTTTAATAAGTTTCTGAAGCCCCGATTCTTTTAACCCAAGGTCTTCTAAGAACATCGCAGTTTCTTCTTCATCAAGCTCCGCAATCTCCTGCTCAATCTGTGCGCAAATCACAAATACTTCACTGTCGTTTTCAGCTGCAAATGCTTTTACCGCTGCAACGCCTTGATTATCTGCACCGTCATTCGCCAAATCATCCTCTGCTACGTTTGCTGCAAAAATTACCGGCTTATAAGTCAAAAGATTATACGAAGCAAGCAGCGCCAGCTCGTCTTCATCTTCCGTCACAAAACTTCTTGCAAGCTTACCATCCTCAAGATGTGCTTTTATCTGTTCAAGCAAAGCTAACTCCTTCGCAAGAGTTTTATCCATTCTTGCCCCCTTGCTTGTCTTGGCTATTCTTCTGTCCAGAATTTCTATATCTGAAAAAATAAGCTCTAAATTAATCGTTTCTATATCACGCAGCGGATCAATCGAACCGTCCACATGCACAATATTGGAATCCTCAAAACAGCGTACCACATGCACAACCGCATCCACTTCACGAATGTTGCTAAGGAACTGATTACCCAGCCCCTCTCCTTTGGACGCGCCTTTTACAAGTCCCGCAATATCCACAAATTCTATAGTCGCCGGTGTCACCTTCTTAGAGCTGTACATATCTCCCAATAATTTCAAACGCTCATCCGGAACCGCAACGATTCCTATATTCGGGTCGATGGTACAGAACGGATAATTAGCCGATTCTGCGCCTGCCTTTGTTAAAGAATTGAACAATGTACTTTTACCGACGTTGGGTAAGCCTACGATTCCTAGTTTCATTTTATCTTTTTCCTCCATGTTCATTCAATTAAATCTTTTCTATAAATAATTATTTCTATTTAAAATCAATTAAAAAAACCTCAACAGCTATGCTAGTATAGCATATTGAGGCTAAAAAGTAAATCGAAGGATTTTGAAACTAATTACCTAATAATCCTCAAATAGTCCTCTACATACTGCAAAAGCTCTTGAGCGCCGCCAAGAGCTTTTAAAATTCTAATATGTGGTTCTCTTTTCTCCGGTCTTGGCAAATCTTCCGGCATCATGCGCCGTTTCTGCCAAAAGTTAGTTTCACTGTTTAATGTCTCCACGAACGACAAGTCGCCTTCTATTATGATTTTGCTGACCTCAGCAAAATCGTAAATAAGCCAGCTCTCGCTTACACTTATTATACTATTTATCACAGCAAGTCTTCACGATTCTGCCTATTATAAAGAAACCTTCTAACTTCCATAATCAAATCATTTGGATTATCGTCTATTACCACATAATAAACGATGTAATTATCTACATAAATGCGATAATAATCATATTTACGCTCTCGAACAGAATGATATGGTTCAAAAGATTCTGCCACTGGCAGACGCTCCATAATAGCAGTTTCCACCTTATCCAACAAATCATTTGCTGCCTTCGGGTTCTTTAGTTTCTCAACAATGTAAGTTAATTTTTCATTAATATCTTCATAAAAAAGCGGTAGATAACTTAATCTGTACTTTTTACTGAGCATTTATTTTCCTCCGCAGATTTCCAAAGACTTCCTCATGGCTCATTCTCTCAGGATTTTCTGCTGCAAGCCTATCTGCTTTATCCAATGCAGTTTCCACACCATCTGTAAGTTTTGAATATTCTTCCAAACTGAGTACTACCATTGCCCCATATCCGTTTTTTGTCAAATATACTGGTTCACCCGCATTTACTATTTTCTCAATATCAGGAAATTTATTTCTCAAATCCGAAACAGGTCTAATCTGTAACATACGCATTTACTCCTTATCAATATT